>NZ_JAVAJF010000001.1:986866-1315822 GCF_030718085.1 Marinobacter sp. MDS2
AAAACAATAATCACCAGCCGAAGCAAGGGCACCGCTGCCAAGAGGTACAAACGAGGTTTACCGGACAACTTTTGAGCCAGCATGGGTACCAGCTTCTGAATCGCCATAATCAGCAATGAAGCCAGCACCACCACTGAAATGGCTTCGATGATTGCGCCTGACGTGATGCTGGACAGTGCGTCCTTTAGCCCTAACTCTTCCATTATCTGCTCCTAGAACCCATCTACCGAAAATCCGCGCGCCTGCAGATATTTGCGGACAGACGGGTAGCCCAACGCAGTTGGCCGATACGCTTGCGTGTTCTCATCCTGAACAATCAGATCTGCCCGCAGAAAACGGGACAACAGCAATTTCAACTCAGCACCTGCAATGCCTGTGACCCGCTCAAGGGAAGCAATGGTCAAACTGCTGTGCAGCATGATCGCGTGCAACACAATGCCCGCCTGCTGGCCGGATCCCTGAGGCACGCCGGGCAAACTTAACTGATCAAACGGCACAACCCAGCACTCGGCGGTTTTACTGGCTCCGTCTTCATCCTGATCAGCGTTTTCTTCCGGTTTGGCTCGCAAGGCGCGTTGCCAAATTGCGTGGGCAACGCCCCGGTTACCTCTGGCCGCGTTGGCGAGATCCTGCGTAAAACAACTGTATTTTTCTTTGGATTCGTCGGTCTTCGGTGGCAACACATAGTGGCCGTCGTTGGTCATTCGCGCCGTCATTGAGCGCCCATTTCCGCCACGGGCCAAAAAATCCAACCAATCGGTGAGACGCTCCGAATCCAATGGCGCCAAGGTTAACGGCCCCACGTGGATTTCTGGCCAATACCTGACCCAGAACTGCCAACACCAACTCGAACACGCCACGATTCCGCGGCCCGCACCATCCATAGCCACGCGAGCAAAGAAAGACTTCAACAGGTGCAAACCGGAACGGTGGCGTAACCAGAAGTTGGCCAATTCAGGCAGAACCCAGTCATCATCACTTAACTGCTCGTCCCACCAACGGTCTGCGTCTTGCTCGCTCATCAAGAGATTATCCGGTGGCTCGATGACCCGGGCCGGCAAGGTTAACAGGGCATCAGGCACCCCCGAAAACGGCGGCGCGACGATAAAACTTACCTGACGATTATGTACGCCTTGTTGGCGCAGCGCTTCGAGCTGTTCCAGTATCGCCGAGGCTAAAGCTGAAGCATCCGGTTCCGGCGCATATCGCTTCAGTTTCTTCGCTGGCAAGGAAGGCAAATCATCCAGACTTTCAAAGGCTTCACTCTCGGGCGTGAGCCCTGAGCGCAATTGCTCCAGGATATCCTTGAACCCTGCACGCAGTGTTTTGTGCACCGAAACATCGGGCATGCTCCACTGATCCAGAGGTATCAAGCCGCCTGGCAGGCAAGGTTGCTCGTTGTCCCTTTCCGTCGTCGCCAAAACCCGTCTCCCTTTGTGTTATTCGGGTACCAACCAGGAAAGACTGGCCGACACTCCTAGTCTAGCCTCGCCTTCAAGCTCCGCCAGCATATCGCTAAGCCGCTGATCAAAGCCCCAGGGCGGATTAACCACCAACATGCCAGAACCAACCATGCCCCGCTCGGGTGGCTGATCAAGCATTACTTCACTGCGCAGTACTTTACGCACACCGCTGTTTTCCACACCTGTCATCAGCTGTTGCTGCAGCCCGCTGGTCAGCATGGGGTACCAAATCAAATAGACACCGTGGCGGCATTTCTTCCAGGCCTGAGCCAAGGTCTTCGCGACTTGGTCGTATTCGTCTTTCACTTCATAGGACGGGTCGATCAATGTCAGCAGCCTGGGTTGCGCAGGGGGCAAACACGTTAATAACCCGTTCAACCCGTCTTCATTCATAACGCGAACACCGCTCTTTTCGCCCCAATTTTCCAGATGCTGCCCCTCGGTGGGGTGTAACTCGAAGGTTGTTATGGAATCCCCGGGCCGGCCGACGTTCGCAAACCAAGCCGGCGAGCCAGGGTACCGTGACAAGGTTTCCGAGCCCTTGTTCAAGCTGTCCAGCAACTCCACCATGGGTTGCCAGTCCGGAGATTTCAGCTGTCCTCGTATCGACCACAAACGGTGAATACCGGCATCGGCTTCTGCGGTCTTTCTGGCACGTTCGCTGGTCAAATCGTACAGCGCACTGCCAGCGTGAGTGTCGAAACAAGCAATAGCCGTTTTTTTGGCTTGCATCATGGTCAACGCCAGGGTCAATGCCGCATGCTTTTGCACATCTGCAAAGTTTCCAGCGTGGAAGGCGTGAAGGTAACTCAACATATCGGGCTCCTGATTTAAGCCGTCCATTAAGCCGCAGTCATCGGCTACAAACAACACCAACGGCCACTCTTCGTAGCATCAGTAAAAAATTCTTGCGTCAAAGTAATCAGGCACCTCATAATGCAAACGCTAATACTTCCCATTACCACCCACATCTACGTTGCACGGAGTTCTTAATGACCGCTTTGTTCCGCCCGGCTCCACTGGCCATCACCATTGCCGCCACGCTTTCCACCGGTTGCGCTTTCACGAATACTGCCGCCCAGTCTGAACCGGTCACCAAAGCCTCTGTTGTTTCTCATTATGCAGACGTGGCACACGCGAATTACCAGGATGCACTGATCACAGCCAAAGTGCTGGATCACGCCACCGACCAACTGATTGCCAACCCGACCGAAGCGAACCTGCAAGCGGCCAAAGAAGCCTGGCTTGCTGCCCGGGCGCCCTACCAGCAAACTGAAGTATTCCGGTTCGGCAACACCGTGGTAGACGATTGGGAAGGTCAGTTGAACGCTTGGCCGCTGGATGAAGGCCTGATCGATTACGTTAAAGCCGACGATTACCAGTACGAACTGGGTAACGCGGGTGCAACGGCCAACATCATCGGTAACACCAGCGTTAACGTGGGCGGAGAAACTCTGGATACCACGGTATTAACGCCGGAACTGCTCGCGAACCTGAACGAGATTGGCGGTTCTGAAGCCAACGTCGCCACCGGCTATCACGCCGTTGAATTCCTGCTGTGGGGCCAGGATCAGCACGGTTTTGAACAAGGCGCCGGCGAGCGACCGGTCACTGATTACGCGACCGGTTCCGACTGCACCAACGGCAATTGCGACCGCCGCGGCCAGTACCTGGATGCCGTGACCGACCTGCTGGTTTCCGACCTGGAATGGATGGTAGCTCAGTGGGCGCCAGGTAGTGATGACAACTACCGCAGTGAACTGACAAACGGCGATGCAGACGAAGCGGTTCAGAAAATGCTGTTCGGCATGGGCTCGTTGTCTCTGGGTGAATTGGCCGGCGAGCGCATGAAGGTGGCTCTGGAAGCCAACTCCTACGAAGACGAGCACGACTGTTTCAGCGATAACACCCACAACTCCCATTACTACAATGGTCAGGGTATCCAGAATGTGTACACCGGCACTTACCGCCGCGTAGACGGCAGTTTGGTTAGCGGCCCGTCTCTATCCGACCTGGTCGAGGCCAGCAACCCCGAATTGGATGCGCGCCTGAACGCTCAGCTGGACGCTTCCATGCAAGCCTTGGGGCAACTGAAAGCACGCGCGGAAAGCAGCAACAACCCCATGGCCTTTGATACCATGATTGCTCCGGCCAACAACGAAGGTGCGAAGATTGTGAATAACGCCATCATGGCGCTTGTTGAACAGACCGGCTCCATCGAACAAGCCGCGCGCCAGCTCGGGATTGAAGCGCTGTCCCCTGACGATGCCGGCCACGCATTCTGAGGCACGATGAAAAACGTACTGATTTGGGGAACGCTGGCAATCGCCAGCGTTCCTGTTTTCGCCGATAGCCATTCTGGCTACCCGATACAAACCACACCGAATACCGGTGGTGAAGGCACCGTCAAGCAAGCCGACACCAACGCCTATTCGCTGCCCCAAGCCAACCTGTCGATGACCAAACGGCTGGATTTCAGCGTGGGTAACAGCTTCTTCCGAAACCCCTGGGTTGAAGCACCGGCCAGCACCGATGCCCGCGATGGCCTCGGGCCACTGTTCAACACCAACTCCTGTCAGGGCTGTCACATCAAAGATGGCCGCGGCCATCCTCCGGGTGTGGACGAACCACCCGTCTCCTTGTTCCTTCGGCTAGCGGTACCGGCAGATCCGCTGAAAGACGCGGATATACTCCGCACGCAAGGTTTCAAACCGGCTCCTGTTTATGGTGCTCAACTCCAGACCGCAGCTTTGCCGGCGGCAAAGCCGGAAGCCAACCTGCGTATCGAATGGCAACCAGTCACCGAAACGTTACCCGATGGCCATCAGGTTTCTTTGCGCAAACCGGCGTACCATATTGATAACCCCAACTACGGCCCGCTACCGGAAGATTTGTTGATTTCTCCTCGCGTAGCGCCGCAAATGATCGGTATGGGTTTACTGGAAGCTATTCCAATCGGCGATCTTGAGGCGTTGGCCGATCCCGACGACGAAGACAAAAACGGCATCTCCGGTAAACTGAATCAGGTTTGGGATTTGGCGACCAACCAGACTGTGCCCGGCCGCTTCGGCTGGAAAGCTGCCGAGCCTAACGTACACCAACAAAGCATGGGAGCATTCGCCGGCGACATGGGGCTGACCTCCAGCCTGAAACCCGCTACCGACTGCACACCTGAGCAGAATTGCGCGCAATTTCCAGATGGCGGCGCACCTGAAGTGACCGATAAAGTCGCCGGTTTTGTCACCTTCTACGCCAAGAGTCTGGCCGTTCCCGCTCGGCGCAACCTGGATCAGGAAACCGTTCAGCAAGGCGCCAGGCGTTTTAACGAAATTGGCTGTGCGGCGTGCCACACGCCCAAACACACCACAGGCCAAATCGCTGACCGCCCGGACCTCAGCAACCAGACCATCTGGCCTTATACCGATCTGTTGTTGCACGACTTGGGGCCTGCCTTGGCGGACGGGCGTGATGAATTTTTGGCCGACGGCAACGAATGGCGTACGCCACCCCTGTGGGGCACCGGACTGGTCAACGTGGTGAACCCGCAAGCCGGCTTCCTGCATGATGGCCGGGCCCGCACGCCGGAAGAAGCCATTCTTTGGCACGGCGGCGAAGCACAAGCCGCGGCCGACCGTTACCGTCAACTGCCCGCCAGTGACCGACACGCACTGATCGATTTTCTCAATTCGCTTTAAGGAGTTGCCATGGAGCCCATCATTCGAGCCTTTTGCGTTTCGGCCCTCGCCGTTGCCACCTCCATGAGCTTTGCGGCGGCACCGATGGATGGGCCGGAAAGTGCCCGCGCAGGCTGGCATCCATCGATTCAGTCCGGCTACGACTTGCTGGCCAAGCGAACCGGTCAGCTTGCAGACCAAGCCAGCAGCTACTGCACAACCCCCAACGAGGCGGGCAGAGAACAGCTTGAACAACATTGGCTCGATGCCTTTCTGGCCTGGCAACAGGTACGTTTTGTCGATTTCGGGCCGATAGAAAACAACAATCTGGCCTGGCAATTTCAATTCTGGCCAGACCCGAAAAACCTGGTTGCTCGCAAAGCTGGTTACCTGACGAAATCAGACCAGCCCATCACCGCTGAACTCATTGAACAATCCGGCGTAGCGGTTCAGGGTTTCCCGATGCTGGAATACCTGCTGTTCGATGAGGCATTGGCCTCCAGCGAACGCGCATTACCCGCCGAGCACAGCTGCGCGCTGCTTACCCGTGTCACAACGCATCTGGCTTCAAACAGCGAACAGCTCAGAACGGACTGGCACAATTTCAAACCGCCCTATCTAAACACCGTGGCCTATCATACCGCCACCATCAAGGCGGCGATGGCCACTTTGGAGATTCTGGAAGAGCGTCGATTGGCCAAGCCCATGGGGCTGCGCGGTAACGGCAAGCGCAACCCTTACATCACCGATGCTTGGCGCAGTGGCGCCACCCTGTTGTCGGTGGAAGCGACCCTACGCGGGCTGCAACAACATTTTCTGCCCGAGTTTCTGAGCTTACTGAAACGGAACGGCGAATCGGCACTCGCCGACCGAATCCTGCAACAATTTAACGAGGCACTGGATAACTTCCCGGCGGCAGATCAACCGATGATCACGCTGCTATCGGACGACACTGCCTTTCGAACCCTGCAAGGGCTGTACGTAGATGTGTCGCAGCTCGCCACACTGGTCAACGACCAGGCCGCCGTTGCCTTGGGCATCGTGCGCGGCTTCAACTCCAGTGACGGGGATTAAAGGGCCAGCTCTAATGGATAGACGCCGACGCCAACTATTGAAAACGGCTCTTGCCGGCAGCGCTGCTTTGAGCTTGAGCGGCTGTAGCCTGCTGCCTCGAAAGCCCGGTTTTAATCCCGAGCAATATTCCGCGGCTGTGGGCAAGCCGGATGGCACCTTCGGGGTGAGCGCTTTCGACCTGAAAGGCCAGCCGCTTTGGTTTTCACCGGTGAAAACCCGTTGCCACAGCGGCTGCACCCGCCCAGTGGGCAACCAGCTGGTGTTCTTCGAGCGCCGGCCAGGGTGGAGTTTTTACGTACTGGATGCCCGTACCGGCAAACGCCTTCACCAGATTGACGCCGCGCAAGGCGAACACTTCGTCGGCCACGGCGTATTTTCCCCGGACGGGCGCTGGCTGTACGCCACCGCCAGCCGTTATGAACCCGGCGAAGGCATCGTGGCGGTTTACGATGCCGAGCAAAACTACCAGCGGGCAAATACCTTCGAACTGGCCGGCATAGGTCCGCACCAGATTACCCTGCACCCGGATGGCGAAACCCTGGCCATTGCCTTGGGGGGCATTCTCACCCATCCGGATTACGACCGCCTCAAGCTTAATCTGGACACCATGGCACCGGCGCTGATTCTGATGAACCGCCGTTCAGGAGAGATTGTCGGCCGCCTGAATCCAAGCCACCATCAACAGAGCCTTAGACACCTGGACGTTCACCCTTCCGGCAACGTCTATGTCGCCTACCAACACCAGGGCCCGAGGCACGAAATGCCGGCCTTGCTTGCCCGGATGGAACACAACCGGCTTACAGAAATTCGTTTTGACGACGAAACCCAAGCGGGCCTTGCCAACTACATTGCCAGCGTGATCGCCCATCCGGAGAACGATCTGGTGGCAGCCGCCTCTCCGGTCGGTGGCACGGCGGTGGTTTTTCAAGGCAGTACCGGCAAACTGCTCGCAAAAGCCTCGATTCCCGATTGTTCGGGCGTACAGGCATTAGCCGGCGGTGACTTTCTGATTTCCTCGGGCCAAGGCAAACTGGTTCGGCTTGGCGCACATCAACCGGCGCAGGACATTGTCCAACTACCTCTGTATTGGGATCACCACCTGGTGTAGTCGGCCACGACTGCATCAGCCGGCCCTTAAGCAACTTCCCCGCTCCTGCTATGCTTGGCGAAACCCTTCGCCGGAGTAGCCACCTTGTCCGAAAAGTCCTCCTATTCAATTGATCAGTTATACAGCCTGATCGCCAACGAAGAAGACGCCCGTGTTTGCAAAGACATCCCCGCCGAAGCCTGCCGGGAGGTGCCTCGTAATTTCTTTTTGATCCTGTTCAGTAACGTACTGACCAAGCTGGGCGACCTGCTGATCAGCCCGAAAACGGTTCTGGCCTGGCTGATGAGCGCAGTCGGTGCACCGGCACTGGTGGCCTGGCTGGTGCCCATTCGCGAATCGGGCTCGATGGTTCCTCAAATGGTGATCGGGGCCTGGGTTCGGCGCAAAGCCGTGCGCAAATGGTTCTGGACGCTAGGCAGTTTCGGGCAAGCCCTGAGCGTGATGGCCATGGCGGCCAGTGTGTGGTTTCTTGAGGGCTACGCAGCGGGCGGCGGCATTGTTGCCGCTCTCATTGTGTTCTCGTTATCCCGAGGCTTTTGCTCTGTCTCCATGAAGGATGTGCAGGGCAAATGCATCCCCAAAACCCGCCGGGGCCGCTTGTCCGGTTTGGCCAGCACTTTGGGCGGCACCGCAACCGTGATTCTGACCGCGCTGCTATTCTGGGACCGGGGCGACCCCACCATTGGCTTTTACGCTTTGCTACTGTTGCTCGCCGCCAGCATGTGGATTATCGCCGGTCTTCTGTTTGCCGGAGTGGAAGAATACGCGGGTGAAACCGATGGCGGAGGTAATGCATTGGCGGAAGCCTTTAAAAGCCTGTCGTTGTTGCGCACCGACACCCTGTTCCGGAACTTCGTGATTACCCGGGCCTTGTTGCTGTGCTCTGCGCTGGCGTCGCCTTACTTCGTGGTACTGGCTCAGAAAGAATCTGACATCGGCTGGATGCTCGGCGTATTCCTGCTCGCCAGCAGTCTGGCCAGCTCCCTCAGCGCCAGTTTCTGGGGCTGGGCTGCGGATACCTCCAGCCGCCGGGTGATGATACGTGGTGCTGCCATGGCCAGTGGTATTTGCGTGGGTGTGGGTTGCCTGGCCCTCGTGTTCGGCCCAGGCTTCGGTGGGGCCTGGTTCTACCCGGTTGCCTTCTTCATTCTGAGCATTGCCCACGCAGGCGTTCGCCTTGGCCGTAAAACCTATCTGGTGGATATGGCTGGTGGCAACAAGCGCACTGATTACACTTCGGTCAGCAATACAGTGATTGGCATTTTGTTGCTAGCCACCGGTGGGCTAACCGCTGCGATTTCACTGATCTCCAATGTTGCGGTGATTATCGTGCTGGGGTTGATGGGGTTTGCGGGGATGATCAGTGCAATGCGGCTGGATGAGGTCACAGAAGACTGAGCGAACGTGTTCGACAAACAACAAAAAGGCCGGCAATTTGCCGGCCTTTTTGCGTAATTCAGGCTATTGTTACGGCACCTGAACTTCGGTTTTGGACGCGCACACAGCGTGTACGTTGAATTCATCCAACAGTGACAGAAGCTGGAATCCGCCACTGACCACTTCCACCGAATCAAAGCGCTTTGAAGTCTGGAACACCAGGAAACCAACCTCATCGCCGCCCAATAGACCGGATATGCCTAACAGATCCAGCTCATAACCGACCTGCCCATCAGACTCTTCCTGAATTTCACCGTCCAACAGGGTCCGTACTTTCAAACCACCGTTGGTCAGCAGCCCCAACTGCACCAATTGTGGTGCTTCTGCAATCGACACACCAATCACGTTTTGGCCAGGGTAGGCAAAACCAGACGTGGCCGCTACGCGGAGGCTAACGTTCGAAAGACCGAGCAAGTTGGTGTTCTGAATGGTCGCAAAATTGGCGAGGTCATCATCAATCACATTGCCTTCATTGCTGACGTTGCATAGCAGGCCACCCAACGCAGGCAACAAGCAAGCAGATTCGTCTACGGAAGCCACCGCAGCGATCTGGCTGTCGCTAGCCAACATCGGCGTGAACTGTTCTCCAACGCCGCAAGCGAACTCGATGTCATTAACACGGTCACACGCGTCACCCACGCCGTCACCGTCGGTGTCGGTCTGATTACCTACGCCGTCAACGCCTGCTTGATCTGCACCGTTAGGCACATACGGACAATTGTCTGCGCCAATCAGCTTAGGACTGAAGTTACCGGCTATTTCGATTTTATCATCGACACCGTCGCCATCCATATCCACATCACAGGCATCGCCAGTTCCGTCAGAATCGGTATCTTCCTGGTTCGGATTGGACACCGACGGGCAATTGTCTCCAGTAACAACACCGTCTCCATCTTCGTCTTTGTCGGCTGAACACGCATCACCTACGCCGTCGCCATTCGCATCTTCCTGACCCGCATTCGCTTCCAGTGGGCAGTTATCGCCACCGTCGGCCGGATCAAGCACCGAAAACTGGCCGGTAGCCTCATCCAAGACTTTATCGGGCACCCCATCTCCGTCTGCATCAGTATCACAGGCATCACCCACACCATTTCCGTCACGGTCAGCCTGAGACGCATTGGCGATCAACGGACAGTTATCGGCGCCCGTATCGGTGTAGCTGCCATCGTCATTTTTTACCTTGTCGTCAACACCGTCGCCATCGGAATCGATATCGCAGGCATCGCCGTACAAATCACGATCTGTGTTCAGCTGGTCCGGGTTCGGAATCAACGGGCAGTTATCCACACCATTGAGAACGCCGTCACCATCGATATCGTCCTGATTGGAGGTTTCGCCGTCACAGGCGTCATCAATACCGTCCGCATCAGCATCCACGCCGTCGTTGCCGGCGTTCGGGCAAGAATCTTCGTTATCTGGTATGCCATCACCATCAGAATCAAACTGCTCGGTTCCATTTGCAGTTGTGCCGGAACCAGAGCTATCTGCCTCACAGCCTGCCAGTGACAGCAACGCTGTCAGCAACAGGATCAATGGGAAATTCAGGTTACTCAACTTCATGATCAAACACCCTCCCCGGCCGTCACCGAGATAACATTGAATTCAACGCGGCGGTTACGTTCACGACCTTCCTCAGTGTCGTTGCTGCGTATCGGGTTGGCCTCACCATAGCCGTTGGCCGTTAGCTGCTCAGGAGCAACGCCCAGATCCAGTAGATAATTGCGAACTGCGTTCGCACGCTCTTTCGACAATTCGAGATTGTAGGCTGCGGAACCCTGGCTATCGGTGTATCCGGCCAGTTCCACTTTAAGATCCGGCTGGCCTTTTAACGCGTCAGCCGTGCTGATCAGAATGTCCCGGGCATTCGCGGTCAGGCGATCCGAGTTAAATTCAAAGGTCACACCCTGCAGGACAACCGTCTGGGCTTGGGTTGTTTCAACACAACCTACCGCGTTCACTTCGAGGCCTTCCAGAGTATTCGGGCACTGATCTACACCATCGACCACGCCGTCGCTGTCCGAGTCTGCCAGGCTTTTCTCAACCACTACGGGTTTCTCGATGACCACCGTTTTTTCAACAATGCGGGTGCGTGTCGCGCCAATCGGAACGGTCAAGCCGAGACTAAAATGCAGATCCGAGTAATTGTCCTCGAAGGCATCCCAGAGGTATCGGGCCTCAGCTCGCATACGCAAGCCCGTCGTCGTAAAGGGCGAGGTGATGAACCCTAGGGCCGCGTTTGCGTAGCCATCAAACTCGCTGGCGCTGTTATTGAATACATCGTTTCGGGAAACGCCCACACCAAGGGAGGCGTAAGGGCTGAAGGTTTCTGCACCAAACAGGCGGTAGTTTATATCCGCACCAGCACCCTGCTGGTAATGGTCGGTGGCACCGTCAATGCCGGTTTCTATGGTCGCCATAAAAAACTGGGGTTCGAACCACCAGTTCTTGTTCAGGCGATGGCTGTACATGCCGCGCACCGCTGTACCGTATTCATCGGTGCGGTCACTGTCCGGATCGATGTAACTGCCGAGAATGGACACCTCACTTTCGTGCTGCACCGGCTGTGCGTATACCGCGTGAGATGTTGCTGCGATACAGAGACCTACCGCGGCCCCTGCCAACAAATTCTTTCGTACCATTCAAACGCTCCCCTAGTGCTTTTTCGTTGTTATCAACTTGGGCTTTCAGCCTTATCGGTCGTCATATTAGGCCAAGACCTGGCTTCGGCCTGTGACCCAAAGGTCAGTGGCCAGCGTCAATTTCGCCATTAGCAGGCGGTCAGAACCAAAACCGAGACGCACATCTCAAAATAAATCCTTTTTATTACATTAAGATAATCTAGGGTCAGCGTAGACAAACCAGTCGCAGTTGTTCAAACCCCAACCATTAAAATTATGTAAGACAATATTTCAATACGGCATGCAGAAGCACCCGTTTTAGAAGACAGAGAGGCACAGACTCCGCCCCAATTAATGAGGCAGAGTCTTTAGAAGAAGGGAAGCGAGGAGTTAAGAAGGGAACAACGAAAGGTTACACGGTTTTCCGGTCGTTCAGCGCCAACGCGCCTTTGACAATTTTGTAGATGACCCAGATGGATGTGCCCAGCAAGATGAACCACCCAATAATCAACGGCGTGGTGACGATGCCAATCACCGTCCAAAGTAAACCAATCCAGAAGGTACGGATTTGCCAGCGAAAGTGGCTTTCAACCCAGGTGCCACGAACGTCGTCCAGTTTGACGTAATTGACGATTACGCCCACCAGGCCGGTGATGCCGCCCAGAAAGAAAGACAACGCCTGAAGGATGTATACGATAACCGCCAGGTTGCGTGCAGAATCTTTTGCGGGTTGCTGGGGATCGTCGTTGCGGGGTATATATTCCGATTCGGCCAAGATCGCGGCTCCTAGAAGTGGTTTTTCCCAAGTCTAGCATAGCGGGCTTGCTCGCTTGCAAAGCCCGCCATGTTCCAGCCGCGCGGCTAACCTTACATTGGCGGGATCAACTGCCAATCACCCCGCCGTCGTCGCGGGTCACGATCACCGTGGCATCCCGGGGTCTTGGATCACTGGCATCCGGCCAGTTAGCTGCGGGGTGCTGGATATTCACAAACAGAGTGGCCATGTCCGGCGTTCCGGTGACTCCGGTCACTTCGCAACCCTGCGGCCCAACAAAGAATCGTTTGATTTCCCGGGTTTCCGGGTTCGCCGCCAGCATCATATTGTTCTGATACGGCGCTTCGTCCCGACCGTCCGTCTGAATCCACAACCGTCCGTTATAGTCAAACCACAAACCATCCGGACTGTTGAAGATGTTGTCGTCATTCAAGGTAACAACGGCTTCGCCATCAACCACCGTTTCTGTGCCTTGCTCACCGGCAAACACAAAAATATCCCAGTCAAAGCGCGTGGCTGTGTGGTTATTCTCCGCTTCCTTCCAGCGAATGATGTGGCCATTCTGATTATTGGCAATCGGGTTGGCAGCGTCGGTTTGTTCTTCGGTGCGCCTGGAGTTGTTGGTCAGGGTGAAATAAACCTCTCCCGTATTCGGATCTACGGCGCCCCACTCTGGCCGATCCATCGGCGTGGCACCGGCAATATCCGCCGCCAGACGGGTATTCAGCAGTACATCCGCCTGGCTGTCAAAACCATCAAACGCAATGGTGCCCACAGTGGTGCCCTTGGCGGCGGTGACCTTGGCGGCAAAACCGGCATCGCTCAGATCGAGCGGCAGCCATTCACCGGTGCCATCGTCGTCAAAGCGCGCCACGTACAGAGTGCCTTCATCCAGCAAATACCCACCCGCCGTCGCCGCGTAGTAGGGCTGGGACGAGACAAACTTGTAGATGTACTCAAACCGGGAATCGTCACCGGAATAGCACACCACGGGTTGCCCTTCTTTGGCCGGGGCGAAGATCACGCCTTCATGGCCAAAACGCCCCAGGGCCGTACGTTTCTGCGGCGCACTTTCGGGCGTGAAAGGATCGATTTCAACCATGTAACCGAAGGTATTGGCTTCGTTCCGGTAATCGTCGGCCGCAGCGCCAATACCTGGAGTCACATCAAAGCGCACATAGGCATCAGCGCCGTTATCCGCCAGCTCCCAGTCGTAGCGGGAGGTTCCGTCCACGCCGTGGCGAACCTGTTCACGCGGGCGAACACCCTGCGTTTTGTTGGCAAAGTAGCCGTGCCAGTTTTCCTCGGCGGCCAGATAGGTGCCCCAAGGTGTCGGCCCCATGGAACAATTGTTCAAGGTACCGCGCGTGCGCTCTCCGGCCGGACTAAACTTGGTTGCCAGTTTGGCGTAGCCCCGGAGCGGGCCGCGAATGTCCATTTCAGTACCGCCGGTAACGCGACGGTTGAACGGGCTGCCAAACACGATGTCCCAGGTGCCATTTTCATCTTGTTTGATGTGGACCACTGACACACCGTGCGCGGCAATTTCCTTACGCACTTCATCGGCGGGACGCACCCCGCCATTCGCACTTGCGCCCGTGGCGCCATTTGCATGCAAAGCGGATTGGTTTATGTACTCGTGGTTCATCACCAGCAAGCCTTCGGTGGAACTGCTGCCTCCCGCTTTCAGATCGATGGGAAAGAAATGCACGCCATCGTGATGCATACCCATTTGCTGTTCTTGCTCGGCACCGGTATTGGTGCCATCCGCTTTGTAGGCCGGGTAGCTACCGGTAATCGGGGTGCCCCAAGGCAGAAACGCCGTCGTGGTATAACCTTCCGGTACCACCACGTGATTGGCATTGGAAACAGGCACCGCGTTGAAGCCCATAGAAAGATCAGGCGTTTGACTGCCCGGGCCACCGGTGCCATCAGGTGCAGAGGCTGAACCATCGTCATCACTGCTGCCGCAGCCCGCAAGCCCTACACCCACCAGGCTGGCCAGGGCGGCTCCTACCGATCCTTTCAGAACCGCACGGCGCTGCATTCGTGTCGTCAACACCTGATCAAAGGGACGGTTGCCCGCGTGATTCACCACCGGTTCGTAGTCTGGGTCCAGATAATTGGAATCAAGATCGTGCTTAGCCATACTTTCTCTCTCTTGAATTATTGAGCCATCCGGCGTTGTCGAGAGATCAGTGTCCTGACTTTGTATGACAGGCTCGCCTCGATTTCGTGTCAATTCAATGACCGATAAAAGACAGGGTGTGCAAGGCACAAAAAAGGCGCCTGAATGGCGCCTTTTCGTGAACTGCTTATGCAACAGACTTATTTGGCAACATCGTCTGCCGCTTCTTCCATAGCGTCGCTTGTGTCGTCAGCGGCTTCTTCCATTTTGTCACCGGCTTCTTCAAAGCCTTCCTGAATCTCGCCCAACGCGCTCTCGTCGGTGCCGGTCGCTTCTTCCATGCCCTCTTCCGCAGAATCGGCGGCATCGTCCATCATTTCCGCAGCGTTTTCGCCGGCTTGCTCGAAATCAGCGCCTTCGTCGCTTTCGGAACTGCAAGCTGCAAGGCCGAGCGTCATCAGGAGCGCCAGTGCACTTAGTGTGAGCTTGTTCATAACATTTCCTTCTGTTGGTTCATGACTGTAGTGTTTCTAGCGTAGAGCTCCAGCCATTCGATCGCAATTACCGCAGAATTACTGTTTCGTTAACTCTTTACCGTCGATCAGCAGTATCCGTTCAACGCCGAGCACTTTTCCGGTGCCTAACACCAAAAAATCATGACCGGCCCGGCTTAGAATATCGTGCAACACTTCGTGCACGATCATCATCTGCCCGGACGGATCCTGATAAACAATTTCCGCCTGCTGCTTTGTTCGTATGTACTCTCGAACCCACTCCTGAGCACTCCAGGAAATAACCGCCCGCGCGGGGTTTGTAGCACTCATCTCGATATGTCCTTGTTGTTTTTATTACCCGAAGAATGGACCACCGTTCCGCTTTACGCCAATTTGCCGAACTTATCATTCCAGGCCAGATATCGCATATATTGTTGTATTGACAGATTGTCCGACATAGATTGATTAGAACAACGAACAAGAGGGAGCGCCTGCTATGAATGCCAAAGTCCAAATATCTTCTGACACATCACACAACACCTCCGCCCGCCCGGCCGGTAAAGACTGGAAAGACCCAAAGCGTTACTTGTGGTTACTCGGCCCGGCACTGCCCGGCATTGGTGTGGCGGCACTGGGCGCGTATGCCATCGCTCCGAAAAAACTGAAAGCGTTGGCGTGGACCGGGCCAATTTTGATTCACGGCGTTATTCCCGCCCTGGACCGAGCAGTAGGCGTGGATAAAAGCAATCCGCCCGAAGACGCCGTAAAAACTCTGGAACACGACAAGTACTACGACCGGATTGTTAAAGCGTTTATCCCCACCCAATACGTCCTGACGTTTATGGGCGCCTGGCTGGCAAGCCGAAAGAACGTGCCACTCGAAGACAAAATCGGCTTAACCCTTTCGGTGGGGGCCATCAATGGCATCGGGATCAATACCGCTCATGAGCTGGGCCATAAATCGAACAAATTAAACAAGCTGATGGCCATGGCTGCCTTGGCACCAACCGGTTACACCCATTTCGTGGTTGAGCACAATTTTGGCCATCACAAGCGGGTAGCCACTCCGGAAGATCCCGCCAGCAGCAAGATGGGCGAGAGTTTCTGGAAGTTTTTACCGCGCACGGTGGTGGGGGGACTGAAATCCGCTGTCAAGATCGAGAAGGCGCGTCTGGCCCGCAAGGGTAAGGGTTTCTGGAGCCTGGATAACGAGCTGCTACAAGGCTGGGCCATGAGCGCCGGCTTCTTTGGTGCCACCACGCTGATTTGCGGTCCGCGTGCGGTTCCTTTCCTTGCTGGCCAGGCGATTTACGGAGCCAGTTTGCTGGAAAGTGTAAATTACATCGAACACTACGGTCTGCTGCGCCAAAAGAACGAAAACGGTAAGTACGAACGGACCAAGCCGGAGCATAGCTGGAACAGCAACAATATTGTGACCAATCTGTTCCTGTATCAGTTGCAACGGCATTCGGATCATCACGCTCATCCGAGCCGGAGTTTCCAGGCGTTGCGTCATTTTGAGGACGCGCCGCAGTTACCCAGCGGTTATGCATCAATGCTGCTGCCGGCGTATTTCCCGAAATGGTGGTCGGAGACAATGGATAAGCGGGTGATTGATCACTACGAAGGTGATTTGTCGAAGATTAACTGGGATCCGGATCGCAAGGAGGAGTTAATGGCCAAGTATGCGGATTATGCCGCGGAAGTCGCTGCTGCGGCTGCCGCTGGCAAGGCTAAAACCCGCAAGTCTGACGCGGCCTGAACCCTGAGCAGGTTCCGGCAAACAACCGGAACCTGCTTTACTCTTACTTTCCTTTAAAAACAGCTTCCCGTCTTTCGAGAAACGACTGTATACCTTCTTTAACATCTTCGCTGGCCATCACGGGGCCAAGGTCGGGAAACAACCGCTGCTTAGCGGTTTCCTGCCCTTCACTAACGGCGATTTTGGACGATTTCAAACTGCCCTGAACACCCAACGGTGCGGCTTTCGCGATCTTTTCGGCAATCTCTAGAGCTTTGTTCAGCTGCTCACCGGGTTCGACCAGTTCTTGAATCAAACCCCATTGATAGGCTTGTTCAGCCGTCCATTCGTCACCGGTCAGCAAATAGCGCTGAGCATTTCCCCAGCCGATTTCTCGCTGCAGCCGAATCGTAGCGCCGCCGCAGGCGAATATGCCGCGCTGCACTTCAAGCTGGGCAAAGCGGGTACCTTTGGCCGCCACACGGATGTCGGTGTTGAGCATCATTTCCACACCGCAGGTGAAACAAATGCCTTGGGCCGCGAAGACAACCGGTTTGGTGAGAGCTTCACCCGTAATGTGAAAAGGATCCAGTTCACCTTCGGCGGGTTCGATACCGGTGCCACCGGCAAAAACTCCCGCCCAATCATCCAGCTGCAGGCCGCTGGTGAAGTGGTCACCCTCTGCGTACATCACTGCGACGCGCAGTTCCGGGTCGTTTTGCAGCTGGTGATAGGCGGCAGCGATTTCGTGATACATAGCCCGGTTCATGGCGTTCATTTTTTCCGGGCGGTTCAGTCCGATCAGCAGGATGTGGCCCTGCTTTTCTACGTTTACCAATGACATTGTTCTTGTCCTCTAATTTGGCAACCTAGCCTGGGTGTTCGGGAGGCTGCGCGGTCAACGGGGAGGGCTTTTCAGGACACGCCCACGAGTACGTCCCTGTAGGCTCGTTTCGGGCCGTCCATGGCCCTCAACGGTCCTGAAAACCCCTCCCCGTCGCCCGCGCGTCATATTTCTGGGATATACCAGTCCACAAAGCGGTAAACTCAGAACCAATCAGCTTTCATGTTCAAACAGGTATCATCCTGATTTCGGAGCAATACCAAGTCCTGCGCCACCGTTGGCAATTCCCAGTGAAAGAAGTACTGGGCCGCCTGCAACTTGCCTTGGTAGAAGTTGCGTTCGCTATCACTGTTCACGGAAGCCAACGCATTGGCAGCGGCATTGGCCTGACGCAGCCACATCCAGGCAACCACAATGTGCCCGAACAGGTGCAAGTAGCAGCTGGCGTTGGCCAGGGTTTTATCCACTTCGCCACCCATCAGGGATTTACCCAGGCTCTGAGTCACTTTCACCGCTTGCTGCAAGGTTTCACTTAGTGACAACGCCCACTGCTGGCAACGGTCTGTGGTAGCGGCTTGCAGGTCGGCCTGCATTTCCTGCATCAACAACTGCAGCCCATGACTTTGGTCTTGCCAGATCTTCCGGCCCAGAAGATCCAGAGCCTGAATGCCGTTGGTGCCTTCGTGAATCGGGTTCAAGCGGTTGTCACGCCAGCATTGCTCCACCGGGTATTCCCGGGTGTAGCCTGCACCGCCGTATACCTGAATGGCCAGATCGTTCGCTTTGGGGCCAAATTCCGAGGGCCAGGCTTTGATCACCGGAGTCAGCAGGTCCAGCAGTTTGCCGGCTTCAGCACGCTTTTGTTCATCCGGATGGGTGTGTAGTTCGTCCATCAAGCGGGCACCGTAAAGGCACAGCGCCAAGCCACCTTCGCTGTATGCTTTCTGGGCCAGCAGCATGCGGCGCACGTCGGCGTGATCGATGATCGGCACTTGCGGGCTTTCCGGGTTTTTCTCGCTGGCTTTGCGGCCCTGCAAACGATCTTTGGCGTATTCGAGGCTGTGCATATAACCCCGGTAGCCAATTACCGCCGCGCCCATGCCGACACCAATGCGGGCTTCGTTCATCATCTGGAACATGTACTTCAGGCCTTGGTGGGGTTCACCCACCAAATAGCCGTGGCACGGGGCGTCGTCGCCAAAGCTCAGGGCGGTACTGGTGGTGCCGCGGTAGCCGAGCTTGTGAATCAGGCCGGCCAGGCTCACACCGTTGCGCTCCCCCGGATCTCCGTTTTCGTCTACGTGGAATTTGGGGACGACAAACAGGGAGATGCCTTTCACACCGGCCGGGGCACCTTTGATTTTGGCCAGCACCATGTGAACGATGTTTTCGGTGATGCTTTGTTCGCCGCCGGAGATGTATATCTTCGCGCCTTTGATCAGGTAGTGCCCGTCATCGGTGGGCGTGGCAGAGGTGCGGATATCGGCGAGGCTGGACCCGGCGTGGGGTTCGGTCAGGGCCATGGTGCCGCTGAAGCGGCCATTGAGCATGTTCGGCAGGATAGTCGCTTTTTGTTGGTCGTTGCCGAACACGCGAATCAGGTTGGCCGCTGCCGTGGTCAGGAACGGGTAGCCGGCAGTGCCGGGGTTGGCGGCTGTGAAGAAGCCGTTGCAGGCGGCCATGACCGATTCTGGCAATTGCATGCCGCCCAGTTCGTAATCATAGCGCCCGGCGAGAAAGCCGGCTTCGGCGTAGGCGTCGAAGGCTTCTTTGACCTCGGGGAGCATTTCAACCTGGCCGTTAACGAACTTGGGTTCGTCTTTATCGGCGGCGCTGTTGTGGTTGGCAAACTTTTCTTTTGCCATTTTGTCAGCGGTTTCGATGACGGCATCGAAGGTTTCTTTGCTGTGTTCGCTGAAGCGCTCGCGCTTGGTCAGGGCTTCGGTGTCCATGACTTCGTAGAGCTGGAATGCCAGGTCGCGGCGGTCGATCAGGGTGTCGGTCATTCGTGTTCTCCTGTTGATTGGCTATAGCCTCTCACAACCGTTACGGTTGTTGAAATTGTCGTTTCTGACTTATTCTTGGCTAAAACCGCCATTACCTTACTATGCTGCCGGGAACTTCTGCGGGAGAGGGCTTCCGAGAGACGCCGTAAATACATCCCTGTAGGCTTCTGCGCAGCTTCCCTGCTGCGCACACTCTCGGAAGCCCTCTCCCGCAGCAGTTCCCTACTTTTGAGATGGGTGGCCTAGTTTTGTTTATCAGGGGTTATCTTTGTGAAAACCGTCACGATTATTGGTTTTAACGGGGCGCTTGCCAGCGCGATTACAGGGGTGATTGATCTGTTTCGTCTGGCCGGTGTGACTTGGGCGCGGGTTCATGGCGAGTCACCGCATCCGTATTTCCGAACGCACTTGCTGACGGAAACCGGCGAGGCCTGTCGGTGTATCAATGGGCTGACCATTGGTGCGGACGGCTCCTGGCAGGATGTTACCGCGCTGGGTGAAAACGATCTGGTGATCATTCCGACCATTGGCGCACCGATTGATCAGGTATTAGCCGAAAATCCGGGCTTGGTGGATTGGCTTTCGCAGTTCCAGTCCTCAAACGAAGATCAGGTGCGAATTGCGAGTAATTGCACCGGGGCTTTTTTGTTGGCTGAAGCCGGGTTGTTGGAGGGTAAACAAGCGACCACCCATTGGGGGTTTAGCAATCAATTCCGGCAGCGATTTCCGAACGTGGATTTGCAACCGGATCGGCTGGTAACGGTGGATGGCCACGTTGCCTGCGCCGGGGGCGGGATGGCTTGGTGGGATCTTGGGGTGTATCTCGTAGAGCGGCATGCGGGTGCACAGGTTGCCCGGGAGTTGGCGAAGGCGTTTGTGATTGACGCGGGTCGGTCGAGTCAGGCGCCTTACAGTGCGCTTCAGGCTCGCCGGTACCATTCCGACGCTGAAATCCTTACGGTTCAGGAGTGGCTAGACACACATTACAGCGAGCCGGTGACACTGGCATCTTTGGCGTCATTGAGCGGGTTAACCGAACGTTCGTTGATCCGTCGCTTTAAGGCAGCAACAGGCGACACCCCCACCGGTTACTTACAGGTTTTACGTATCGAATCGGCCCGTCAGCATCTGGAAAACTCTCGGCTCACAATTGAGGAGGTGACGCGTTTGGTTGGTTACGAGGATGTGAGTTCGTTTAGCCGTTTGTTCAGAAAACACACGGGATTAGCGCCCGGAGCTTATCGTGCCCGGTTTGGGCGGTAATGATTTGCCGCTTAGTTCTGGCGCGTGTTATGCAGCGATCTTCGTGAAAGGCCTGTTTTAGGCTGCTAGTGTAAGGAATCCCGACAGATGTACGAAGGGGAAGACGCCGTGAACAGATTATTAAGGCAAAGCCAGTCCGAGGTTTTAAGCCGGCTCTATGAGATGAAGTGCAAGCAAATCAAGCACGCTCGCGAGCAAGGGCAAAGCTTACACAGTCAGGTGCTGGAAGCCGAGGCCGAGGCCATTTCGAACGCGCTGAAAGCCGTTCGGTAAGGCCTCAACCCCACAGTGCCCAAAAGTGACCACTACAGTCACTTTTGGGCAAGGAACAGCAGCATCAGAGTGCTGCAGCCACTTCGGTACCTTGGCGAATCGCTCGCTTCGCATCCAGCTCTTCTGCCAGATCCGCGCCGCCGATCAAGTGCGCTTTCAGGCCCGCGCCTTCAAGCTGATCGTATAGCTCGCGGAACGACTCCTGACCGGCGCATAGCACTACGTTATCAACCGGCAGCACTTTCTTCTCGATTTCTTTGCCATCTTTATCCGACACGGTGATGTGCAAGCCTTCGTCATCGATGCGGTCGTAACTGCATCCTTTCAGCATTTCCACATCGCGGTGCTTCAGGCTGTTGCGGTGCACCCAACCGGAGGTTTTACCCAGACCACCACCTACTTTGCTGGTTCTCCGCTGCATCAGGTAGATCTTGCGCGGTGTCGGTGTTGCCTCGCGCTCTGCCAAACCACCGGGCCCGTCGAATTCCGGATGAACACCCCACTCCGCCTGCCAATCACTGACTTTGACCTGCTCACCTTCAGGTTGGCGCTCGAAGTCGTGAGTCAGGAATTCACTGACATCGAAACCAATACCACCCGCGCCGATCACCGCAACGGTTTTACCCACCGGCTTGTTGTGGCGCAGCACGTCGAGGTATCCAAGCACTTTCGGATGATCGATACCTTCAATTTTCGGTGTCCTTGGCTTAACACCGGTGGCAATGATCACGTCGTCAAAACCCTCGGCCTTCAACGATTCGGCATCCACGCGGGTGTTGAGCTTCAGATCGATTTCCAACAACTCGATCTGGCGCTGGAAGTAGCGCAGCGTTTCGTAGAATTCTTCCTTACCCGGAATGCGCTTGGCGTAGTTGAACTGACCGCCAATTTTGTCGTCCGCTTCGTACAACGTCACTTTGTGACCGCGTTTGGCTGCGGTTGTGGCGGCCGCCAGGCCCGCAGGTCCCGCTCCGACTACCGCAACATTGCGCACCACCGGTGCAACCGTCAGTACCAGTTCCGTTTCGAAACACGCGCGCGGGTTCACCAAACAGGACGCTCGTTTGGCCTGGAATACGTGGTCCAGACACGCCTGGTTACAGGCAATGCAGGTGTTGATCTCGTCACTGCGATCTTGTTCGGCCTTGCGCACGAACTCGCTGTCGGCCAACAACGGCCGCGCCATAGACACCATATCCGCTTTGCCGTCTGCGATAATCTCTTCGCCCTTTTCGGGCGTGTTGATGCGGTTGGTGGTGCACACCGGGATATCGACTTCGTCGTAGAACTTGGCGGTTACATCCGCAAACCCGCCGCGGGGCACGGAGGTCACGATGGTGGGTACCCGGGCTTCGTGCCAGCCAATGCCGGTATTAATGATGGTCGCGCCGGCTTTCTCAATGGCTTTACCCAAGGTCACGATCTGATCCCAGGTTTGGCCGCCTTCCACCAGATCCAGCATCGACAGACGGTAAATGATGATGAACTCGGGGCCTACCGCTTCGCGCATACGGCGAACGATCTCAACCGGCACACGCATGCGGTTTTCGTAGGGTCCGCCCCACTTATCTTTACGCTTGTTGGTACGTTCGCACAGGAATTGGTTTATGAAATAGCCTTCGGAGCCCATCACCTCAACGCCATCGTAGCCGGCAAACTTGGCCAGCTTGGCCGCATTCACGAAGTCGTTGATATGGCGATCAACGCCTTTGGTGGACAATGCTCGAGCTTTGAAAGGGCTGATCGGCGCTTTGGTGGCCGAAGCGGAAACAATCAGAGGCTGGTAGCCGTAACGGCCTGCGTGCAGCAACTGCATACAGATCTTGCCGCCCGCTTCATGCACAGCGCCCGTCACGTGGCGATGCAGCAACGCCGTGGCACGATTATTCATCGTGGAGGCCAAGGGCGCCAATTGGCCAGCTAGGTTGGGCGAGAAACCACCCGTTACCATCAGGCCTACGCCGCCTTCCGCACGCTCGGCAAAGTATCGGGCCAGCTTGTGAATATTCCAGAACCGGTCTTCCAGCCCCGTGTGCATGGAGCCCATCAGTACGCGGTTTTTCAACTCGGTAAAACCAAGGTCCAGCGGTTTCAGAAGGTTAGGATACGGAGTGCTCATGGTTCTCTCTCAGCGATTATTTTTGGGCAGTATACACTTGATTGGCGTGATGTTGACTTGACCTACCCCGCGAGCCACGTATTATCAGCTTTCAAGTTTCATTGACGGAGCAAACATGACCGGAAGGTCCACCGGCCGCATCGTTTCGCCAGGATTCCTCCAGCCCGCTGACATTGTCTTGCAGCGTGGGCGTCTTCCCTATTTTCCGGATCCGCCAAGGTTCAACTAACCCCTGTATAAACCGGTGCTTACTCGGTTTTTCTGTGCAGTGAGGCTGGCCGCCCACTACACTTTGAGGGGCATTTCGCCCTACATTCACGCCTGAAAACACCAAAAACGAGGTTGCGATGTCGCTACCGCTGGTTGTCCTACTGCCCTTTTTAGGCGCGATTGCTGCTCCCCTGTTTGCGCAGGGAGGGCGTACAGCGATTGCTATTGCTTCTTCCGTGCCCGCGTTGATTGCGCTGGCGGCCCTGTTTCCGCATTGGGCAACGCTGGCCGACGGAGGTGTTGTTCTACACAGCTTCGAATGGTTACCGGCAATCGGAATTTCCTTCTCGTTCCGTCTTGACGGCTTGGCGCTGATGTTCGCACTGCTGATTCTGGTCATCGGGTTGCTGATTATCATCTACGCCCATTACTACTTGAAGGCCAGCGAAAACGTCAGAAAGTTCTACTCGCTGCTGCTCTGCTTCAAGGGTTCTATGTTGGGCATTGTGTTGTCCGGCAACCTGTTGCTGATGCTTATTTTCTGGGAAGTGACCAGCCTGACCTCATTCCTGCTGATCAGTTACTGGACGCATAAACAAGATGCCCGCCGAGGTGCCCGGATGGCACTGGCGGTAACCGGTGGCGGCGGACTGGCATTGCTGGCCGGTATTCTGATCATCGGCAACATTGTTGGCAGTTTCGAGCTGGATGATGTGCTGGCTGCAGGCGATTTGATTAAAGCTCACGCCATGTACCCGGTCGCACTGACACTGGTCCTATTGGGGGCGTTCACCAAATCTGCGCAGTTCCCGTTCCATTTCTGGCTGCCCCATGCCATGCAAGCACCGACACCGGTTTCTGCGTATCTGCACTCGGCCACCATGGTGAAAGCCGGCATCTTCCTGATGGCGCGTTTGTACCCGGCATTGGCCGGCACGGAGCTTTGGTTCTATCTGGTCAGCTTTACGGGCATGGCCACACTGCTGATCGGCGCCTACACGGCGATGTTCAAGCACGACCTTAAGGGTCTGCTGGCGCATTCGACGGTCAGCCATCTTGGTTTGATCACGCTGCTGTTCGGCATGGGCACCAAACTGGCGGCGGTTGCAGCCCTCTTTCACGTTATTAACCACGCCACCTTTAAAGCCTCGCTGTTTATGGCGGCCGGGATTATCGACCACGAAACCGGCACCCGGGACATGCGCAGAATCAACGGCTTGTGGCGCTATATGCCCCACACAGCCACCCTTGCGATGGTTGCTGCGTCGTCCATGGCTGGTGTTCCGTTGCTGAACGGATTCCTGAGTAAAGAGATGTTCTTTGCCGAATCTCTGGCACTGAATCTGCCCGGCTTATGGGCATGGCTCCCCCCCATCGTCGCGACTCTGGCGGGAATATTTGCGGTTGCCTACTCCGCTCGTTTTATTCACGACGTGTTCTTTAACGGCAAGCCGGTGAACCTGCCGATCTACCCTCCTCATGAGCCACCCCGCTATATGAAGTTCCCGGTAGAAATTCTGGTATTTGCCTGCATTATGGTGGGCATGTTCCCTGCCATATCGGTTGGCCCGCTGCTGTTTTCTGCGGCTCAGGCAACCCTGGGTGGCGCCGTTCCGGATTACCAGTTAGCGGTGATGCACGGCATCAATTTACCGTTGATGATGAGTGTTGCCGCGTTCGTTGGTGGCCTGTTGATGTACAGCCAGCGCCAGCGTTTTTTCGACTTCCACGAGCGTTTCAAGGAAATTGATGAGAAAGCGATCTTCGAAGCCGTACTGATGCGTATCGAAGACTTCGCTCACCGCCTGACAGCGCGTATAGAGAACGGCTCCTTGCAACGCTACGCCATGTTGATGGTGGTCAGCGTGATTGCGGTTTCGATCGTTCCGGTCATGGATTTGGGCATCTTTGTGGGCAGCAATGGCCTGTCCCCTATCGACTGGCCCACCGCGCTTGGCGCAGGCTTTTTGATCGTGTCGGCGCTGGCGACTGCGTTCGTCCATCGTGAACGTTTCACCGCATTGGTACTGCTCAGCGTGGTCGGCCTGATGGTGGCATTGGCTTTCGCGCGTTTCTCGGCGCCGGATCTGGCCATGACCCAGCTCTCCGTAGAGGTGGTCACCATGGTTCTGCTGATGCTGGCGCTGTACTACATGCCGTCGTGGACGCCGCTTGAGACACCGAAAGGACGCCGGATACGGGATATCGCTCTGGCCTTGCTGGCAGGCACCGGCATGACGCTGATCACTCTGGCCATGCTGACTCAGCCGTTCACCTCTATCTCCGAGTTCTTCCTTGAGAACAGCAAGCCCGGCGGTGGCGGCACCAACGTGGTGAACGTGATCCTGGTGGACTTCCGGGGCTTCGATACCCTGGGTGAAATCAGCGTGCTGGCCATTGCGGCTATGGGCATTTACGCGATGCTCAAGAATACCGCCCTGACACCGCCTCCGGGCGATGGTCAAGGTCACACCTGGACCCGTGACGCCTATCCGCTGATGTTGAAACAGGTCGCTCGTCCGATGTTGCCGATGGCGCTCATGGTATCGGCTTACATCTTCCTGAGAGGCCACAACATGCCGGGCGGCGGTTTCATCGCTGGCCTGATCACTTCGGTGGCGCTGGTCATCCAGTACGTTGCCAACGGCATGGTCTGGACTCAGGACCGGGTGGGCATCAAATACCACAACGTGATCGGCCTTGGATTGCTGTTCGCCACCATTGCCGGCGCAGGCAGTCTGGCCTTCAGCTATCCGTTCCTGACCTCCACGTTCGGGTACATCACCTGGCCGGTGGTCGGCAAGTTTGAAGTGGCCTCGGCGCTGATATTTGATCTGGGCGTTTATCTCGCCGTTATCGGCGCGACTCTGCTGATTCTGGTCAGTATCGGCCGGGTATCACCGCACTCAGCCATCAAGAGCCCGCGGAGGAAATCGTAATGGAACTTTTGTTTGCTTTGGTTATCGGTACGCTCACCGCATCCGGCGTTTACCTGTTATTGCGGGCTCGTACCTTCCCGGTTGTTATGGGGCTGACGCTGTTGTCCTACGGGGTCAATCTGTTCCTGTTTGCCTCCGGTCGGCTGAGTACCGCACAACAACCGATCTTGGGCACGGCGGAAAGCTACTCTGACCCGCTCCCCCAAGCACTGGTGTTAACCGCGATCGTTATCGGCTTCGCCATGACCGCCTTTGTCGTGGTGCTGTCTCTGCGGAATCTGGCCGACAACGATGACGATCATGTAGACGGCTGCCCGCCGGCACATCCTGCCAACAGCAAGCAGGAACAGGAGGAAACCGGCAAATGAATCACTGGCTCATTGCTCCCATCGCCATTCCGTTACTTGGCGGGATATTGCAGACCTTTATGGGCTATGCGCCCATCAGTTTGCGGCGAACGCTGGCCATTACCACCAGCGTGCTGGTTTTGGTCGCCTCGATCGTTCTGGTGGGCCTGGCCGACGACGGCAGCTACCGGATATACGCTTTCGGCAACTGGCAGCCCCCCTTTGGCATCGTGCTGGTGCTCGACCGCCTCGCCGCGCTGATGCTTGTACTGACAGCGGTGCTGGCGGTGTTCGCCCACATATTCTCCATTGGCGGAGCAGACGAAGGTAACCGTCAGTTCCACACACTGTTTCTGTTCCAGATCATGGGCCTGAACATTGCGTTCCTGACGGGCGACCTGTTCAACCTGTTTGTGGCGTTTGAAGTGCTGCTGATTGCCTCTTACGGTCTGCTGATGCATGGCGGCGGTACGATTCGGACGGTGCCGGGGCTGCACTATGTTGCCTTGAACCTTGTCGGCTCAGCCATCTTCCTGATTGCCGTGGGCATGATCTACAGCGTTACGGGCACCCTCAACATGGCCGATCTGGCCGTAAAAGTGCCGCAGGTGACCGGAGAAAATCTGGCGTTGGTGAAAGCCGGCGCAATGATGCTGCTGGTGGTGTTCGGCCTGAAGGCCGCAATCTTGCCGCTATGCTTCTGGCTGCCGAAAGCCTACGCCAAAGCCACGGCGCCGGTAGCGGCCCTGTTCGCAATCATGACCAAAGTCGGTGTTTACGCCATCATTCGGGTATATGTGCTGATCTTTGGCGAAAATTCCGGAGAGTTAGCGTTCCTCGGTATGGACTGGCTGTTCCCGCTGGCGCTGATTACGCTGTCGATGGGCGTTATCGGTGCTCTGGGCGCAAACAACCTGAAAACGCTCATCGCCTGGCAAGTTATTATCTCGGTCGGCACCTTGCTCGCGCCGGTTGCCCTGGGTTCCGAAGCGGGTGTTTCGGCAGCATTGTTCTATCTGCTCAGCACCACCTGGACCGTGGCAGGCCTGTTCCTGGTTGCTGAGCTGGTGGCCATTCAACGAGGCAGCGCAGGGGATCGCATTATCACCGCGCCCAAAATGCCGCACCGGACTCTCATCAGCGTATTGTTCATGGTTGGCGCCGTCGCCGCAGCAGGCTTACCACCGCTGAGCGGCTTCTTCGGCAAAGTGCTGATACTGAAATCGGTCGAACCCGGCCCTCAAATGGCCTGGCTGTGGTCTGTACTGCTGGGAGGCAGTTTCCTCACCCTTATTGCATACAGTCGCGCCGGGAGCATCCTGTTCTGGCGCACCATTGATGGTCACATCAAGCCACCTGAGCCGATGAAAGGCGTTGTTTCGGTATCAACCGGCGCACTGATCGGGCTGACGGTACTGGTCGTGGCTTTTGCTGGCCCGATCAACGAGTACACGGAGGCCACCGCCGCCCAGCTATTCGACACCTCCGCTTATACTCAGATTCTCACAACACCGATGTTCGGGGAGGATAACTGATGCTGGATCGTTTGAATTTCCCGCAACCCTGGCTCAGTCTGGTGCTATTCAGCACCTGGCAATTCCTGAGCGACGGTATTTCCGGAGCCAGCGTGGTGATGGGCCTGTTGCTGGCGTGGATCATCCCGCAAATCACACACGGCTTCTGGCCGGAGCGACCGGCTTTCGTTAAAGTCTGGCGGATGCCGATGTTCGTACTGATCGTGATCTGGGATATTCTGGTGGCCAGCTGCAAGGTAGCGGTGCTGATTCTTAACCCCAGGCAGCCCAGACCCGTGTTCGTCAACTACCCCCTGCAACTGGATCACCCTCTGGCGATCTCGTTACTGGCAAGCACCATTTCACTGACACCGGGCACCGTAAGCGCCGATGTCAGCGATGACAACAAAACGCTTCTGATCCACGCGCTGGATGCCGAAAACGAGCAAGAGGTCATCGATGCCATCCACAAGCGATACGAGAAGCCGCTGATGGAGATGTTCCGATGATGATAACTGCACTCTACATAACCATCGCCATGGTCATGATCGCGGCTTTACTGAACGTGTATCGTCTGATCATTGGTCCAGACGCGCCAGACCGCGTGCTGGCACTGGACACGCTCTATATCAACGCCATCGCCATGATCATCCTGCTCGGCATTACCTTCAACTCGCGAATGTACCTCGAGTCAGGTTTGCTGATCGCGGTCATGGGGTTTGTCAGTACCGTTGCCATGGCTAAATACCTGAAACGCGGCAGCGTCATCGAATAATCGGGCCGAAGGAGGCATTCCATGAGTCCACTGACAGAATACATTATCTCTGCCTTGCTGCTTCTGGGCGGCGCGTTTACCTTGGTTGGTGCCATCGGTTTGGCCCGACT
Source organism: Marinobacter sp. MDS2 (assembly GCF_030718085.1). Lineage (NCBI taxonomy): Bacteria > Pseudomonadati > Pseudomonadota > Gammaproteobacteria > Pseudomonadales > Marinobacteraceae > Marinobacter > Marinobacter sp. MDS2. The sequence goes on from NZ_JAVAJF010000001.1 coordinate 1,015,779, forward strand.
GCCCGATTTTTTCACCCGCTTGCATGGCCCGACCAAAGCGACCACAGTAGGTGTGGGCGCAATCATGCTCAGCTCCGTGATCTATTTCAGCAGCCACGGCTTTGGCATTTCCGAAGTACTGATCACCGTTTTCCTGTTTATAACAGCCCCGGTGAGCGCCAACATGCTGGCGAAAGCCGCCATGCACATAGGCGTCAAATCCATGAAAGGCACCCAAGGTAATCCCTGGGAGCAATAACAACAAACAAAAGACACGAGGTGTTCCAAGATGGCCAAAACAAAAATTCTTCAGCCAGCAGAAAATGCCTACCAGTACCCGCTACTGATCAAACGCCTCCTGATGTCCGGGCCCCGATACAACCCGGATCAGGAAATCGTCTACGCCAATCGCAGCAAGTACACCTACAGCGATCTGGTTGAACGTGTGCACCGCCTGGCAAACGCGCTGACGGATGCCGGCGTAAAAGCCGGAGATACCGTTGCGGTGATGGATTGGGACACGCCCCGTTACCTAGAATGCTTCTTCGCCATTCCGATGATCGGCGCCATCCTGCACACCGTGAACGTGCGGCTGTCCCCGGAACAGATCGTCTATACCATGAACCACGCTGAAGACGACGTGGTGTTGGTGCACGATGATTTCATGCCGATTATTGAAGGCGTGAAAGACGACATCCAGACGGTCAAAACCTGGATCCAGCTTACCGACAACGATTCCGCTGCCGACACCTCAATCAACACGCTCGGCGAATACGAAGCATTGCTGGGCAAAGCGGACACGCAATTCGACTTCCCGGACTTCGACGAAAACAGCGTTGCCACGACGTTCTACACCACCGGCACAACCGGCAACCCCAAAGGGGTTTACTTCAGCCACAGGCAGCTGGTTCTGCACACGCTCGCCATGACTGGCACCCTGTCGGCTTACGACGAGATGCCGTTCCTGCGATCGTCCTCGGTTTACATGCCGGTAACGCCCATGTTCCACGTGCATGCGTGGGGCGTGCCTTATGCGGCCACATTACTGGGCATCAAACAGGTGTATCCGGGCCGGTACGAGCCCGAACTGCTGGTGGATCTGATCAAAACCCATAAGGTCACTACGTCGCATTGCGTACCTACGGTGATGCAGATGATGATGGCTACCGAATCCATCAAAACCGCAGACCTCAGCAACTGGCACGTACTGATCGGCGGCAGCGCCCTGACCAAGGGGTTGTGTGATGCCGCGGCCAAACTCGGCATCAAGATGTACACCGGCTACGGTATGTCGGAAACCTGCCCGTTGTTGAGTGCCACCTACCTCAAGCCGGAAGATCTGGAATTGCCATTGGAAGAGCAAACCCACATCCGCGTAAAAACCGGCATTGCAGTACCCATGGTGGAGCTGGAAATTGTGGACCCGAGTGGCAAGCCGGTTGCCCACGACGGAGAAGCCAAAGGTGAAGTGGTGGCCCGAGCACCCTGGCTAACCCAAAACTATTTCAAAGAGCCCCAGAAAGGCGAAGACCTCTGGCAAGGCGGCTGGCTACACACCGGCGATGTGGCCTCGATGGAGCCAAATAACACGCTCACCATCAAAGACCGGATCAAGGATGTGATCAAAACAGGCGGCGAGTGGTTGTCTTCTCTGGATCTGGAAAACCTGATCAGCCAGCACCCGGCCGTTGCCGGTGCCGCCGTGGTGGGCGTACCCGACGAGAAATGGGGCGAGCGGCCTTACGCTCTGGTAACGCTAAAACCCGGCGAAAACGTTGGTTTGGAAGACATTCAACAGCACCTGCAGAAATTTGTAGAGAGCGGCGAAATCAACAAGTGGGCAATTCCCAGCCAAATTGATATCGTAGAAGACATACCGAAAACCAGCGTTGGTAAAATCAACAAGAAACTGATTCGGGACCAGTTGGCTGAGTGATCTCTCTGCCAACTCAAAAGCCGGTGCACGTTCTCGCGCACCGGCTTTTTTATGGGCGACTCACAGCCCGGTAAAGGCGAAATCCACCTCGGGCGTTCGCCCGCTGACGATGTCTGCCAACGCAGCCGCCGAGCCGCAGGAATGAGTCCAACCCAAAGTGCCATGCCCGGTATTCAGGTACAGATTGCTGAACGGACTTTTGCCGATGTAAGGCACATTGGACGGCGTTGTTGGCCGGAGCCCGCTCCAGAACGCGGCCTGTTCCCAATGCGCGGCTTCTGGCATCAGCTCAGCCGCCCTGCGCACGATGGCCCGGCAACGGGTGGCGTTCAGAGTCCGGCTATAACCACCCAGCTCTGCGGTTCCGGCAACCCGAATACGATCCCCCAAGCGGGAGTAAACCAGCTTGAACTCGTCATCGGTCAAACTTACGTTAAAAGCAGCTTCTTCGTTTTTGACCGGTACCGTAATGGAATACCCCTTGGCCGGGTAGATATTCAGAAACAGACCTAACGGCCGGGCGAGCACCGCACTGAAACTCCCCAGGCTCAGTACATAGCTATCGGCACGGAGCGTGTGATGTTTGCCCTCACTCAAGGCCTGCACCCCGAGAATCCGGTCACCCACTTTCTCGAAACCCAACACCTCGGTGCCATAAAGAAACTCGACGCCGGCTTCGCGGCAGCGTTCAGCCAGTGCCTGGGTAAACTTCCGGGCATCACCACTTTCGTCTTCTGAGGTATACGTGGCGCCGGCAATACGATGGCGAACGGGTTTCAACGCCGGTTCAAGCTCCACCGCCCGATCCGCCTCAACCACCTGCCGATCACAGCCCAGTTCGCGCATAATCCGCGCCGGCTCTAACGCCGCTTCGAATTCTTTGGGGTTGGTATAGAAATGAAGAATGCCCTTGTCGAGCTGGTCGTAATCGAGATCAATATTTTTCCGCAAAACCTGAAGCTGGCCCCGGCTATAGGTGCCAAGGTTCACCATCTGTCGGATGTTATGAGCCGCTTTGGCCGAGGTACACTGCCCGAGAAACGAAAGCGCCCAGCGCCACTGGTAGGGATCCAGCCCCGGGCGAAACAGCAAGGGAGCCTCGGGTTGCGCAAGCCACTTAAGGACTTTCAGCGGCGCGGCCGGGTTGGCCCAAGGTTCCGCGTGGGAGACAGAGATCTGGCCACCGTTGGCGTAACTGGTTTCCAGCCCGGATTGAGGTTGACGATCGACCACCGTAACCTGGTGCCCCTGCGCCTGAAGAAACCAGGCCGTAGTAACTCCCACGACCCCAGCGCCCAGTACCAGAAGGTGCATACCTCTTGTTCCTTACAAATCGGATTGAATAGAACTTCAGCCGCCGGACCGTTTCACGGTCCATCCTTTTTGCTGAAGCAAAGGCACCAGCAGATCTCGATGATCGCCCTGGATCTCCACCACACCGTCTTTTACTGTACCACCTGTGCCGCATTTTGCTTTTAGCACTTTGGCGTAGTCTTTCAGCGCTTTGCTGTCGAGGGGAATGCCGGTAATCAAGGTCACGCCTTTGCCTTTCCGGCCTTTGGTTTCGCGGCTGACACGTACGACACCATCGCCTTCCGGCTGTACTGGCTCGCCGCACGCACATTCGGAAACCGGGTTACGGCAACCCGGACACATGCGACCTTGCTCGGTGGAAAAGACCAGGCCACCTTCCCGCTTCTTCATACCCATCAACAAAATCCTGTCGGTTTATCAGTTTAAGCCGGGAGGGTATTTCGAAAACATTTCCGCGACAACCTCATCAATCAGTTTACGCCGGGTTTCCGGAGACTGGTTTTCATTCAGGTAACGGCGACTGGCAGCACGCCAAACAACTTCAGCGCTGTCCTGATCAACCAGCTCTACCACCAACTTGCCTTCGGTGACTTCGCGAACCGGTGGCGGTGCCGACAGGGCCCAGCCAAAGTTACCACGACCAAAACCGAAGCCCAGACCCAATCCGCTCTGTTCCAGCCGCTCCTCAGACACAATCTGCCAGCTAACCAGCAGGTCGGCGTTATCCTTCGCAACTTTTTTCATGGCCTTGCGGTTGAGCTCCCGCTCAACGGCACTGCGCACCCGAGCATCGTCAAGGGAGGCGAATCCGGTGCCTTGATCCATCGGAGCATAGGCCCAACTGCTGTAATTCCCGAACACGGTCGAAGTGTTGTAATCCGTCACCACGTTGCTGGCACAACCGGCCAGAATCATGGTCAGGGCTGCAATCATTAAAACGCGCATCGATGTTCTCCTGTTTTGGAGCTTGTTTGTCACATTATACCCGGTGTACCTGCAGTGCCACCCGACAGACTGGTCAGGTTTCCAAACGGTAATCCAGCTTTTGCGATTCGCAAAACGCGGACAGTTCGCCCTGCCGGACTTCCGGGACAGAAACCAACGCGTGAACTTTAGCACTGTACTCAATCGATTCAATCGTGCCTTCGTGGCCATCGCACCAATGCCGCAGCGGCTGTTCGTCGGCGAAGTCGAGTTCCACACGGGCTTGCACGCGGGCTTGATGAATTTCTCTTCCGACTTCCGACAGCACGCTTTCCGCAGCCCCGGCATAGGCACGAACCAAGCCGCCAGCACCCAGTTTGATGCCGCCGAAATAGCGCACCACAATCACCAACACATCGCCCATATCTTTGTGCTGAATCACGTTCAAAATCGGCTTGCCCGCCGTGCCGGATGGCTCGCCGTCATCGTTCATGGCAGCTTCAGCCGCAGAGCCGGGGCGACCAATCTGGTAACCCCAACAGACATGACGGGCATCCGGATAATCCCGATGCGCCTCGGCGACACGTTCGCGCACCTCCTCACGACTACTGACCGGATACACCCGTGCAATAAAACGGCTTTTCTTCACTTCCGTTTCCCGCTCAAGGTATCCTGACGGAACCGGGTAATCTTTACTCATGAGGCAACCTATGACATCCAACGACGGTGAAAACAGAACTACTGGCACAGCCAGCCCGGCAAAATTCCGAAAAGCAGGCTGCGGCATTCGGTTTGAAGAAGACGAGTTGCAAGAAGGCATCGATTTCTCGAATGCCACTCATCTGAAACCTCGTGACAGCGAAGCCGAACAACCTCCCCTGACCAAAGCCCGGTCAGCTTCCGAAGAACACCGGTAACTGAAGCGTTACCTGAAGCCCCCCGCGCGGCCGATTTTGTGCGGTGATCGAGCCCTCGTGGGCACGGATGATATCCCGTGCAATGGAAAGCCCCAAGCCCCAGCCCTGACCACCTCGGGATTCGTCGGCACGAAAGAAAGGCTCGAACAACTGGTCAAGCATCTCGTCAGGCGCCCCGGGGCCTTCATCGGATATCGACACTACCACCTGGCCATTCGTCACCGAGAGCTCGACACCGACAGATTGTCCGGGCGGCGTGTGGTCCAGCGCATTTTGCAGAACGTTATCGAATGCCCGCTGCAGCAACCCCGAATCGCCCAAAATGGAAACCGCCGCGACTTCATCGCTTGCCACCAATTTACAATCTATCCCTTGCTGCTCGGCATAATCACCAGCATCACCCAATACCCGATTGATCAGCGATAAGGGTTTGACGGGCTGCTGCTCGAAAGCACTGCCATTTTCAGATACCCGATACAGAGTCAGGATCTGGCCGGTCATGGTTTCAAGCCGCTCATTCTGCCGCAGAATGCTCTCCATAAGCGCCGGATCAGCGCCCTCGTCACTGGCCAGTTCAATCGCAACCCGCTGGCGCGCCAGAGGGGTCCTCAAATCATGGGAGATATCTCTCAACAAACGATTGTGCCGATCCAGCAGTTGGCACAAACGATCGGTCATGGCGTTAAACGCAGCGGCCAACTGCCCAATTTCGTCCCGGCGGCGGGCGATGGTATCGGCCACGCGCAATTCCGTGTCACCTTTAGCAATCGAGCGAGCGGTGCCCTCCATGTGCTTGAGCGGCCGGGAGACAAATCGGGCGACCCACCAGCAAGCCAGCGAGATAACAACAAACGCCAGAACCAGCTCAAACATCCGGAACAACCCGGGATGTAACCAGCCTTCAGCGCCCATGCGGGGCCAGGCAATTAATTGATACCCGCCGCCCAAATCCAATACCGCAGGTTTACTCAGGTGCCAGTTTGACTGCATGCGCTCGCGCACCATGCGCGGCAAACGGTGGTGGCCCTGGTCCGGTTCAATCAGCATCAAATGAAGTTGCAGCCGCTCACCTTCCATCCGCAAAAATCGCCGCGCCTCGGCCCGGCCCAGCTGCTCTTGCAGGTTGATGGCTTCGCCGGCGATGTCCTGCAAGCCGGCCTGACGAACAATGGCCTGGCGTTCCCGATCCAGCAGAAAGCGGGTGGCCAGCTGGCTGGCCACAACCGTCACCGCCATCGCCAGCCAGATCGACAGGAAAATACGCCAGAACAAGGTAAACCTGAAACGCATCATTCCGTTGGGACCCGATAGCTGTATCCAAGACCGCGCACCGTTTCGATTCTGGGCGGGTCGTCATTGCCAAGTTTTTTGCGCAAGTTGCTCACGTGCATGTCCAGCGTGCGGTCGTAGGCTTCGAGCCTGCGGCCTAACGCCCATTGCATCAAATCGGTTTTACGAACCACGCTGCCGGCATGGGCAAGCAAAACCTGCAACACCTCGTATTCGGTCGCGGTCAGCTCAAGCGGCTTTTCGTTCTGATAAATACGGCGCTGATCAGGCTCCACACGAAGATCCCCGTATACCCGGCCGGCATCCACATCGGCTTGCTGATCCCAGGCAACCCGGCGCAACAGAGCTTGCAAGCGAGCCACCAGCTCACGCGGATTACAGGGTTTGGGAATATAATCGTCTGCACCGACTTCAAACCCAACAATCCGATCGGTTTCGTCACCCCGGGCGGTCAGCAAGATAACCGGCAAATGGGTTTTGCCTCGCAGCTCACGCAGCACATCCAGACCATTGATATCGGGCAGCATGATATCCAGAACCACGATGTCACAATCCTGCCCCAAAGCCAGCGACAAACCATCACGACCATTGGCCGCCTCGCGGACACTGAAACCTTGCGTTGCCAGATAGCGCGACAGCAATTGTCTCAACTCATCGTCGTCTTCAACCAGCAATACCCGATTTTGCATCTTTGCCCCTCAATCGTTATCTGCAGCTAGTCTAGCACGGTGCTTAAGCCCCTCTGCCGAGCCGATTTTTTTCTTTACCCAACCTTTACACAAGCCTGACGCTCGCTGACGTTTCAAGGGCGTAACATGGGTTCCGTAGACAGTCCAAACACGAAAAAGGAACACATCATGAAAGCACATACTTCTGTAATGACCGCCGGCGTTCTGATGGCGGCGCTGTTCGCAGCCAGCCCGGCTGCCTTTGCCCATGATCACAAAGGCATGGACCATCACGGAGGCAAGCACAACAAGAAAGAGATGTGCGAAGACTTCCGCGAAGGCAAAGGTAAATTCAGCAAAGAACACCGTGAAGAACGCCGCCAGGAAATGCAGGAACATCGCGCCGAAATGGCCGACCGTCTGATGCTTACCGACGAACAGCGGGTGATCTGGAGCGAAATCCACGACGAGCGTCAGGAAAAGCACCATAAGCGTATGGAAAAATGGCAGAAAAAAATGGAGAAACGCTGCGCTGACATGAAATAGTGATCACCGCTCGGGTTCTGTCGTATGGTATGGCCTTGGTTTACAAGAGTTCACTATCATCATGGCAGCACCCGAGATCACGGTAACCACCTGCGCCAGCATCGCCGACATTCCCCAAGCGGAGTGGCAGCGACTGGCCGGTTGTGAAAATCCGTTTCTTCGCTACGAATTCTTTCAGGCGCTGGAGACTTCCGGCTGCACCCGCCCGGAAACCGGCTGGACACCCAGTCATCTGGTTTTCCGTCGCAACGGCCACATCTGTGGCGTGGCCCCCGCTTATCTGAAAAGCCATTCGATGGGCGAGTACGTGTTCGATTGGGGGTGGGCGGAAGCCTACCAACGCCACGGGCTACCCTATTACCCGAAGCTACTGATCGCCGTCCCTTTTACGCCGTCTCAAGGCCCACGTCTGCTGCTGAATGAGGAGGCCCGGGAACAGCTAACGCCTCTAACGCTGGACAATCTGCTAACCACCCTGACCGAGAAGCTTGGCGCCCACTCCTGGCACCTGCTATTCCCGAATGAGTCGGATCAAGCGTTACTCAGCCACGACCAGGAACTCCACCGCATTGGCTGCCAGTTTCATTGGCACAATCGCGGCTATGAATCGTTTGACGACTTTCTGGCTGAACTCACCTCCCGCAAACGCAAATCCATCCGTAAAGAGCGGCGGCAAGTGGCTGAGCAAGGCATCGGCTTCCGGCGCGTTCACGGGCGGGATATTTCAGATCAGGTGCTGTCGGCGTTTTACGTATTCTATCAAGCCACCTACCTTAAACGCGGCCAACAGCCCTACCTGAGCAAAGCCTTCTTCGAACAACTGAGGGAGAACCTGCCCGAGCACCTGCACATAGTCATGGCCATACGCGACGGCGAAATGATAGCGGGAGCGTTATTTCTGGCGAACGGTGCAACGCTCTACGGTCGCTACTGGGGCTGCCTGGATGAATACAACCACCTGCATTTCGAAACGTGTTACTACCAAGGCATTGAACTGGCCCTCGAATTGGGCCTCCAGCATTTCGATGCCGGCGCCCAGGGCGAACACAAACTGGTCCGGGGTTTCGAACCAGTCATTACCCATTCTTGGCATGGCATTCTTCATCCGGGTTTCAGAGACGCCATTGCCGAATTCACACGAGAAGAAGCAGAGCACGTGAACGGCTACTACGAAGACGCCCACTCGGTGCTTCCTTACCGGCAACAGAATCAGGAATAAGCTCTATACTAAAAGCTTGAAACGGGAATTCGACGGAGGTCGAACGCCATGGACGCGGGTCAATTCTGGACCATGCTGCCGCCCCACAACCTGTCGCTTCTGATCGCAGCGGGCGCTTCGCTGCTTGCCTTGGTGGCCCTTCTGATGCTGCTCATCAGCCGAAGGCGCAATCAGCATCAAATCCGTGCTCTGAAGCAGCGCATTGACAGCCTTTGGCGGGAAATAGACGACATGCGAGTGGTGGATTTCAATCAGCCGTTAGGCGGCAAAGCGTCCGATCAAGGGGCCGCTCTGGAACAGGAACGCTACCACACCGAAAAGACGGCCTACGACGTCATTTGGCCCAAAGTGTGGCAACTCCACGACCGGCTGGGCGTTTTTCTGCGTGCCGTAGAAGCGGGAGAAGCCGCAAACGACCTACGCCTTGAGGCTCGCCAAGCCGCCATTGAAGCCCGAACTCAGCTGAACCAATGCCGTCCGTTCTGCAGCGAAACGGTTGAAAATCTGGCTTCACGACTGATAGATACCGAAATCAAAGCCCATTTGGCAGCCTGCCAACATCTGGACCTGAAGAAAGGCGCTGCTAACGCTCCATCAACACACGACCTGCACGTGTTTCAGGAAAAGTGCCATGCCCTGCACGATGACGAAGCCCGGGGACTGCTGAACCAATTGGCCTCAAGCATCCGTCACCGAACCCTGAGAGACGCCTGACGCTCAAACTCCATCAGCCGTTAGGTGAAATAACGCACCAAAGCCGCCGCCACCAAGCCCACCGAGATCGCAGGCAGCGGCTTACGGATCGCCAGCATCGTGACCGCAGTAGCCACCAGCGCGGCCAAAGCACCGGCGTCGCCCGCCACCGCCATAGGCACAATGATCGCGATCAAAACTGAACTGGCCATGGCGTTAATGAAGCTTTCAACGCGCGGACTGATTTTCACGAACGACATAGCGAACACACCGCCGAAGCGGGTGATCAACGTAACCAACGTCATGAGCACAATCAGAATCAAAACGCCGACCGGTGTGGTTTCAATGGTCATGCCCGGCTCCTTTCTGGTCAGCGCTGTCAGCGGTTCGGGGCTCCAGCCAAAACAGCCCGACGGCCCCGCCTGCCAGCGCACCAATCACCACGTGCATGTTGGCTGGCAGCCACTTCCAGGCGGCAAGGGACGTGACACCCGCCACCAACCAAACCACCACAACCCGTGGCGTGGCTTTGCCGCCCAACACCATCGATAACAAAAAGCAGCCAAGCACCATATCCAGCCCAAAGGCTTTCGGATTTTGCAGCAAACCGCTGAAGTAGGCGCCAAATGCCGTGCCCAATACCCACGCCAGCCACAACACCACGCCACCGCCGAGAATCACTTCAAGGTTGCGCCGGCCGTTCTGGTAATCCTGAGCTGAAACCGCCCAATTGGCATCGGTAAGGAACAGCAACAAGCCATATCGGCGCGCAGGCGAGACATCTTTCAGCATGGGATAAAGCGAGGCTCCCATCAGCAGGTGGCGGGCGTTGATCGCAAACACCACCACCAGCATGGGAATGACCGACACTTCTGCCCCCCACAAGTCCAATGCTCCGAACTGTGAAGCCCCGGCAAATACCGTGAAACTCATCAGGATGGACTGAAACGGAGACAAGCCGGCCTGAGTCGCGGCCAATCCAAACGCTGCGCCGAAGGCAACAACGAACAGGGATATGGGCAGCAACCGGAAGAACTCAGCCCGCACCTTGCGCGGTTGAAATTGGTAGCAATAAGAATAAGCAGACATCGAGAGAAATTAAGCCTAAACCCGCCAAACACGAATAGGTAAAAACCACTAACCAGAAATATTTTCTGCCATCAACTCAACCAGTTAGATGTAGAACTCATGTTTCCGGAAATGCACACGCGTCACGACGGTTGACGTACACGTAAACTTACTCTAGTTTATTTTTCGTCCAGTCCCAAAAGGACAACCCGGGAAATCCTCCGGGTAGGACCAATGAAATCGACCATCCGGCCAAAAGCCGGGATTACAAAAACAAGACATTACCTACCGCCGCGATCCGGTCAGGTAGTAGAGGATTTCAACATGTCAGATCTTTCACGCTCCCCCACGGGGCTGCGTCCCGTCAGCCTTGACGATGTCTGGAAAAAAGATACCGGTTCGGTCTACATGAACGGTAGCCAGGCTCTGGCGAGACTCCCCCTGCTCCAAGCCCAACTCGACCGTAACAACGATCTGAATACCGCCGGCTTTATCTCCGGTTATCGCGGGTCTCCTCTTGGCGGTTTCGACAAGGTTTTGTGGAAAGCCCGCGATCACCTCAAAGAGCGCAATATTCACTTCTTGCCCGGTGTGAACGAAGACCTGGGAGCGACGGCTGTCTGGGGCAGCCAGCAGGTCAATATTTTTGAGGGCGCGCGTTACGATGGCGTGTTTGCGCTCTGGTACGGCAAAGGCCCGGGCGTAGACCGCACCGGCGACGTCTTCAAGCACGGTAACGCGGCAGGCACCTCCCGGTTTGGTGGCGTACTGGCAGTCGCGGGCGACGATCACGCCTGCAAATCGTCCACTCTGCCCCATCAAAGTGATTACGCCTTTCTCGATGCCGGCATGCCGGTGCTTAATCCCGCCGGCATTCAGGATATTCTCGACCTCGGCCTTTATGGCTGGGCGATGTCGCGCTTCAGCGGCTGTTGGGTCGGTTTCAAAGCCTTGGCCGAAAATATGGACTCGTCCATTTCCGCCAATCTGGATCTCAGCCGAATCAACATTCGCATTCCCACACAATTTTCCATGCCGGAAGGCGGTCTGAATTCCCGCTGGCCCGATAAGCCCATGGAGCAGGAAGAGCGCCTGCACCGGCACAAGCTGGAAGCGGCGAAAGCCTTTTGCCGGGCCAACCGGCTGGATCATACCGTGCTTCAGGCAAAACAGCCCCGGCTCGGCATTGTTACCACCGGCAAAGCCTACCTCGACGTTATTCAGGCGCTGGCGGATCTCGGCTTGGGCGACGAGGAACGTGAAGCCATAGGGCTAGCTGTTTACAAAGTCGCCATGCCCTGGCCTTTGGAGCCTGAAGGCATTTATGAATTCGCCTCGGGGCTGGAAGAAATTCTGGTGGTCGAAGAGAAACGGGGCTTGATCGAAGAACAGATCAAAACCCAGCTTTATACCTGGCAGGATGGCAAGCGCCCCAACGTGATCGGCAAAAAGGACGACCACGGCAATGACCTGTTACCAACCATCGCAGAACTAACGCCAGCCATGGTGGCACGCGCCATCGCGTCCCGACTGGATGGCCGCTATTGCAACGACACACTGCAACAGCGCCTCGGATTTCTGACCGAAAAAGAAAACAGCCTGGCACAACCCAAAGAGCGACTGGAGCGCACACCTCACTTCTGCTCCGGCTGCCCACACAACACCTCCACGCAGGTACCCGAGGGAAGCCGAGCCCTCGGCGGCATTGGCTGTCACTACATGGCCACCTGGATGGAACGAGGCACCGACACCTTCACTCAAATGGGTGGTGAAGGGGTAACCTGGCTTGGCCAGGCCCCGTTTACCAACCAGAAGCACGTGTTTCAGAACTTGGGCGACGGCACCTACTTTCATTCTAGCGTTTTGGCCATTCGAGCCGCTATCGCTTCCGGTGCCAACATCACCTACAAGATTCTCTACAACGACGCCGTCGCCATGACCGGCGGCCAGCCGGTGGACGGCACCTTGACGGTTCAGCAAATCAGCCACCAGCTCTACGGCGAAGGCGTGCGACGCATTGCCGTGGTCAGCGACGATATCGACAAATATCCGTCCCGGGCCGATTTTGCCGACCGCACCACCTTCCATCACAGGGATGATCTGGACGCTCTGCAACGGGAAATGCGGGAGATTGAAGGCTGTTCGGTGATCATCTATGACCAGACCTGCGCGGCAGAAAAACGCCGGCGCCGCAAGCGTGGCACCATGGAAGATCCGGATCAGCGCGTGATGATTCACTCGGATGTATGCGAAGGCTGTGGTGATTGCGGTATTCAATCCAACTGTTTGTCGATTCTTCCGAAAGAAACCGATGCCGGGCGCAAACGCACCATAGACCAGTCTTCCTGCAACAAGGATTTCTCCTGTGTGCGTGGTTTCTGCCCCAGCTTTGTCACGGTTAAAGGCGGCAAACTGAAAAAACCGGCGGGGGTCAGCTCTGCGGTAGACTTCCCGGAGCTTCCGGAACCCACGCCCGTATCTGGCAGCAATCCCTACGGCATTTTGCTGACTGGTGTGGGTGGTACCGGCGTGGTGACGGTAAGCGCCCTGCTGGGCATGGCCGCTCATCTTGAAGGCAAAGGCGTCTCGGTGCTGGATCAGGCCGGTCTGGCTCAAAAATTTGGCGCGGTGGTCAGCCACATCCGCATCAGCGACAAGCAAGAAAACATCCACGCCGTGCGTATTCCCGCCGGCGAGGCCGACCTGATGATTGCTTTTGACCTGATGGTTTCGGCCACAGACGATGCCTTGGCTAAACTGGATAACCGTTTCTCACGGGCGGTGGTTAACACCGAAAAAGCCATGCCCGCGGCCTTTACCCGGGATCCGGACATCCAGTTCCCCGGCGAGTCGATGGAACAGACGGTTAAAGAAGCCTGTCGTCCCGATGGCAGCTGGTTCCTCAACGCCGGCGACCTGGCCAAAGCGTTGATGGGCGATGGCATGGCCGTAAACCTGTTCACTGTTGGTTTCGCCTGGCAACAGGGTTTGTTGCCACTGAGCGCTGAAGCCATTGAGCGAGCCATCGAGCTCAACAACGTGGCGGTCGAGAAAAACAAACAGGCCTTCCTCTGGGGCCGTCGGGCCGCCCATGATCTTGATCGGGTCATGGCGTTGGCATTCCCGAAGCCACAAGGTACGCCGGTACAGGTCATGGAAACCACAGACCAGCTAATCCAGCGCAACATGGCCCATCTGAGCGATTACCAGAATGCGTCTCTCGCCAAACGCTACGAGAAGCTGGTGCGCCACGCAGAACAGACCATCGCTCACAAACTGGACCGAGACCCGCTACTGCTCCGGGCCATTGCCGAAAACTACGCTAAAGTCCTGGCCTACAAGGACGAGTATGAAGTCGCCCGTCTGTTCAGCAATGGCAGCCTGCGCAAGCAACTCGAGGAACAATTCGAAGGGGATATCGAGCTGGAATTTAATCTGGCACCCCCTCTGCTTAGCCGCGGTAAAAACGGCGAACGGCCGAAAAAGCACACCTTCGGGCCCTGGATGGAAACCGTATTCACTTGGCTGGCGAAAGCACGGGGCCTGCGCGGCACTCCTCTTGACCCATTCGGATACACCGCCGACCGACGCCTGGAACGCAAAATCATTCGGGAGTACGAGGCAGACGTGGCATTCCTGCTCAAGCATCTGAGCAAAGACCACGCCGATGCGGCGCGCAACCTGGCCAGCCTGCCCGCGAAGATCCGCGGTTACGGGCCGGTGAAAGAAGCCGCCTATCATGCTGCCCAACAAGAACGGGCGCAGTACCGGGCTGAATTAAGCCCCAATGAACGGGCTCATCAACAAATCGCCAACGCAGCTGTCTAAAACAAAAAACGGCCACCGCAGGCCTCACAAGGGTAGCGGTCGGCCACCGACAAGAGGTGAAACGCCATGAACGTATTCAGCCATCCGGAGTTCGATAACCACGAACACCTGTCTTTCGTCTGCGATGCCGAAACCGGCCTTAAAGGCATTATTGCCATTCACAATACCTCACGGGGAGCCGCGCTTGGCGGTTGCCGAATGTTCCCTTACGCCAGTGACGAAGAAGCGCTCAGAGATGTCCTTCGCTTATCGAGAGGCATGACCTATAAATCAGCGCTGGCCAATCTGGATCTCGGCGGCGGCAAGTCGGTGATCATCGGCGACCCGCGCAAACAGAAAACCGAAGCCTTACTCGAAGCCATGGGCCGGCACCTGGAAAGCCTTGGCGGCCAGTACATTGCCGCTGAAGATTCCGGTACCAGCGTGCCCGATCTGAAAGTAATGGGTCGCCAGACTGCCCATGTGGCCGGCATAACGACCCGCACCGGTTTTGATGGCCTGCCCAGCACGGGCGATCCTTCACCGGTAACGGCTTACGGAACCTACATTGGGCTCAAGGCGGCCGTAAAGCACAAGCTCGGTACGGATGACCTGACCGGTTTGAAAGTGGCCGTTCAGGGCATCGGCAATGTCGGCTTCCGCCTGGCCCGGTATCTGAAAGAAGCCGGTGCCGAACTGTGGGTCACCGACATTCACGCCGACAATCTCAAACGAGCGGTGGATGAATTGGGCGCAACAGCCGTTGCGTCCGAGGATATCCTGACCCTACCGGTTGATGTTGTCGCCCCCTGCGCCATGGGGGCCGTGCTGAATGACCAGAGCATTCCCGCACTCCGTGCCGCCATCGTGGCCGGTGCCGCCAACAATCTCCTGGACCGTCCCGAACACGACGCTGTCCTGAAACAACGCGGCATTCTCTATGCCCCGGACTTCGCGATCAACGCCGGCGGCATCATCGATGTGTTTTACGAGCGTACGAACGGCTCTCCCGAGCAAATCCGTGCTCATGTAGACACTATCGGCGACACCCTGACCGAGATATTCCAGCGCTCAGATAATACCGGCCGCGCGACCGGTGAGATCGCCAACGAACTGGCAGAAGAGCGTTTCCAAAAACATGCTCCGGGTGCCGGGCAAACGCCCAGGCGACTGGCTTGCGCCGGGTGACCTGACACCGGCGCGTCCCCTTGGGAGCTGCAGGGTCTGCAGCTCCCCTTTTAACCCCTGAAACAAAAACAATACCTTCGGGAGATCATTATGTCTGTCACTTCATCCGGCTCCGCGACCTACACGGAAGCCCTTGAGGGCTCCAATGCGAAACGGGGACTCTGGTCCTCACGGCTCGCCTTTATTCTGGCTGCCACCGGTTCCGCCGTTGGCCTCGGTAACATCTGGAAGTTCCCTTACGTTACCGGCGAAAACGGGGGTGGTGCCTTTGTGTTGGTTTACCTTGCCTGTATCGCCGTAGTGGGCATCCCTATCATGATGGCCGAAGTGATGATTGGCCGCCGGGGTGGTCGTAGCCCGGTCAACAGCATCCGGCTGATCACCGAGCGCGACAAGCTGAACCCGGCCTGGAAACTGGTGGGTGCCATCGGCGTTCTCGCAGGATTTCTGATTCTGTCGTTCTATTCAGTAATTGGTGGCTGGGCCATCTCTTACGTGGGCACCACCGCCAGCGGACAACTCGCCGGGCAATCTGCAGACGCCGTGGGCGCCATCTTCTCAGGATTGCTGAGCACCCCTTCTACCCTGCTGCTTTGGCACACCGTGTTCATGGCCTTGGTGATGCTGGTCGTGGCCCGGGGCGTTCGCTCGGGTCTTGAGCGGGCCGTCAGTATCCTGATGCCTGCGCTGTTTGTACTGCTTCTGTTGGTTGTCGGCTACGCCATGACCACCGGCCACTTCGGTCAAGCCGCTACGTTCCTGTTCCAGCCGGACTTCTCCAAGCTGACCACGTCGGGCGTACTGGTGGCCCTTGGCCATGCATTCTTTACGTTGAGTCTAGGCATGGCGGTCATGATGGCCTACGGTTCCTACCTGCCCAAGAATATTTCCATCGCCAAAACATCCGTTACTGTCTCGGTGGTCGATACCGGCGTGGCACTGCTGGCCGGCATGGCGATTTTCCCGATCGTCTTTGCGAATGGACTGGAGCCGGGCGCGGGTCCTGGACTGATTTTCCAGACTCTGCCACTGGCCTTTGGTCAGATGCCGATGGGCTCGTTGTTCGGCACTCTGTTCTTCGTGTTGTTGGTGTTCGCGGCCTGGACATCGGGCATCTCGCTACTGGAACCCATCGTGGAATGGCTGGAAGAGCAGAAAGGTATGAACCGTGCCATCAGCACCCTGGCCGCCGGTGGCGTGTGCTGGGCACTGGGTATTGCGTCGGTATTGTCCCTGAACCTGTGGGCGGACGTGGCACCGCTGGGATTCATTCCGATGCTGGAAGGCAAAACCATCTTTGACCTGCTGGACTTCTTTACCGCCAACATTCTGCTGCCACTGGGCGGCCTGTTGGTTGCACTGTTTGCCGGTTGGGTGATGTCTCGTCAGGCTATGGAAAACGAACTTTCGCTGTCACCGGGCATGTTCAACCTGTGGTTTGTCACTGTCCGGTTTATCACGCCGGTCGCTGTGGCTATCGTGTTTATCTACAACCTGATGTAACCCGAAGCCCGGGCAGAACGCTGCCCGGGCGTTTCACTGGTCCACAAAAATTCCTGCTGTTCTTAACTGTCAGAGATACGAAATCCGATTTTCAGCACCACCTGATAGTGACCAACCTTGCCGTCCACAATATGCCCCCGGGTTTCAATGACCTCAAACCACTCCATGTTGCGGACACTTTTGCCGCACTCTCCAAGCGCATTTTCGATAGCGTCTTCGATGCTTTTCTTCGAGGAACCAACAATTTCCACTTTCTTGTAAACGTGGTGATTCGACATAAACACCTCCTGCAACTTGCTCCGTTTACTTGAGCCTAGAAGACAAGAGGCGTACCAGCAAACCTCAGTCTTTCACGCAGGCTTGCGGGCGACGTAGACGGTGTTGAAGGATTCCCGGTTTTGGAAGGGATTGAAGAAGCTAACAACGTGGCAGGCTACGTCTTCGAACACTTCATTCAGGACAGCCATAAACTCGTCGTCTTCGCCTTCGTTTGACCACATGGCAAAAATGCCCCGCGGCTTAAGCTGCCGAGCCATGAGGCGTATATTTTGGATGCTGTAGAAGCTGGCACTGGAGTCGTGCAGCAGAGCTCTGGGCGAGTGGTCGATGTCTAGCAGAATGGCATCGAATTGCTTTCCCGGCGCTTCAGGGTCGAAACCTCCGGTGGCGGGATCTGCTACGGCCATGTCGAAGAAGCTGCCGTGCACGTAGCGCTGTCGCGGGTCGTCGTTCTGTTCTTTGCCAAGGGGCACGAGTTCTTGCTGGTGCCAGCCGATCACGGGCTTGAGGTATTCGACGACTAGCAGTTCGGATACGCGTTGGTGTTTGAGGGCTGCAACGGCGGTATAGCCCAGTCCAAGGCCCCCGACGACGACACTGAGGTTGTCGCCTTCGGTTGCATCGAGGCCGATATCCGAGAGCGCAATTTCGGCATCGACGAACATGCTGGACATAAGAAACTCTTCGCCCAGTTTCACTTCGTAGATATCCCGTTCACCCAGCGCCGGTATCTTGCGGCGGCGCAGAGTGATTTCCCCGATCACCGAGGGTTGGCTGTCTATTTGTTCGAAAAGCAGTCCCATGTTTTGGCTCTTATTTCGAGTTTGTCAGGAAAGCTGCGAGCAACGCTTTCATTTTCTCTGCGCCTTCCCGATTCATCAGTTCGATATTCCGGTCGGGAATGCCATCCACATCGGGATAGCCATCAATCGCAGACTCCAAGCTCGCTTCCCGCAACAAATGCAGCATAGGATACGGAGAACGGTTCGTGTAATTCTCTGCCGCACCGGCCTCGGTGTCGGCGAACTGGTAATCCGGATGGAAGCTGGCGATCTGATAGATGCCTTCCAGTTCCAGATAATCCAACAGAGCGTCTGCGGTATCCAGGAACTCGTTGTAGGCATAAAAATCCTGCAACACGCCCGGGTGAATCAACAACGTTGTTTCAACGTCCGGCTGGTCTTCTAACAGTTGAAGCTCAGCATGCAGCGCCTGCACAAGTTCGTCTTCGGTCTTGGCTTCCGTAACAACAAACCGAACCCGGTCTTTCACCAGCTCACGCTTGGCAAACGGACATAGGTTGTAGCCAACCACAACGTCTTCAACCCATTTACGGGTGGCACCAATAATTTCAGTCTCGCTCATACGTTTTCCAATAGCATTCGAGAAAACATCAAGGCCACTCAACAGTATGAGCGGGTGTGTGGGGTGAGCCTGCCAAAAATGTGCGTAGCCATGGATGGCGAAGCAGAAGCGTCACATGTGTTCAGCCGAGCGCTCATGAAGCGGAGCTTCATGCGACAGATGAACGACCGCAATCTGTGATTGCGGGCCGGACCCCGGAGGGGTGCCGAAGGAGCGGTTTTTGGCAGGCTCACCCCACATGCCCGCCAGCACCCTAGTCTGACCCCAGAGAACAGCAGACTCCTAGCTAAACCTCAGAGGTAACCCTGACTCCGCAAATAATCATCGTAACTACCACTAAAGTCCGTAATCCCATCCGGCTTCAACTCAATAATCCGAGTCGCCAAGGAAGAAACAAACTCCCGGTCGTGGCTCACGAAAATCAGCGTGCCCGGATAATTCTCCAGCGCCAGGTTCAACGCCTCGATGGACTCCATATCCAAGTGGTTGGTTGGCTCATCCAACAGCATCACATTCGGCTTCTGCAGAATCAGCTTACCAAACAGCATCCGGCCCTGCTCACCACCGGACAACACCTTCACCGATTTACCAATGTCATCACCTGAGAACAACATCCGCCCCAACGTACCGCGCACCAACTGCTCACCGCCGCTGGTCCATTGCGCCATCCAGTCGGTGAGGGTGTCATCTTGCGCAAAATCCGCAGTGTGATCCTGCGCGAAATAACTCACCTGCGCACTGTCCGTCCACTTCACCTCACCGGCGTCTGGCTCATACGCACCGGCCAGACACTGCAGCAACGTGGTTTTACCGATACCGTTCGGACCGATGATGGCCACACGCTCGCCTGCTTCAATCTGCAAATCCAAATTTTCAAACAGTGGGCCGTCATCAAAGCCTTTAGTCAGGCCCAGCAACGTAACCGCCTGGCGATGTAGCTTCTTTTCCTGCTCAAAGCGGATGAACGGACTGACTCGGCTAGAAGGTTTCACTTCTTCCAACTGAATCTTATCGATCTGCCTTGCGCGGGAAGTCGCTTGCTTGGCTTTCGAGGCGTTGGCCGAGAAACGGCTTACGAACTGCTGCAATTCAGCAATCTGAGCCTTCTTCTTGGCGTTGTCTGCCATCATACGCTCGCGGGCCTGGGTGGCGGCGGTCATGTATTCATCGTAGTTGCCCGGGAACAGGCGCAGCTCGCCGTAATCCAGATCCGCCATGTGCGTGCACACGCTGTTCAGGAAGTGACGGTCGTGAGAAATGATGATCATGGTGCTGCTACGGGCCACCAAAATGCTTTCCAACCAACGGATGGTGTTGATGTCCAGGTGGTTAGTGGGCTCGTCCAGCAGCAGAACGTCCGGATCGGAAAATAGTGCTTGAGCCAGCAGAACCCGAAGTTTCCAACCGGGCGCCAAGGCACTCATCGGCCCGTTGTGCTGATCCAGCGGAATATCGAGGCCCAGCAGCAGTTCACCGGCGCGAGATTCAGCGGTGTAGCCGTCCATTTCGGCGAATTCCACTTCCAGATCCGCCACCGCCATGCCGTCTTCTTCGCTCATTTCCGCCAATGAATAAATGCGGTCACGCTCTTGTTTAACGTGCCACAGCTCTTCATGCCCCATGATCACGGTGTCGATCACCGTGCAGTCTTCATAGGCAAACTGATCCTGGCGCAGCTTACCCAAGCGCACGTTCGGCTCCAGCATGACCTGGCCGGCGGAAGGCTCCAGATCGCCACCCAGTATTTTCATCAGGGTGGATTTGCCGCAGCCGTTGGCGCCGATGAGGCCGTAACGGTTACCACTGCCAAATTTGGCAGAAACGTTTTCAAACAGGGGCTTAGCCCCGAATTGCATGGTGATATTGGCAGTGGAAATCAAGAAAAGAACCTATACACGTGAGGGCCAGCGCTGTGGCGGCAAAATAAACGGCGCATTGTACAGGTTTGCAAGCGCAACTGTGAGGCAGAAGAAACACGCATAAAAACCACTTGCCTCGGGCAGGCGGTACGGGCAGCATTCACCTTCTGAACATCCCATCCATCCGACAACAGGATATTGATCATGGCACAAGCAACTGCACGCCACATTCTGGTAGACAGCGAAGCAAAATGTGAAGAACTGAAGAAAGCCATCGAAGGCGGTCAGGATTTCGCGGAAGTTGCCAAGCAGCACTCTTCCTGCCCATCAGGCCGCAACGGCGGCGATCTGGGTTCTTTCGGCCCGGGCCAGATGGTTCCCGAGTTTGACAAGGCTGTATTCAGCGGCGAAGTGAACACCGTTCTTGGCCCAATCCAGACTCAGTTCGGCTACCACCTTCTGGAAGTGACTTCCCGCAGCTGATAGCTGTTGGCCTGCCCGTGTGAACATCACACCGGCAGGCTGCCCTCACTGAGCGTTTTCTTTCCCGAGATTCCTGAACCTTGCCAGTTGGTTGCCAATATTCTCAATCGGCTCCGTCACGGCCTGCTGAACACTCTCTGCCACCACCCTGGTGAACTGCTGACCGGCATCACTTTCCAGAAACTCCAGATACAACTCCATCTCTTTCGGAGTGATTTTTTGGTAGGTGTATAAATAGCTGTCGTAAACTTGTTTGCCCACAACAGCTTGCAATGCTGGGCGCTGTGCCTCTAATTGCTGGCGCGTTGCTTCCGGGTCCGCTGGCTCACCCCGCACCGCGGCCAGCGCTGAAGATAAACCCATCTGGAGCGCAATAGCGGTATCGACGGCACTTTCGGAGGCACGGGCAGCGCGATCAAAGCGATCGAAGCGTGCTTCCCGGTCGGTGCCCTTGTTGAGCTTGTTCAACTCCGGTGCTTTCTTGCGAATTTGCGGCCAGATAGCCGGAGCCGAGGCGGCGACTTCAGCCCGTGCGATTTTTTTCGCCACCGGCTTCTGGTACCACTCGTGCACCTTCGCCAGCTGTTCATCGCTTAAAGATGCATCGAGGTTCGAGGCGATTTTCCGTTTGATCTCTTCGGGGCGAAAGCTGTTCTGCACCACATACGCAATGGTGTCCGCCACCATCGGTGGCACCTGTGCTTGTTGTTTAAGACCATCCCGTATGCCCTGCCCCATCATCGCCGGATACTGCACAACGATGTCGTCCACGGGCGAAGCTTCCAGCACCTGCTGGGCGCTTGGTGCGGCTTGTACCAGACTGCTCACCAGCAGCCCGGCCACTAAAAGAGGTTTCATCAAGGTGTTCAATGTCATGTCACTCTTATCCGGTTACGGGAACAGCGATGTTTATGACATGCAGGCCGCCCCTTCAGCAAGCTTCCAATGCTGCTGAAGATGACGGTTTGGTAGGAATGTTTCTGTACCGGTGGAAAAATCCTTGGGATATCCGGTACAAACACGTTAATGCCTACGGAGCTCAGAGCGTGTTGCTGAATTCGATGGCCGGGCCCAAGGCTTTGAGCCGCTCTACCAGAAACTCCATCACAATCCGGACCCGAGCCATTTGCTGCGTGTCGTGGTTGACGTGCAGCCAAAGATCGATGCTTTCCCCGTCCAGCGGATCCGAAAGACGCCGCAACTCCTTCGCCGCTTCTCCTAGGTAACACGGCAAAACCGCCAAGCCAGCCCCAGCCCGCGCCAAAGCGTGCATAGACTGCAGACTGTTGCAGCGGATCACCGTGGGTACGTTCTTGAGGTGCTTTCGGTACCACTTGCCGGTCGCCAAATGGCTAAAAGACTCGTCCGGAATCAACCAGGTACAGGCCTCCGGATGGTTCTCAATGTCCATTTTCCGATTTCGTCGGCAGTAGTTTGTCGAGCCGTAAACGGCGGAATCGATTGCCGCAATACGCTCACCTTCCAGGGTGGCCTGCGGCTTATTCTCCGGGCGCAAGGTTAGATCAGCCTCCCGGTGACTCAGGTTTGCCACATCGTTGTCGGTCAGAACCTCCAGCTCAATGTCCGGGTACTCCCGCACCAGCGCCGCCAATACCGGGCTGAGCAATTCATACATCACCGCATCTTCCGCAGCGATTCTGACTTTGCCAACCGGCGCACCATCTTGGCCAACCAGTTTCCGCTCCAGGTTTTCCATGTCCACCGCGAGCCTTTCGGCCTCTCGATAGGCCATTTCCCCCGTCGCTGTAAGCTGTAATCCATCGCGATTACGATCAAAAAATTGCACACCCAACGACTCTTCCATCTGATCAAGTCGTCTTAAAACAGTAGTTTGGTGCACTCCCAGCATTTCACCCGCTTTTGCGAAGGTTCCAGCTATTGCCAGAGCCCGTATATATCGAAGATAATCCCAGTCCATAGTCACTGCACATTTGCAACATGAGTACGAAGTTTAACGTATTCAAACTGCAAATAAGAACCTCTAGAATAATTTAAAACCTAACAAACCAAGCCACCCTAGAAAGGAGGAAGGCATCATGATTCATCAGCGTAACGTGAGCGTTCGCCCACAGCCATCCGGCGTCCTCCACAATGGCGTGGAGATGCGCAGCGAGTATACCCGCGCGGCAGTCAAACAGGGACTGGCATTTTTGAGCCGCAAGCTGCGTAAAGCGAATCGCGAAGCCGTAGCAGCGGTGCAAGATCTGCCTCAGGCACAAGGCGGCGTGTAAACACCCGCTTCGACGCCACAAAAAAACCGACATGAAATACATGTCGGTTTTTTTGTGGCTCACCGATAAGTCAGAACTCCCAAACCACCCTTCGGTTTTGCGCAAACCAGGTATCCATCTTCTGGTGGTAAAACTCTTCGATGACATTGCGTTTGATCTTCATGGTGGGCGTTAACATGCCGTTTTCCATGCTCCAGGGTTCTTTCACCACCACCAGGAACGCCACCTTTTCATGGGATTCACACTCAGCGTTCACCGAATCCAGCTCTTGCGCCAGCTCCTGTTCCAAATCGGTGCGGTCCATGCCGGAATCGAGCGCTGCACGCGCCTCCTCCGATAACAGCAACATCAAGCACGGCTGGGGTTGGTTGGCACCTGCCACGCAGACGACTTCCGCCATAGGGTGGTTGAAGCGATTTTCAATCGGCACCGGCACCACATATTTGCCTTTGGAGGTTTTAAACAGGTCTTTCACACGTCCGGTAATACGCAGGTATCCTTGCTCGTCGATCTCCCCCATGTCACCGGTTTTCAGGAAGCCATCGCGGGTCACGTCTTCTTTTGTTTTCTCGTCGTTCTTGTAATAACCGAGCATCTGTCCGGGGCTTCTAACCTCAATCTCGCCGCCCTCGCCGATCCTTTGTTCCACCCCGGGATTCGCTACACCGACATAACCAACTTTCGCCTGGCCCGGGCGGCTGGCATGGGAGTAACCAAAGTTCTCCGACATGCCATAAACTTCCAGCAACTCAAGCCCCAGATTCCGATACCAGTTAATGATGTCCGCAGACAAAGGTGCGGCACCTGTCAGGGCTACCCGGCAGTGATCCAGCCCCAATTGTCTGAGAACCTTTTTTTTCACCAGGCTGCCCAGAACGGGAATTTTAAACAAGACTTTCTGTTTCTTGGGTGGAAGCTTGGCGTTTACACCCAGGTAAAATTTCATCCACAAGCGGGGCACCGAGAAAAACAGTGTGGGCCGAGCCCGCTGCAGATCTTCTTGGAAGGTTTCGAGCGAATTTGCGAAATAAAGGTGGAAACCGTAATACAGCGATTGCGTTTCTACGGCGGCTCTTTCGGCAACGTGGGCCAGCGGCAGGTAGGACAGCATTCGATCAGTGGGCGACACCTGAAATAGCTGCTGCAGTCCATCCGCCACGGAAATCATGGTTCGAAAGCTGTGCATCACACCCTTGGGGCGACCGGTACTGCCCGATGTATATACGATCGTGGCCAGATCATCCGGGGCTGGCAATCGCGGTTTGGCCGGAGCGTGCTCTGCCACTATATCAAGCCACATCGGGGTGTCGTCACGGGGCGCAAGGGGCAAAGAAACAATAGGCAAATCCTGCGGAATATGATGTTTGATATCGTTCCAGCCATCCGCAGTGCCATCCAGCTTGCCCAAGAACAGCATTTGCGCATCACTATGCTCCAACACATAGGCAGCGGTATCACCATTAAGCGTGGGGTACAAAGGCACACTCACATACCCTGCTGACCAGATGGCCAGGTCCGCCAAAACCCAATGAGCGCTGTTTTTTCCCAAAATTGCAATCTTGCTTCGCTCGGGAAGCTCCAGGCTGGTCAGATACGCCACCATGCGACAAACCTGATCCGCCGCCTGAGCCCAGGTGATGTCCTCCACGCGACCATCCGGGAAGGGCTGGGTCAGGTATACGTTATCCGGGGTTTTCTCGGCCCAATAAAACAAACAATGGGCTGACGTCAGTTTCTGAGGATCTACAGTCATATGAAGTCCTTGTTGTTGTTTTTTTGACGACTCGGAAGTACTCGCCTTTTACCAACTCCATACTAGACGACTATTTAAATAATGGGACGTGACATTCCTCAAGATTGGTCTAAATTGAGGATGACCGCGTAATGATTAGCCATACCGAAGGAGGTTGCGATGATCAGACCGGCACGTTCTGTAATGATTGTTCCCGCCTGGAGCCTGATTCTGCTGGGTTCCTGCGCATTCTTTTACACCGCCTACGCAGGCATGCTCGGTTCCTGAGCCGGCAAGCCTTAGAAACGGCTAGAGCCACACAGTAACCAGTCCAATACTGCTTACTGTCAGCAGGATTGTGCCGAGCACCCGGTAGAACAGTGACGTTTCCGCGTGCAGCATTCGGTCGTGTACATACAACCCAATCACATGACCAACAGCCGCCGCAGGCAGTAGCCAGATGTGGTGAATCAACTGTAAATCAACGCCTGCCCACACAAACGCTCCCAGCTTGATCAGCACCAGAATAAACCACAGAGCAAACAAGGTGTCCCGCAGTTTTTCTTTTGGCAGATGCTGGGCCGCTACAGCAATAATCAAAGGTGCGCCAATCAACGAAGTGCCGCTGATATAGCCCCCCAGCATGAGAAACACCGCATCTACCGTTTTGCTGCCGCTGCGAAAGGGCTTATTGACGATGTACGAAACCGAATACAGGCCTACAATAATGAATATGATCGCACTGAGGATGTGGCCCGGCAGGGTGATCAGGCCGAATACGCCTATAAGCTTCGGTACCATCAAAATTGAAAGCATTCGCCCCAGATAGTGCCAATCTACCGTGCCGGATTTAGGCGTATCCTGAGGGCCGGTGCTGCTTTGCCGGTTGTTCATCCAGATAGTTAAAGAGGAGAACACCAGCAAATGGATAGAGATAATCGGCAGGAAAACCAGCGGCTCGTCCAGCACCAACAGCAGGAAAGGCAGCGACAGTACCGCGCCGCCAAACCCTAACCCGGAACGCACAAAGCCGCTCCACACGAAAATCAGCGCAATCAAAATATACTGTACAACCGACAAGTCAGACATAAAGAACCAAAAACTCCAGCAAGCCTGACGGCTCAGTTTGCAAGATATTCAAGAGGAGGACGATGTGCAGGATGCAGAATCGCAGACAAACATTAAAAGCTGCCTACTAATCATAATGCTACTGGCATTCGTGCAAAATGCCCAGAGCGACGATGGTATTATCAACCGTCTGGAGATTCTACAATCGGACCATTCCGACTCGATACAAGGCACACCACTGCATGCACAAGACGCCTTGGCCCGGTTTTACGAAAACCGCCACTACCAACCCGCCTGGTCGTCACCGATTGCGCGATACGAACTCGTTCAGGCCATTGATAGGGTAGCCCACGACGGATTGAACCCGGCTGATTACCACCAAGACGCCTTACACGACATTGTCCACAGCTCATCGGATGACGCTGACCGGACATTATCCACAGAACTGGATCTGATCTTTACCGACGCGTTCCTGTTGCTGGCCGCACACCTTCGTGATGGCAAAGTGAATTCGCAAACCCTTCAGGCGCAATGGGCGGTCCATCAGCGACAAGAGCCTCTGTTCTTGGCGCTTGAGCAGGCCTTGCAGGACGAAACTGTCTTCCAGACACTGCAGTCTTTCAAACCGCCGGCTCCGGCTTATCAGAAACTAAGCAATTACCGATACCAGCTCTCGGGCTTGCTCGGCCGCCCCTGGCCCCTGCACGATCCTGGCCCCACGATTCACCCGGGCGACAGCGACCCCCGCATCCCCGCGATCCGTCAGCAGCTTCAATTGTTGGGAAATCTCCCACCAGCCGATCACGACAGCCATTACAGCGCCACCAACACACCCGAAAGCCAACGCTATGCAGGCTCCCTGATTGAAGCCATTCCGGCCTTTCAGGCCCGCCACGGTCTGGAGCCGGATGGCCTTATCGGCCGAAAAACGCTGCAAGCGCTGAACACCCTTCCCATTGAACGCATCCGCCAGATCGATGCCAATCTGGAGCGATGGCGCTGGTTACCGGATTCTTTGGGCGACACCTACGTGCTGGTCAATATCGCAGGCTACGACATGGTTTTGGTGGAAGACGGCGAAGAGGTCATGCATCAGCGGGTGATCGTTGGCGATCCTTTCAGGCAGACCCCGGTATTCAGTGATCGCATTCGCTATCTGGTGTTCAACCCGACCTGGACGGTTCCACGAACCCTGATGATCAAGGATCAGCTGCCCAAGTTACAGGCCGACCCGAGCTATCTGTCCCGGATGAACTTCAAGGTTTATAAAGGCTGGGGAGCCAGCCGCGTTGAAGTGGCTCCGGAAGAGATTGACTGGAATACCCTGACGGCCGACCACTTCCCCTATCAACTTATTCAGCAACCCGGGCCCAACAATTCGCTCGGGCAAGTGAAGTTCATGTTCCCGAACAAACATGCAATCTACCTGCACGATACTCCCGGCCAATACCACTTCAGCCGCGAACAGCGGACCATCAGTTCTGGCTGCATCCGGGTTGAACGCCCCTTCGAACTGGCGGAACGGTTACTCACCCGAAACAGCTCCTGGACCAAAGACACCATCCGGCAGGCCCGGCAAGAAAAAGAACCGGTGAAGGCCATTCTGGACCGGTCTGTGCCCGTTCATCTGCAATACTGGACAACCTGGGTCGATAAATCCGGACATTTGCAGATACGAAAAGATGTGTACGGGCGGGACCGTCGATTGGTTGATGCGCTAAGATCTGATTTCAAAGGAAATCTGCAACTAACCCCCAGGAGCCACCGATGATTCGAACGTTAGCCCCCTTGCTGGTTGCTGTGTCGCTCACCGCCTGCCAGAGCCTCCCAGGCGTAGACCCGGACATTGGGGAAAACACGGTACTCCTGAGCGCACAACACTGCCTGGAAGAGCCCGTGGGCGATAACAACCGCATTCATTACGGCCCGTGCCTGAAAATCACCGAGATCAACGGCAGCAAACCGCAGGTTCGGAGCGACGGGTTCATTGCCCTGCCCACAGGCCAGCCAGCCACCCTTGAAACGGCGTGCGTCTATCGTCTGGCCGATGGCCGCCCTATTCCCGCTACTGTGGAAACCGCTACCTTCGCTGTTCGGCCAGACACTTTTCCCCGTGGCGGCCGACGCTGGTACCTGCACGCGCACAAGCAAGCTCGCGGCGTGATCGGTTGCTCCCCCACCTTGGCACCGTCCGTGTACCCGCTTGAATCAACAGACTGAAACCTGACAGCACTATGACCATCGCTTAACCTGCCGCGCTCTCAATTGCGGTATCGCCAATGTTGTGCCACGTTTACTAGGCATTGCAAAAAAGGAGGAAAACAAATGCTCTACTGGGCTTTAGTGTGTCTCGTTGTTGCGATCATTGCGGGGGTACTGGGTTTTGGCGGCATAGCCGGAACAGCTGCAGGCTTCGCTAAAATTCTGTTTTTTATCTTTCTGGTACTGCTCGTTGTCTCTGTACTGGTGAACGTACTCAAAGGTAAGGGCCCCAAGGTCTAGGGCATTCACCTGCTTTGAACGTGGCCCTGACCAAACAGGGCCACGCCCGCTCACTCATTCATTCACTGGCCAGCATCGTTTGCAGTTTCTGAGTCAGTTCCACCGCCTCACACCCCATGGGCGTTAAATAACCGCCGTCTTCCTGCGAAATCAGCCCCTTCGAGAACAATGACGCAGCCGCGCGAACGGTTTCGGGAGCCGCCTGGCTGGCGTGTACCTTGATGCCCTCCTGCGTGGAGGTGGAAGGAAACTGCAACAACAGATTCAATTCGGCAAGATGAACCGGCGAGAAAGGCATAAGAAACTCCTTGTTAGGTATCTTCCTTGCAGCATAGCGGAAATAATCCCTGCCGAGCGAAATTTCTCACAAACAAACAAAAAGCCTACACTTCAAGGTACATCTCCGTTGGCAATAACGGTACATTGAGACCTTCGATTCTGCATTCCGGTCATGAGATGAAGTTAAGCCGTACATCGCCCCCACCTTCAGTTATCGCACTTGCAGCCCTTATGCTTTGGGCCGCGAGCTCGAGCGTTCCAGCCGACACCATTAAACGGGTTGTCCACCCTGACGGGCGTGTAGAGTTCACCAACGTTAAAAGCAAAAGCCAGCCGCGGCCCTCCACGAAAAGTGAAACGGTTTACCGCTACAAAGACCAGCACGGGGTTGTCGCCTACAGCAGCCAACGACCGGCCAGTTCAGATTTCGATGTAATCAGTTTTCATTGCTACGCCTGCGACCCGAACTCGACCGTGGACTGGCGTAAGACCCCGCTGTTTCTTCGTCCGTTCAAGAACGAAATCACGGCCGCCGCCCATGAATTCGGCGTAGACCCGGCACTGGTGCGCGCCGTGATTCATGCCGAATCCGCTTTTAATCCACAGGCAATCTCCCCCGTGGGTGCTCAAGGCTTGATGCAACTGATGCCGGGAACAGCAAAAGAATTGGGCGTGATCAATCCCATGAAAGCATCGGAAAACATTCGGGGCGGCGTGAATTACCTGTCTCAGATGCTGGCCCGCTTCAAGGGTGACACCCGCCTTGCCACTGCCGCCTACAACGCGGGCCCCGGCGCGGTCGGGCGCTACAAGGGCATTCCGCCCTACGCTGAAACCAAAGCCTACGTTGAACGAGTGGGCATTCTGCATAAACGCTACGCAGCCAACTGATGAGCCATCCAGCAAACACCGCCGCCATTGCCGGCGACATTGTTCATGTAGACCGCGATAAGTACGGCAACATTCTGGTGATCGACGACCGCAAACACCGGATACTCAGTTTTGATTCGGTGTTTGAACAAAGCAAAATAGTGCGCGCAGCGCCCAATGTGCCAGTGCATGAATACAACCGCGCCATGCTCTTGCCCGTCGCCTTTCACGAGCCTCAGCAGGTCACGGTTCTGGGCTTAGGCGGCGGCGTACTCGCCCACGGTTTGCACAAGCTCCTGCCCCAAAGTGATATCCAGGTCTTCGAGCTGCGGGAGAAGGTGGAACAGATTGCCCGCAAATGGTTTGCCTTGCCCAGCAGCGACCGGCTGCAGGTGACCATTCAAGATGCCCGGCTGGCTGTGGATAACCTGCCAGAGGCCAGCACAGAGATGATCCTGACCGATCTTTACAGTGCCGACAAGATGAGCCCGGCCCAGGGGCAAAGACGCTTCATCAAGGCGTGTAGCCGCGCTCTTACAAATTCAGGCTGGCTCGCGCTGAACTACCACAAAATGCCGGAAGCCAATGGCAACCTGGTACGAGAGCTTCGACGACAGTTTCCACTACTGCTGGTGTTCCGAAGCAAAACCAACAATTGGGTGATTTACGGCAGCAAGCAGGGCTTCAGCAACGTTAATATTGAAGCATCCCGGTGTGCCGAACTGGAAAAACGTTTACCGGTAGGGTGGGCAAAACTGAGGAAAAAGCTGGAAGTAATGGAACTGTAGAAAGGGGCCGCTTGCCCCTCTCTACCATCGTCAGAAACCGATATCAGGCCCGGCTCAGAAACTTGCGCTCTTCCACATTGACCTTGATACGGTCACCTGTGGAAATGTGCTCAGGCACCTGCACAACCAGCCCGGTGGTCAGATGAGCAGGCTTGGTGCGAGCGGTCGCTGAACCGCCCTTCACAGAGGGATCGGTTTCTTCAATCGTCAGCTCAACCGTTGGCGGCAAATCCAAAGCCACCGGGGTATCGCTCACCAGAATGGCCATCACACCCTGAGTTTCCTCAGTGATGAACAGCAGCTCGTCTTCAATCGCACTCTTGTTCAGCATGTACTGAGTGAAGTCTTCGTTGTCCATAAAGACATACTCATCGCCGTCTGAGTAGGAAAACATAACCGGGCGACGAACCAAGTCAGCCAGGTTCAACATGTCTGAATCTTTGAAGGTTTCGTCTACCTTCTGGCCAGTGACCACATCGTACAACCGCATGCGGTAAAGGCTGCCACCGGCACGGCCCTGGGGCACCGAACGCTCGATGTCTTTTACGAAAAACGCACGTCCATCAAACTCAACCGCCTGGTTCTTTTTAATCTCACTCGCTTTTGGCATGTCACCTATTCCAATATAAGTTGATCACCGTGGCCGTGATATACCACGACTGGGCTAAATATGCGACTTTACTCAGCTATTCGCCTTGGTCAGTTGCTCACGTGTTTGCAGGCGCCCGGCCCTTCGTATTTCAGCGTTGGCATAACGCCGGCGCTGTTCGCTCGTTTCGGGAATCACCTCCGGGACATCCACCGGCTTACCCTCTTCGTCTACGGCCACAAAGGTAAAAAACGCGGACAGGATGTGCCGAACATCGCCGGTGTAGCTGTTTTCCGCTTCTACCCGCGCACCAATCTCCATAGAAGAGCCCCAGCTGCGGTTCAGGGTCAAACTGAACAGCAGGGTATCTTTCCCTCTTGCCGGTGCACGAAAGTGGATAGAATCGACCGCAGCGGTCACACACACGTGCGCCGAATGCCGCTCAGCCACAACCAACGCCAAGCGGTCGCACTTGGCCATGATCATGCCCCCGAACACCGTGTCGTGTGAGTTCATATCGTTGGGGAACACTTTATACACATGCTTCTCAATGGCGGAAGCCGAAACGGGCTTGGCCGGTTTTTCAGACATAAATAGAGTTTCCTTCTGTTAATTACTCACAAATACTGTGGACAACCGTGTTAGCAAGGTAAGGACATATAGGCTACAACCGCTCTACGAGCGGGTTTTGGAGCTTTGTCGGTAATTTAACCAAGGTAGAGATTAACACATAAAAATCCACGAAAACGGGATCTCCTTGAAGTAATGCACAGCCATTGATTATGTCCCGCCCACCTTGGGGATAACCCTAACCAGTTACGCACAAATTCTGTGGACAACTGTGTTAGCAAGGTAAGGACATATAGGCTAAAACCGCTCTAGGAGCGGGCTTGCGGATTTTGTAGGTAATTTAACCAGGCAGGGGACCTGGGCATTAAAATACCGAATCACCCGTTTTTTACACCCAAAAGCAAGCAAAATCGGGCATTTTTTCAAGATCGCTGGGGATAAAGAAAAGCAGTTACCCACAAACTCTGTGGAAAACTGTGTTAGCAAGGTCAGGACATGCGGCTGGAAGGCTTGGTATTACTGGGTTTGGGAATTATGACGGTAATTTGACCAAGGGTGCGTCAGGCGGCCGCTGTCGCAACGGCCGCCCAAACACATCACCCCATCAAATCAGACTTGGTTGCGTCTTGCTCGATGGCACGGTCCAGTGTGGCCAGGTACTCAGCCTTCACTTTGAGCTTGGTCTGCTTGTGGGCGCGCATGTTCAGCTGCTTGTACTGTGCGGCAACGGCTTTTGCACGCTCCATCAGCTGCTCAGGAGCCACCACTTCATCCAGAATACCGGCAGCGGTCGCGCTTTCGGGATTGAAGATTTCGGCATTCACGACAGAGCGATAGAAATACGGCGCAGGCATACGGTGACGAGCGATTTCAATACCGGCATGGTGCATGGTCATGCCAATGGCGACTTCGTTCAGGCCCAGTTTGAAGTTACCTTCAACGCCAATACGGTAATCGACTGACAACAGCACAAACACGCCTTTAGCAATCGCGTGGCCACCACAAGCGGCAATCACCGGCGTCGGGAAGGCGGCCAGGCGACGAGTCAACGTTGAGCCCACTTTCACCAGAGCCATGGCGGCCTCTATGCCTTTCTGCATTTCTTTCAGGTCGTACCCGCCGGAGAACATGCCCGGTTGCCCCGTCAGGATGACAATTGCCTTGTCTTCTTCAGCACGGTCGAGTGCCGAGTTCAGCGCTGTAAACACATCATGGCTCAGCGCATTGGCTTTGCCGTTGTTCAGGGTAATTGTGGCAATCCCTTCGTTCAGTTCGTAAGTTACGAGATCGGTCACCGCGGTATCCTCATCCAATTCATTTTATAAAGTGAGCGTTTGTTAACTGTATAGGTTGCGCCGATTTTCGGCAACGCCGTCAAACGCCCGGCCACCAAATCAAGGTTGCACAATGCCCGTTTGGCGCACCAGACAATTCATGGTGGTAATCGTAATATCCCTGAAAACCGCATCCGACCGCACCTTGTCCGGGAACCGGTCGTACACAGCGCGGCGGCAAGATGACGTTCGGGATTCGGCCTGGGCAACACATTCCTCGTGTGCATTCGCGTCTTCCGCATTCGCTGTCGTTTCTTCGCACAGATCTGAAATCCGCGAAATGGCCAGGTCCACCACGGCACTTCGGTCCACCGGCTTGGCAGCGAGATTGGCAAAATCCGACGACTCAACCTGAGTGGCATCCGGCTGCGTCTGATTCCAGAACACATAGCCCAGTGCAGCCACCACCAGAGTCACCGTAACAATGGGAAATTTCATCAGAGAAACTCGCTTATCAATTAGCGTTTGGCACGCCGTGTCAGGCGGAAGATCAGCTCAGGAGACAGCCGCTTCACCCAGAGCGCGGCCATTTCTTTGCCCTTACCCACCGGAATCTCACGCTTGCGGGCTTTCAGGCCTTTGAAGACAACGGCCGCGCATTCATCCACGTCCATGCCTGACGCTACGTCATCGTCTGTTTCGCCAATTGGCGTGCCATCGGCAGACAAAGAGTTTTTCGCAATATCGGTACGGATAAAACCCGGCAGAATGGTAGACACGTGCAAACCACTGGTTTCCACTTCCGCCCGCAGAGCATCAAAAAAGCCGACCATTGCATGCTTGGCGGCGCAATACCCGGTCATCTTCGGCACACCGACCTTTCCCGCAACACTGGCCGTGACAGCCAGATGGCCTCTACCCCGCTTCAGCATGTGTGGCAGCACCGCTTTGGTCAGGGCAATCTGGCCCATCACATCCACATCCATCAGTTTCTGATACACCGACATGTCGGTCTCCGCGCACAACGAACCTTGCGAAAGGCCCGCGTTGTTCACCAACAGATCAATCGCCCCAAAGCGATCCACTACCGTTTGCGTGGACGCTTCGTGAGAAGCCCAGTCTGTGACATCCAGAGGCAGCACCAAAATATTATCTTCGGGCAAACCCGCCTCAACACAACGGGCGGCCACGCGCTTCAATTCATCTTCGCGACGGGCAGATAACACCAACCCTGCGCCATCTTTCGCAAACTGAAGCGCCAGCGCTTCACCAATACCCGACGACGCGCCGGTGATCCAAACGGTTTGAGCCGTCATAAACAAGCCTCCAACAGGCAACATGAATTAATTAACAGGCTGACATCCACGCATCGCCAGAGCTACGTTCGCGCTGGCTTTTATCTGCTCGTAGTACTTGGAAGCCTGATTAACACCCATTTCGGCGTAGTTGGCGGCCGTTGGGTTCACCGCTCGACTGAGTTCTGTCAGCGCTTCGGCGGACTGCCGATCCTGGCTGTATGACTCAAAAGCCTGATAGATTTCGCTACAGGTAACGCCGTCGCCATCCGTTGCTGCTGTCGCCATATACGACGAGGTTTGGCAGCCGCTCAGAAGGAGGCTTGCAGCCCCGATAGAAGCAAGTACAAAAGTCTTCACGTTTTAAACTCTCCAAATACAGGAATATTCTATTTATTAAGTGTCTGGATACTAACAGATAACGCTCCAGAGCTCCGAGCGCGATACAGTCGCGTTCGACGCATCAGACCAATTTGACATCAACGGCTATACGGCGGGTAATCCTTAAGTGCCTCCGGCCGCCGAAAACTGTCAAAAGCCTCGATCTCCCAAGGCCGCATGGCCATCAACAGACTCACGCCAAACCGATGTTCTAAAGGCAACGCCAGGTCTTCTTCATGGCAGTGTCGAAACTCCAGCGCCAACCGCTTAAGCTTATGCTGAACCACTTCGTTCGATTGGGTAGAGAGCATACCGCTTACGAACAGCCTCAGCTCTCCGGGGTGGTTAAACCGGCACTTCAGAAAATCCTGCTGCACCTCGGCTTCGAAAAACTTCTGAATTGGTCCGCCTGGCTGCCAGGCGAAATCGTGGCTAACCAACAGCTTGAAGCGGTTCCCGGGCAGCAGCTCCAGTACACCCATTCGATCGAGCTTGGCGAGATGGCCAATCAGATCAGTTTCTGAAAGCTCGTAAACCTGATGAATTTCCTGAAACTGCCAACGATTCATGGCGCAGACGGCGACCAGTAACAGACGCACATCCGACACCAGTTCCTGTTCCTGCTCTTGGCTCAGTTGCTCGACTTTAGGCTCTGGTGCCAGCTTGCGTACCAGATCGCTGATTTCCATGCCCATCAGCGTGCAAATTTGGTCAAGGCGTTTAAGCGAAAACTGCTTCTCTGAAAACAGGCGCTTAACACTCGCCTCTGACAGCCCCAAAGCATCCGCCACGTCTTGATAGGTCAGGCCATGAGACCGAAGTTGTCGTTTAAGCTCGCCGACAATGGCACTGGTTTGCGCCATGAATTCATCTCCCATCGAGTTTTAATCTCAGAAGGTAGCATTATTCGATACCCCACAGATACACCGCCAATACTTTTAGGGAATCACTCGCTGCGTAACCAGCGATAACGCACAGTTCGGTTGTCCCAACAACAAAGCCAATGAGGAAGACATCATGGATAGCGAACTGAAGAGCAACTCAAACTCCTGGGTATTTTTTGTGAAGGTTTCATTTGCGATTGCACTGTTTGCCGCCGCCGCGGGCGTGGTGCTGGCGCCGGTGGATATCGTGATCAAAGGCTATATGGCGATCAGCGCCCTGTTTCTCGTCAGCACCACCATCACGCTGTCGAAAACACTTCGCGATGAACACGAGCAGAGCCGAATTGCGAACCGAATTTCCGAAGCTCGCACCCATCAGCTGCTGAAAGAATACGGGGAGTAACACCATGAGCATCTGGCGCAAACTGAACACGCTTTTTCGGGCATCGGCCCACGAACCGGTGGCAAAGCTGGTAGAGGCTAACGACATACGCATCTTCGAACAGGAACTGCGGGATGCCGAACAAGCCATTGCCCGCTCCAAACGGGAGCTGGCGCACCTGATGGCCGAAAAAACCCGGTTGGAACGCGACAACACCGGCCTGCAAGCTGCCATTAACAAACGGGAGCAGCAAGCCAGTCAGGCATTGGAACAAAATGAAGAGGCCTTGGCGCTGGAGCTGGCTAACCTGATTGCCGAGGACGAAACCGTCCTGCAACGCCAGCAACAACAGCACGCCAAGCTACAACAACAGGAAAGCCAACTGCGCCGCCAGCTGCGGGATTCAGGCCGGGCACTGAAACATTTCCACAGTGAAATGCGACTAGCGAAAGCCAATCGACACGCCGAACAGGTCACCCGCCAGCTTCGGGGCCACGCAACAGGGTTGCACAGTCACATGGAAGAATTGAACGTATCAGCCGACCGAATTCGCGCCCGCCAAACGGAGGCCGAAGACGTAGAGGCCGCCTTGACCGAACTGGATGAGGAACAAAACAACGGGAATCTGAACGCCCGTCTGAAAGCGGCGGGCATCGATAATGAAGCAAGCAGTGGAGAAAAAGTGTTGGCTCGCTTAAAAGCCCGCTAACGCCACTATGTCTGAATACTGTCGTACAGACACGTTTACACCAACGCTGCGGCCAGCATCGATGCGAGAAATGTCGTTCGTCATGGCCGCAGCAATCGTCTCCGCCTCTATCGCACGGTACTTGCGCATCGGCCCTATCAAGGCACGGTTGGCGACCGGCATCACTGCCATACCCAGAGCCTCTGCCGTACGATGCTCCTGACGCTGGCCAAGCAACAGGCTTGGCTGATAAATGGATAGATACGAAAACTCCACAGCCCGAATGGCGTCTTCCAGCTCGCCTTTCACCCGGTTGTAAAACACGGAGGAACGCGAAGACACCCCGATGGCCGACATCAAAATGCAGGCTTTCGCGCCCGCTTCTTTAGCCAAGCTCGCAGCATTCAGGGCGTAGCTGTAATCCACCTTGCGGAACGCTTCTTGAGAACCGGCTTTTTTTATGGTGGTGCCCAAGCAACACACGAGCACATCAACATCGAATAGCCCTGCATGGGTTTCCATGTCATCAAAATCGATGACCGGTAATTCTAGGTTCGGGTGGCTCCACTCCAAAGGCCGGCGCACCGGCGCCACCACGGTCGTAATAGCGGGATTACCCAGCAGCTTCTTGACTAACAAACCACCCGTTAACCCGGTCGAACCCAGAACCATAACCTTCATAAAGCGCTCCGTTGCTGTTTCACCACTTCTGATCGGGTGACTGATTGCGTAGGATGATACTAACAGGAAGCGGAAGCTGTTCATCCCACCAACTATGTATGCCCTATGCTGAAAATCTCCAATGCCGTAGAAATTGCCGACTGGGAAATCGAAATCACGCAGATTCGAGCCCAAGGCCCCGGCGGCCAAAACGTCAACAAGGTGGCCTCTGCGGTACACCTTCGCTTCGATATTCAGCGCTCATCGTTGCCGCCTTTCTATAAAGAGCGGCTAATGGCGTTTTCCGACCAACGTATCAGCAAAGAAGGGATTGTGATCATCAAGGCACAGTCTTCCCGCACCCTGGAACTCAACAAAGAAGACGCGCTAGAGCGCCTGAAAGAACTTATCTTAGAAGCGGTGAAAATCCAAAAAGCACGGCGACCAACCCGCCCGACCAAAGGCTCCCAACGCCGGCGCGTGGATAAGAAAACTCAGAAAGGTAAAACCAAGGCGCTTAGAGGAAAGGTCAAGATTTAAATGCCTCTGCCCTACTACCTCGGTTGCCCGCAGTGGCAAGACCCAAACTGGGCGACACAGTTACCACCCGGAGTATCCCCTCTCGCCCGCTATGCTCAGGTGTTCAATACCGTTGAGGGCAACACCACTTTTTATGCAACTCCCAGTCAAGCGCAATGCGAACAATGGCGCAAACAAGTGCCGGATGATTTCCGCTTTCTGCTCAAGTTACCCCGAGCACTGACACACGAGCGCATGCTCACAGGCGTTGGGGCAGAGCTACAAACGTTTCTGGATGTGGTCGAGCCATTGTCAGATGTCCTTGGGCCGATGCTGCTGCAATTACCGGCAAGCTTTGGCCCGAGCCGACTCCCGCAACTCTGGCGTTTTCTGGATACGGCGCCAGACACCTTGGACTGGACTGTAGAAGTACGAAACCCGGCGTTCTTTGCCAAAGGCGAAGAAGAGAAGGCACTGAATCAGGGGCTGCGCCAGCGCAAACTGGCCCGCGTATGCATGGACAGCCGGGCGGTGTTCTCCGCCATCCCCGACAACGATGTGATTGTCGATGCCCAACGTAAAAAGCCCCGGGTTCCTGTCCACCTGCTGCCCAGCGATGCGCCACCGGTCATCCGCTACATCGGCCACCCTGATCTGGAAACCAACCGGGACTTTCTAGCTCCCTGGGTCACTCGAGTAAAGAGCTGGCTAGAATCTGGTGTCCAACCCTATGTATTCATGCACATGCCTGACAACGCGCACGCGGTTGCGCTGGCCGAGCTCTGGACAGAGTTGTTGCGTGAGCAAATTCCGCACCTTGAACCACTCCCTGTAGAGATTTCAAAACCCCAGCTTGGGCTGTTTTAAAGAAAAAAAGGCCTGCAAACGCGTTGTTTTGTGACTATACCTTCTGGTACTAATTGAAAATAGAAGTTCAGAATCAAACAGTAACGCTACAAGGAGTCTGCAATGGGAAGCTCAAAGTTGATTGGAATTGTACTGCTGGTTGTTGGTGTCATTTTGCTGTACTTCGGCTACCAGTCCACTCAGTCCGTTGGAAACCAGCTCACCGAAGCGGTCAGCGGACGCTTCACTGACGAAACCATGTGGTATCTGATTGGCGGCGCAGCGATCACCGTTGCAGGTGCGTTTCTTACCTTTCTGAAAAAATAACCCGCGGCCGTTACGTCCGCCCGGAGCTTTAGCTCCAGGCGGACTTTAGAACAGCAGGGTTAACCCACCCGTTACCACGGCAAACAACACAGACAGCCAAATCAGCGTTTTCCATGGGAATGGCGGCGCAGGCGGCTCTATCTCAAGCTGCTTCTCCAGATAGTTTCTCAGCAACCGCGTATTGCGAGTATTCGCTTTGAAAATCGCATCAAAGGCATCGCCGAATACCGGCAACAAGCCACCCACAAAGTCGATGCCCATATTCCGGAGCATGCGCAGTTTGACGCTCTTACTTGCCCCCGCTCGCTGGGCTTCCACCAGCACATAACTGGCCAGTACCAGACCCGCTGCGTCACCCACCACCGGCACTAGGCCAATAATGGCCTCTGCACCGATTTTGAACTTGGTGAAGGGAATACCAATACTGCTGTCGGTATAGCGGCTGAACTTATCCAGCCGTGCAAGCGTTGCTCGTTGCCTCGCTTCAATGGGGGCTCTCGCCATTTGCGCTCCATACTTGAGGGGACATCACCCGCTTATTTCGTCATCTGCCCAACGTAGGCTGCAGTGAACGCCGTTTCCTGAAACACCTTCAGGCCAGTGTCAGAAAACGGAATCGGCAGCGGCTTGGACGCGAGCGTAGATTTGATTAACGCCGGCGTCAGCAATCTTACGTCCAACTGCACATCAGCAATCAGCTGAATCGCTGCTTCGAGCTTAAAACTGATCGCGCCGCCGGCAAATTTGCCTTTTGGCATTCGTTCTTTGATAGCAACGCCGGTGACCCCGTGTTCCGCCATCAACTCAGCAAACGCCTTCTGAAACTGTTGCAAGTCTTCGCGGGTGTGGTTCTTCGGCAGCGACAACTTGCGCACCTTACACTCCGGCAAACTGAACTGGCCACGTTCCAGACTCAGCATACAGATGACGGCATCGCTGCCACTCAGTTCAACACCACAAATCGTCATAGAAACTTTCCCAATTTCAAAACGGCCTTAACCACAGCACTTCTTGAACTTCAGCCCACTGCCACAGCTGCACGGATCATTGCGCGAAGGCGTTTTAGTTACCGTAACCGTCTCGCCCTTGTTCAAAATCGCGGTTAATTCACCAATCGATTCGACGGCGCCTTCACGGGTATCAACCGTAATGTTGGCGTAAAGATTGGCTTCAGCCACCTGGGCTTCTACCTCATCTTTACGAGCCTCACTGGTCACCACCAAGGATAACGGGAACTTCTCGCTGCCACTCTTTTGGCTGGCGTTGGTTTTAAAGCCGCCGTAGGCCGTATGATGCTGACGTGCGTCTTGTCGGCCTTTGTAGAAAAATTTGTCTGACATGCTGAAATCCTGATGAATGAACGTGCGCCCAGGTTCGCCAAAGAATGCCAACCCTCGCAAGGCGACGTTTTAACACGCTTAAGGAACGGGATATATAGGCAGCTGCGTAAATCCTGGCGAACCTCAGCTGTCGGCCGCGTCGTTCGCCGCTTCCGTGGGCTCATTCTCTGCCCCCCCATCCCCCTGTTGCCGCTCTGCCTCCTTCGCCAGCGCCATGCCACCTTGCATCAACAGGGACTTCATGCGCGGGTCCCCTTGTTCAAGCACACCAAGGGCAAAGGCCGCCAACGCCGCTTCCAACGGGTTCTTCTGAATGAGCCGTTTCATAGCTTCGACGGGGGAGCGGCTCGATTGGCCACTGCTCGAGCCATCCGAAGGCTTCGAAGGCAAGGGGCGTGTCATCCGGTAGAAAAAGAGGAACAATAACAGTAGGCAGGACAAGCCCGTCACCGCCAGTGCGCCGGCCACTCCCAACCAAGGGGTCAGCGCTAAGGTGGCGGCATTGACGAGCAAGTAAAAGCCGGTGAGCAACAAGGCAACCAGCAACACAAAACCCAACATAAAGCCTAAAAAAGCTGCGATGGCTTTGCGCAGGGCGCCTTGCAACCAATCCGAATCAGGCATGATCAGCGGTCCAGAAACCGACCAACCA
Source organism: Marinobacter sp. MDS2 (assembly GCF_030718085.1). NCBI lineage: Bacteria > Pseudomonadati > Pseudomonadota > Gammaproteobacteria > Pseudomonadales > Marinobacteraceae > Marinobacter > Marinobacter sp. MDS2. Next base: position 1,056,715 of record NZ_JAVAJF010000001.1, read on the forward strand.
ACACACCGGCAAGGAACATAAGCACAATACTTAGGAAGGGCCGCTCCTCAATCTTATGTTCCACACTCTCAACTGCCTTGCCACTGGCATCCCGGGCCCGGGTCAGCGCTTCATCACCGCGCTGCTTTACCTGATCGAATGCGGCAAGGCTTTCCCTTCGAATTTCATCCCGCAGATGACTGATATTGCCCTTCTGGCCATCAGCCACACTTTTGGCGAGCGTGGAAAGATCTTCCTGAAGTTTCTTCAGATCTTCGCGAACCTGATCGTACTCAGTCTTATCCGATTTTGCTTCCATTTCGTGCCTCCTTATCAGTATCGATTACTGCTATTTCGGCTTCGCCACCCGCGAGTGAATGCGGATGGCTAACCTCAATCTAGCACAAGGATCGAACGCTGAAATGAGGACTTTTTAATCTCCCGTTCAGAACGAACCGGACAACACTTCCTGAAGATCGCTCTTCAGTGCTTCGGGCTCGGTAATCCAGAGTTCGCTGTCAGCACCGGGGAACACGCCAACCTCGAGTTTGTCGCGGCTTAGGCCGGGCACCCACTTCTTGAAGAAGTCCGGCAGTGACAATGATTTCGGCGCGAGATCACCGGAACCACAGGCGTAGTCGGCCGCAAAATCCTCACCTGGCCATACCGGGAGATAACCAACGCCATCTTCTTCGGACACAATCTTAAGAAATTGATTGTCTGAATTAACGAGTATCCAGAGCTCGCGCTCTTCCACCACGGCATCCAGAAAATAGTCGTATCGTTCCTCGCCATCCATCTCGAGAATCTGGGCTAACGGGTTATCGCTCATTACGAATTCCTTGTGGGAATGCGACCTTTCGGCCTGTATTTATGCCAGAGCAGCCCGAACTTTTTGGCTCAGCTGCCCCATGTCCACCCGTCCGGTAACCTGGGGGCGCAACTCGTTCATCACCTTACCCATGTCCTGCATGCCCTGAGCACCGGTTGAACTCACCGCGTCACGGATCAATCCTGCCAACTCTTCGTCAGTCAGTGCAGCCGGCATGAACTCTTCGATGATTTTCATTTCCGCGCGTTCTTTATCGGCCAATTCAGTGCGGCCAGCGTCATCGTACTGGCTGGCAGCATCGCGACGCTGCTTGAGCATCTTGTCGAGTACTTTCAGAACCTCATCGTCAGAGATCTCACGGCGCTCATCCACTTCGATCTGCTTCACCGCCGCCTGAGCCATCCGCAAGGTAACCAGCCGCTCACGATCTTTATTACGCATGGCTTCTTTTACTGCCGTGCCAAGCTGTTCCTTGAGTGATGTTTCTGCCATCGTCGGGCTCCTGTGCTATCAATATCGGAAAGAGGGGTATGAAGGCCCGAATAATACCCAAAAGCGTGGGCCGGCGCCCTACCCGGATAACAACATCTCGCCGATTACCCCCAACATAAAACCGGCGACAGCGCCCAAAGGCGGCCCCCAATGTTTTTCCAGACGCGCCTGCGGGGCAATGTCCTGAAAGATAATGTAGAGAATGCCACCCGCCGCGAACAACATAATTCCGGACACTAACTGATGGGAGTCCGACAAAAAATAATGGCCGGTAGCACCAGCCACGGGCCCCAGCAGCGCCATCAAGGCAAAACCACCCACGATTTTCAGCCGACCGTAATCGGTGGAACGGGTCAGCTCACGATACGAGTTAAATCCTTCTGGCAAGTTCTGCAGCGCGATGATGCCAGCCAGCAGAACGCCGCCTTCGCTGGAGACCGAAAACGTAGCCCCCAGCGCCAACGCCTCCGGGACAAAGTCGGTCAGCATGGCTACCAACTGGCTTGCAGAGGTACCGTTCGCCGCCAGCCAGCGATCGATCAGCATGAAGGTGATTCCGCCTGCCGCAAAACAGGCGACAACCGCCGGAATCGCCAGATTAGCGCTTCCCTCTGGCACCAGCACCAACGCCACGGCCGCCAACAACGCACCGCCCCCGAACGCAATCACGCTGTGATGCAGCTCGGATTCAAGCCAGTCGGGATGAATACGCTCCACCGATGCCAACGCTGCCCCCAATGGCATAGCCGCCCCGGCCATCAGGGTGAGTAACAACACTTGCAGCAAACCGTTCGCCAGAATCGCCTCAACCATGCTCGATACCATCCTAGTAGCTCATCCTGAGCAACAGCATAAGCGCACTGATTTAAAAACCAAAATCCGGCCCCTCATTACCATTTAGGAATGTTTCGGTTTCCTGCACTGTAAAAAGATTCTGATTGCCCCAATATAAAATGCATTCGCCCGCACACTCCAAAATCAGGATCCCTCGCATGAATGCAATCCTCAAACAGTTTCTTCTGGTGTCCAGTATCTACCTGCTTGCACCCAACGCCAGTGCCTTTGGCTTGAACGATGCATTGAACACCGGTGCCATGGCGCTGTCGCCAACCACAGAAGTCAGTGGCGAAGCCCAGCAGCTCGTGGGCCAGCTCACCAATCAGCTGGGTGTTACTCAAGCACAAGCCGTCGGGGGCACCGGAGCCCTTTTGCAGTTGGCACAAAATCAGCTCGGCCAAGACGCGATCAACAACCTGAGCGGCGAAACCTCTGGCCTATCCAGCCTTCTGGGCGGCGGTAGCGGTGGCGGCCTGGCCGAAGGCCTGCTCTCCAACATCTCTTCAATGGAAGGCGTTCAGTCAGCCTTCTCGGCCTTGGGAATGGATGCCGCTATGGTGCAGCAATTTGTGCCGGTGGTTCTCGGCTTCTTGGGCAACCAAGGCATCGGCTCTTCACTGCTGGGGCAATTGCAGGGATTGTGGGCGCCCGCTGAATAACCCGGCACCCGATCATTTAGCCTGAACGTCTTATCCGAACGCTTTTCCCAGCGTTCTGATACTGGCGATTGGCTGGTCAATCAACGGCACATGCCCGCTGTTTTCAAGAGTGACCAACTTTGCGTTGGGCAGCGCAGCGGCCATGCGCGCCTGCCCCTCCCAAGGGTACATTTCCGAACGACGGCCCGCGATCACCGTGGTCGGCACGTCCAGAGTTGGCAAAAGCCCCCGAAAGTCATACTCCCGCTCTGTGTAGGCCCGCATGTGCTGATACAGGGTGTACCAGTTATCCAACGGCACAAGCTGACGAGAAATTTGCGGCACCCGCATGAGCTGCCCCGCGCTCCATTTCATCCAGTTGCGACTCAGCGCCGCTCCCATGAAACCGGCCAAATTCTCATGCAACTGCTTTCGCAGGGATAGGGGTAGAGCTTCATAGGGTATTTGAGGATCAATCTTCGACACTTTATCCAGCAGCGGCTGCCAGCCCCGGATTCGCTCAGGGCCCTGTTCTCCGAAAATGCCCCACGGCCAATCCGGGGCATGAGATATACGCGGAGCCTGATCAATATGGACGTAATGCCGAATAGCGTCGGTGCCGAACATTTCCATATAACGCAGTGACGTGCTGGCCCCCATGGAGATACCACCCAAACCAACCGGTTTGCCGTGACTATAGGCACGGATCACGGCATCCAGATCCTTGGCGTGGCTGGTCAGCACACAAGATTCACTGCAGCTCAGCCGAGACGACCCGCCAAACCCTCTAAAGTCTGGCAGTACGAACCGGAACTTATGCGCCAACGGCAACACAATCGGCAACCAGTGGCGGCTTTCCATGCCAAAGCCATGAAGCAGGATAACCACCGGTCCCCGGCCAATTTCCCGTACCTTCAGCTTGGCGCCATCGTGTGCCGTTACTCGTGCCATCTATCTGATTACTCCGTTACGTTAGATGGCGGCCATTGTCTATGTGGCGATAAGCCCTGCACAATGGGTTTAGAAGGCCAACCGCGCATCCATGCTGTTTTGCGCCAACTTGCGGGCCTGCTCTTCGGTCATCCCCAAGGCGTCTCGCAGCGCCACAAAATTCTCCAGCACATAGCCACCAAAATAGGATGGGTCATCCGAGTTCACGGTGACTTTCAAGCCGCGCTCCAACAACTCCAGAATGTTGTGTTCGCTCATGTCCGGGAACACTCGCAGCTTGGTGTTCGATAGAGGGCACACGGTTAGCGGAATTTGCTCATCCGCCAGCCTATCGAGCAATCTCGGATCTTCTGCGGCACGCACACCGTGATCTATACGGCTCACTTTCAGCAGATCCAGCGCCTGCCAGATGTATTCGGGTGGCCCTTCTTCACCCGCGTGAGCAACCGCCAGCAAGCCTTCGGCCCGTGCCTTGGCAAACACCCGCTCAAACTTGCTGGGTGGATTCCCCTGTTCGGAGCTGTCCAACCCCACCGCAAAGAACTGATCACGAAACGGCATCGCCTGCTCAAGGGTTCGGAAAGCGTCGTCTTCTGACAGGTGTCGCAAGAAACTGAGGATCAGCCCACTGGAAATACCCAATTGTTCACGCCCATCGCGCAAGGCGCCGCTGATACCATGAATCGCCACCTCAAAGGGAATGCCACGCTCGGTATGGGTTTGAGGATCGTAGAACGGCTCAACATGCACGACACCCTGTTCGTGACATTTTTGCAGGTAAGCCCAAGTGAGGTCGTAGAAATCCTGCTCCGTGCGCAGCACGTTGGCGCCCTGATAATACAGATCAAGGAACTCTTGCAGATTATTGAAGGAATAAGCTTGGCGCAGCGCGTCAACATCGCTCCACGGCAACTCAATGCCATTACGCCGGGCCAGTGTAAACATCAGTTCGGGCTCAAGAGCACCTTCCAGATGCAGGTGCAGCTCCGCTTTGGGCAATGCTTTTAGCCAGTCTTCGTTCATCGTAATCTCCGAGATGGATGTCGCAAGGTTTCACCAACATCCTGAAAAATCATAAGGTATTACAACGGCCGGTTCGCTTTTTCCAGCACTTCACACGCATAATCTAACCATTGTACCCAGCAAAAGGAGATGTCGCTTAATGTCCGCCCACTTTCCTTATTCTCAAGCTTGCGAGAACAACAAAGCACCGATTCTCGAAAAGCTTCAAGAAATCTTTCTTGCGTCAGGTAAGGTGCTGGAAGTGGGCACAGGTACCGGCCAACACGCCGTGCATTTCGCCACTGCCATGCCTCATCTTCAGTGGCAACCGACCGACCATCCACAGGCGGCGGATACGTGTCGCCCTCGGTTGGCACACGCTGCGTTACCCAATATCCTACCGGTGCTCGAACTGGACGTGGCCACTCCCCCTTGGCCCGTCGAATCCTTCACCTGGGCATTCTCGGCAAACACAGCCCACATTATGGCTTGGAAAGAGGTCGATCACATGTTCCGCAACATAGGCGAGCGCCTGCCCAAGGAAGGTGCCTTTTGTCTGTATGGCCCATTCAACCGTCAGGGCCGCTATACCAGTGCAAGTAATGCGCAATTTGATCAGCACTTGAAGGCCAATGCGGCCCACATGGGCATCCGGGATTTGGAAGATATCAGTAAACTGGCGGAAAATGTGGGGTTAACCCTGTCAGAAAATCATTCGATGCCTGCAAATAACCAACTGCTGGTGTTCAGGACAAAAAGGAGCACGTTATGAGTAATCAAGTTGACATCAATTATCTGGACCGATGCGTTGAACTGGCTGCAGAAGCGCTAGAGTCCGGCAACCCGCCATTCGGGTCGGTGCTGGTAGATGCAAACGACAATGTATTGTACGAAGGCCACAACCTCACCGCCGGCGGTGATAGTACGCAGCATCCCGAGTTTGCCATTGCGCGCTGGGCCGCTACCAACATGACACCTGAAGAGCGTGCCGAATCCACCGTATATACCTCTGGCGAGCATTGCCCCATGTGTGCCGCTGCTCACGGCTGGGTAGGCCTCGGTCGCATCGTTTACGCCAGTTCTTCAGAGCAGCTAAGCGCCTGGTTGAACGAGATGGACCTGCCTCAGCCACCGGTAGCAACACTGCCCATTAATAGCGTAGTGCCAAACGTTACGGTTGAAGGCCCGTTTCCGGAACAGGCTGAAGCGATTCAACTGTTGCAGCGACAGTATCATGCAGGCCGTTGACCTAATCTTCGGCATGGTGAGGTGATCCAAACAAGCCGTTTCGGACTACTCTATCGCTCCTCATTTAATTCCAATGCAAATGGAGTCCTGCATGATTACCGTCCATCACCTGAACAACTCTCGCTCACAGCGCATTCTCTGGATGCTGGAAGAGTTGGGCGTGCCGTACGAGATTAAACGTTACGAGCGCGATGCCAAAACCATGCTGGCGCCGGAAAGCCTTAAGAAAGTGCATCCGCTGGGCAAATCGCCAGTGATTACCGACGGTGATCTGGTGGTGGCGGAATCGGGCGCGATTATCGAATACCTCGCCCACACCTACGGCAAAGACACCATGCTGCCAGAAGCCGGTGGCCAGGCCTGGCTGGATTACACCTACTGGCTGCATTACGCCGAAGGCTCCCTGATGCCACCACTGGTGATGCGCCTGGTGTTCGAGAAAGTAAAAACCAGCCCGATGCCCTTCTTTATCAAGCCTGTGGCGAAAGGCATCTCAGACAAAACCAATGAAATCTTCATTGGTCCGATGATCAAAACCCACCTGGATTTTGTCGAAGCCCATCTAGCGAAGAACACATGGTTCCTGGGGGATAACCTCAGCGCGGCGGATATTCAGATGAGTTTCCCGCTGGAAGCCTCGGTTGCTCGCGGCATCGTTGGCAAGAACCGGCCCAATATTACCGCTTGGGTAGAACGCGTGCACGCCCGGTCGGCTTACCAAACTGCGCTGGAAAAAGGCGGAGAGTATGACTTCGCCTAGCTAACAATGGAGGGCACCCCGCCCTCCATCCTTTCTCTGCCTCTCTTCGATTTATTCTCCCGTGATCTCAGAAACGAACTATCTTGCCTAATAGACGTATGCTGTTACCATAAATGTTCAATTGAACATCTAGAAATAAAAACCAATGGAGCCGGCCCTCCCAGATGTTCAGTAAAAACGCATGGACCGCTCCCCCACGGAGAATCACAATGAATTTCCAGAAGAAAAAACTTCCCGGGGTACTGCCCACTGCTGCCTTGGCGGCATCCGTTTTGATGACAGGCTTTAGCGGTCAGGCATTGGCAGACTGCGAAAGGGGCGCATTGGATACGCTGTATTGCGACGAAAACGGCGACATGGTTGCCGACCTGCCCAAAGACAAGTCGCAGTGGAACGATCCCGACACATTGATTTTTGCTTACACTCCGGTTGAAGACCCCGCTATCTACTCGGACATCTGGCAGCCGTTCATCGATCACCTGTCGGAAGTAACCGGCCGTGATGTTCGTTTCTTTGCCGTTCAGTCTAACTCCGCTCAGGTAGAAGCCATGCGCAGTGGCCGTCTGCATATTGCGGGCTTCTCCACAGGCCCGACGCCGTTTGCGGTTAACCTGGCCGGCGCCGTTCCTTTTGCGCTGATGGGCTCTGATTCAGGCCAGTTCGGTTATTCCCTGCAGGTTTATACCCACAGCGATTCCGACATTCATGAAATCACAGATCTGAAAGGCAAGCGTGTTGCCCACACCTCGCCAACCTCTAACTCCGGCAACCAGGCGCCACGCGCTCTGTTCCCGGAATTGGGCGTAGTGCCAGGTGAAGACTATGAAATCACCTTCTCCGGCAGCCATGACCAATCCATGCTGGGCGTTGTTGCCAAAGACTATGACGCTGCTCCGGTCGCGTCTGAAGTGGTAGAGCGCATGGCCGCTCGTGGCCTTTACGACACCGAAGACGTGCGCCTGGTTTGGGAATCCGACCGTTTCCCGACCACGTCATACAACCATGCGCACAACCTGCACCCGGATTTGGTTGAGAAGATCCGTGAAGCCTTTTACACCTTCAAGTTCTCCGGCACTGAGCTGGGTGAAGAATTCGAAGGCGTAGAAACCTTCATCCCCATCAACTACAAAGACAACTGGAAGGTCATTCGTACCATTCAAGCCTCTAACGGCGTCCAGTACACCCGCGAAAACCTCAAATAAGCAGACCAGGAGCCTCTGGCCGCGCGCCAGAGGCTCTCCCCGGAGTTAACCACATGCTAGAGATTACCAACCTCGTAAAACGTTACGGGCAAAACGAACCTGTGCTTAAAGGCCTGAATTTAACGGTCGAGGGGAGCAGTGTTGTTTCCATCGTCGGCGCCTCCGGTGCCGGTAAAAGCACCCTGCTGCGTTGCATCAACCGGTTGGTCGAGCCAACCTCGGGGTCAATCAAGCTGAACGGCCACGAGTTGGTCAATCTGCGTGGCAGCGAACTGCGCCATTCCCGCCGACGCATCGGCATGGTGTTTCAGGGGTTTAACCTGATTGATCGCTTAACCGTCATGGAAAACGTGCTCTCTGGGCGTTTGGGTTACGTGTCTTTCTTTCAGGCGTTGACTCGCCGCTTCCCGCAATCGGATATCGACCGCGCGTTCAGTCTGATGGAACGTGTTGGGATCGCCCATTACGCCGATAAACGTGCAGATCAGCTTTCTGGTGGTGAGCGCCAGCGTGTGGCTGTGGTTCGAGCCCTGATGCAAGAACCTGAAATTCTTCTGGCCGACGAGCCCACCGCCTCGCTGGATCCGAAAACCTCGCAACAAATCATGAGCCTGCTGCAAAGCCTGGCCAATGAAATGTCGCTGCCTGTTCTGATCAACATTCACAACGTCACTCAGGCTCGCATGTACACCGACCGCATTGTCGGTATGCGTCACGGCCAAATGATTTTTGACGGTGAACCTAAAGACTTCAATCAGGATGCGCTGGACGCCATCTACGGCGGCATTGAATCCCCGGAAGAAGATGCCGGTGAACCCGCATCCCCAACCGAGGAGGCTTCCGCATGACATCCGGCCGAACTGCATCCGATGCAACGTCGGGCAGAGTCTGGAAAAAGCCCCCTTTTATAGCCAATCCCTGGATTCGCTATGGATTGGGTGTGATCATCCTGGCCTACTTGTACTGGGCGTTCTCCACTCTGCCGTTTGACTGGCAACGCATCGCCGAAGGCCTGCCCCGTGCTGGCAAAATTTTTGGCGGCGCCGTCCCGCCCAGCTTTGAGCGGGCCGAATTGCTTTGGACAGGCTTTAAAGAGAGCTTCCAGATCGCCTTCCTGGCTACCATGCTCGGGGTTCTGCTGTCAGTCCCCATTGCGGTGATGGCCGCGCGCAACGTTTCACCGTTGCCGGTTTACCTGTTAGGCCGCACGTTAATCATCGTTTCCCGCAGCTTTCATCCGGTGATTGTCGCCATTCTGTTTGTTGCAGCGGTGGGCTTTGGCCCCATGGCAGGCATTCTTACTCTGACCCTGTATTCCATCGGCTTTGTGGCCAAGCTACTGGCGGAAGAGATTGAAGAAATCGACTGGGGCCAGGTAGAAGCCATGCGTTCCGTGGGCGCGGGTTACATGAAGATTCTGGTGTATGGGGTTTTCCCGCAGATTATGCCACGCCAGATCGGCCTTTCTATGTACCAGCTCGACAGTAACCTTCGCGCTTCTGCCGTGGTTGGCATTGTCGGTGCCGGTGGTATCGGTGGCACCTTGATGAACGCGTTCGGACGTTACGATTACGATTTCGCTTTTGCCATTCTGCTGATGATCATTGCAATCATTCTGGTCAGTGAAGGCTTAAGCGGATGGGTGAGGAAAAAAGTATGGTAGATCACGCAGCTAAACTGACCGACCGAGTGTGGTCGCGTTACAACCGTAAAGAACAGCTTACGCGCTATGTGGTCTACCTGGTCACCCTGATCGCCGTTGTCTGGGCGGTAAGCGACATCAACATCTTCTGGCCTTGGGTGTGGGATGCACCCAACCAGATCCAAAGCCTCGCGGGGCGCATGTGGCCGCCGGAGTTCAGCAAATGGGGGGCGATTTTCTCCGCGATGCTGGAAACCGTCCACATCGCCACCTTGTCTACCATGCTGACTATCTTAATCGCCTTGCCGGTGTCTTACATTGCCGCGCAAAACACCACACCGAACAAGGTTACCCTGTGGATTGGCCGGTTTATTCTGGTATCAAGCCGCTCGGTGAACACCATCATTTGGGCGTTGTTGTTCGTGGCCATTTTCGGCCCCGGTGTACTGGCCGGTATTCTGGCGGTGATGTTCCGCTCTGTAGGCTTCATCGGCAAGCTAATGGGCGAAGCCATTGAAGAAATCGATCGGCGCCCGGTTGAAGCCATGGAGGCGACCGGTGCCAGCAAGATGAAAGTGATGCTGTACGCGATTGTGCCCCAGGTGATGCCGGCCTTCTTCGCCATCATCATTCTGCGCTGGGACATCAACATCCGTGAATCCACGGTGTTGGGTTTGGTGGGCGCCGGTGGCATCGGGGTACTGCTGCAAGGCTCCATCGACATGTTCGCCTGGCAAACCGTTGCAACCATCCTGCTTGCCATTGTTGTATTGGTCATTTTAGGCGAGGCGCTGACCAGCGTCCTGCGCAAGAAAGTGATCTGACCTTGAAGTGCTTGTCGTCTGAACCCTTTTGGGCGGCAAGCACTCACGCTGTGAACTGGAATCTCCCTTCTATGAAAGACCTAATCGATTTTGGCACTGCCGACATTCTGTTCACCGATGTGGACGACACACTCACCACCGGTGGCCGGCTCTTGCCAGAAACCTATCTTGCGCTCTGCCGTTTGGCCGAATCCGGCATTAGCATCATCCCGGTAACCGGTGGCTGTGCAGGCTGGTGCGACCAGATCATCCGCACCTGGCCCGTTAAAGCGGTGATTGGCGAAGGCGGCGCTTTCTATGGTGAGCGCACAGCTCCGCAGACGATTGCCTGGCACTTCTGGGAAAACGAAGCCAAACACCGCCGTGACCAGCAAACCATTCTGGACGCCGTTGGCGCGCTGGAACTGGACTTCGAACCCAAGCTGGCAACCGACCAACGCTTCCGCTTCGTGGATGTGGCGGTGGATTACAACCAGCAGGAATCGCTCACACCGGAACAGGTGAGAGCCATTCACGACCCGCTGGTTGCGCAGGGTTTCAGCGTTCGCCAAAGCTCTATCCACATCAACATCTGGATTGGCGAGTTCGATAAATCCACCATGTCCCTTCGGGTGGGGCAAGAATTATTGGGGTTGGACACCGAGGCTTTGCAGAAACGCGCTGTCTTCATCGGCGATGCGCCGAACGACGAAAGCATGTTCCGAAACTTTCCAATGAGTGTCGGGGTCGCTAATATCCGCAAGCATTTACCCGTGATGAGGCACCAACCAGCCGCCATTGCCAGCCAGCCATCCGGACTGGGCTTTGCTGAAATGGCAGAGATATGGCTGCAACATCACAACTGATTGAGCACGGAGTGGAATGAGCGCCAAAGAACGTCAGCGTTGCATCCTTGAATGGGTGCATGAACAGGAGCATGTCGAAGTTGAAGACATCGCCCGGCGTTTTGGCGTGACCACGCAAACCATCCGCCGCGACATTAACAAAATGTGCGAGCAAGGCTTATTACGGCGCCGCTACGGTGGCGTCAGCCTACCGGCCAAGCCTGCGCCTGCTCTGGCGCCTCTCCCTGAAGAACCGGTTGCCAACGTTCGGGCCAAACAGCTTATCGCCCATCGTATTGCCACCGACATACCGGAAGGTGCCACGGTAAGCCTGGGCGTGGGCAGCACGATAGAACTGATCGCCCAGGCGCTGATCGGGCACAAGGCACTGCGCATATTAACCAACAACTTCCGTGTGGCGGCCGCGCTTTCGGGGAACCCCGGCATTGAAGTGATTGTATCGGGGGGGATATACCGCCACGCCCATCACGATGTGGTAGGACCGGAAGTGACAAACTTCTTCAGCTCTTTCACCACCGACTTCGGCATTGTCAGTACCGGCAGCATGGATCTGGTCAATGGCCTGATGGATCACGAAATTCGCGAAGCGGAAGTCAGCCGGGCCATCATTGCCAACACCCAAACCCGCCTACTCGCGGCCGATCATAGCAAATGGACCCACGACTCCCACTGCAAAGTGGCCTCGTTCAACTACGTTGACCGCTTCTACACCGATAAAATCCTCAAAAAGCACCGTGTCGGCCTACCGAGCTCACTCAACATCATCGAATGCAGTTTAGAAAATAATTGTAAAAAAACTTTGCAACGCCTCTGAATTCGCGTACCTTGTCTCTCGTTGGAAAGATTAAGCAAAGCATTTCACGAATAAGACCTTTCAAGTAGTCATACTTCTAGTCCTGTTTTTGACCCTGCACGTGTTCATGTTTCCGCATTCCGCTGATCAAAGATCACAACGATCTCTTGGCAGCAAATTATTGATTAAAATCAGGTTATATATTATGTCTACAGTTACCGGCACCGTTAAGTTCTTCAACGAAGCAAAAGGTTTTGGCTTTATCACTCGTGAAAGCGGCCCAGACGTTTTTGTTCACTACAGCGCTATTCAAGGCGGCGGATTCAAGACTCTGGCTGAAGGCCAGCAAGTAGAATTCACCGTAACTGACGGCCAGAAAGGCCCTCAGGCAGAGAACGTTGTTGCCCTGTAAATAACAGGCAAAACGTGATCAAAAAAAGGCAGCCTAGGCTGCCTTTTTTATTGCAATCAGAATACGTTATTACTTCTTCAGACTGATCTGCCTTGAACCGGTGGGGAACGTTTGCCCACTCTTACCCTTACCTACTTGCTCGACGGTGCCACCCGCTTTCAGAAACGCTGCGGTCTGCTCTTCAATCGTGGCTGACGTTAAAGTCGATTTTTCGTTCTTCTTACTCATTATATTTACCCCGTCCACTTCGGTTTATTTACCAACCTAAGCTTCCATACTATAGGAATTGGAAATAAATTGTCTGAAATATAAACAAAACATCCAAAAAATCGATTTCAGAAACGCAAAACAAGCATTTCCCGAATACTTAGCTAACAAATAGAATAACGATATTCCAAATAGTTAGGAGTATCGCAAAATGTTTAGGGGATTAGGCGTGTGCGCATTGCTTACCACCGCAGGCTACGGCCTTGCAGCGCTGCCTCCTGTTCAGAAAACCGGCCTCGGGCCACTGGTGTTTACGTTAATACTCGGCCTCGTGGCCGGAAACCTCCGCGTTGGAAAACAGCTGGAAGGCACCGCAGCCGGGCTTGGCTTTGCGTCGCGCTGGCTGTTAAGGACAGGCATCGTACTCTTCGGGTTTTCTCTCACGGTGCAGCAGTTGGTGGGATTGGGGCCGATGATTCTGGTGCTGGACACCCTGGTTGTTCTCACGATTACCACGGCAGGCTATTGGGTGGGCACTCGGTGGCTGAAGCTGGATCGCGACACCGCCATTCTTACCAGCGCCGGTAGCGCTATCTGCGGTGCGGCTGCCGTACTGGCCGCCGAAGGCGCCATTCGAGCAAGACCCGCAGCAACCTCTATGGCGGTTGCCACAGTCGTATTGTTCGGCACCCTCGCCATGTTCATCTATCCGATGATGTTTCCGCTTTTGGGTTGGGATGAAGGGCTCTACGGCATCTACATTGGGTCCACCATCCACGAAGTGGCGCAAGTGGTGGCCGCGGGCAATGCGGTTGGTGAGCAGGCGATGGCCAATGCGGTCATCGTAAAACTGGTTCGGGTGATGCTTCTGGTTCCGTTTCTGCTGATCATCGGCCAGATCTGGACCCGCAAGCGGAATAAAACCGATAATGCGGCCGCGACAACAAGCAAGATCACCATTCCCTGGTTCGCGTTTGGCTTTGTTGCTGTAGTCGTCTTAAACAGCCTGCTGCACCTGCCACAAACAGCCCAAAGTACGCTCGTGCTTGCCGGCCAAATCGCCATGACCATGGCGATGGCCGCTCTCGGGTTTCAAACGCGGATCGAAGCTCTTCGGCAGCTGGGCATGAAGCCGTTTGTTCTGGCGAGTTTGCTCTTCGTGGCGCTGCTTGTCGGCGGCGCAGTGGTGACGCCTGCACTCATCGGTTAACACGCGCCACTTATCTGGATGCCTTAAAGCGCATCCAGATAACCCCACCGCGACAACTGCCCCATCTGCCTCTGTATCCACGCTACGCGCTCTTGCACATAAGGCGAGGGAGCACTCACGCTCAAAACCTTGGGGTTGGGCAACACGGCCGCCAGCTGCGCAGCCTGTCGAGCTGACAACACCCCTGCCGGAATACCGTAATAGGCTCGGCTGGCCGCCTGAACGCCGTATACCCCCCTGCCGAATTCGGCGATGTTCAGGTACACCTCAAGAATGCGCCGCTTTGGCCAAAGTGCATCAATCGTCAGCGCCAGCCCGGCTTCAATGGTCTTTCGTACGAAGCTCCGGCCATTCCATAAAAACAGGTTCTTGGCCGTTTGCTGAGTAATGGTACTGGCACCCCGCAGCCCCTCACCGGCCTGATATTCCGAAACAGCTTTATGCACAGCCTGAAAATCGACTCCATGGTGTTCTAAAAAGCGTTGATCTTCACTGGCCATCACCGCCAGCGCCATCCACTCGGAAACGTCAGACAGAGGCACCCATTCGTGCTGCAGCGCAGGCTTCTCATCACTCAGCTGGTAACCCAACATAAACGCGGACGTAGGCGGGTTTACAAACCGAAACAATAAAATCACTGCTAGAACCAATGCGACCGCACCTGCGGCGCACCAAAGAAAGAACCGCAGTATTCTTTGCACATAGGAATTTTTGGTCTTCTTTATCATTCGCTTTCCTAATTACCTCCCCCCAAATGGGGGCAGTTTATGAAAGTTTATCCATGTTAGTTTGCCAGAGCCCCTTCAGCGGCAGTTTTCTTAAAAAGGAGTTTTTATGAAAGAATTCAAGAACTGGGCTCTCACAGCAGTCATTTCCTCCATCGCCTTAACGGGATGCAGCGGCAGCAGCTCATCCGGCGGCGGCTCATCATCAACACCCCCGCCCGCCGGCGCAAACGAAACCGGCGTGTTCGTTGACAGTGCCGTGGCAGGTATTAACTATGCAACATCCCCCAGCGGACAAACAGGCCAAACCAACAACCTAGGCGAATACGAATACCAATCCGGTGACACGGTCACCTTCAGCGTGGGTGGCATCAACCTGCCACCGGTAACAGCGACAGGGCGTATCACTCCCGTCGACATGGGAAGCGGCACCACCAACTGGAATGAAGACCAAACGGTCGTCAATATTTTGCGCCTGCTGCAAACATTGGACGACGACGGCAACCCGGCTAACGGCATTAACATCACGCCAGCCGTGCACACTGCCCTCAAAGATGTTGCCCTGGACCCGAGCCTGAGCGAATCAGACTTCGAAACCCAGGCCAATACAGCCCTTCAGAACACCAGCAAAACCCTGATCGACAAAACCGCTGCGATAGCCCACTTCCAAGAGTCGCAGAATGGCGAACTCACCGGAAGCTGGAAGTTCGTTGAGCCAAACGGCAACGTAAACGTTCTGACCTTCTTCAACGGCGACCAATATCTGATCGTGCATCGCGATGCCGACGACGGTGACCAGCAAGCGGGCACTGGCGAATACGGCACCTACGCTTGGGACAACGCATCAGGTGACCTTAACCTGACCGTCCTCGGCGATTCCGACCGCAGCGGCGGCCTGGCAGACGTCAGTGAAACCGCCACCTGGACCATGCAACTGGTGAACGGCGGTCTGGAACTCACCTCGGCCGGTGATAACGAACAAATTGTCTTCGAACCGATCCGAAACGAGCGCAATAGTCTGGTGGGCAGTTGGTACCTTGGCGAGGGAGAAATTGGCGGCCAGAACGCTCACAACGTATTGACCATTCTGGACGACAACCATTACGTGATTGCACACAACTTGAATCAAGAGACTTACGGCAGCAGCAGCCCTGTAGGCGTTTCCTCGGAATGGGGTAACTACAGCTATGACGGCGAGACCTTTGCGGTCAGCAACGTTACCGTGGATCTGGACGGCCCGGGCGGTTTTTACGACAACCCGGCCAACGATGGCAACGGCCCGGTAAACGGCCCCGCCACCGTGCATTCCACGGGCGAACTGACCCTCACCGAAAACGGCGGCGATTATGGCACCTTCACCATGGTGCGTTTGGGCCGTTATGCGGTTGATCTCCGGGATTTCGAAGGCGACACCAAACCGGCATACGTCGAAGCCGACCTTTACCCGGGCGAGATGGCTAAAGACAGCTATTTCTTCGCTTTCAGCGATTTGGTAGAGCCCGGCGAAGAGGGTGTTTACGACCTGGAGTTCTCCACAGATTCCCGGATCACAGTAGATCTCTATACCGAAAATGACAGCCGTAAGGGCGAAATGTACTTTGGCGGTTCCGGTGAAGACAACGTAGCGGGCACTTGGGAGGTCAGCACATCAGGCGCTCTGGTGTTTACCGAAACGGACGGCACATCTGGCGACTATGGCCACTGGCGTTTCCTGAATATAAAGGGCGGTGATCCCCAGTTCCTGGTACATCTTGATGGTGTCGATCCGCTCGAGCTTCAGTTCGTCACGGAAGTTGATGACGAGCCCATCAAATAACCCCCATTGCTGAAACTACCCACATCCCGAGGCGTGCAGAAAGCAACCTCGGAATGTGGGCTCCCGCTAGCCTATCGCTCTTACCAACGCACCAACCAGCTCCGCCTGGCGGCGATAACCATTCTTCGCCAGCAGATTTTTTACATACCCTCTTACGGTATGCACGGACAATCCCTCAGCTTCAGCAGCCTCCTTGATACTCAGCCCGTGCATCAGGTGCCCTGCCGTAATCGCCTCCGCATGCGTGCAGTTAAAAATCCGTTCGAGTTTGCCGATATTCGGTGTTCGTGTTGCAGAGAAAGGAACCAGCTCAACCAATGCACCGTATTGGCCGTGGGTTTCCGGCGAGTCAATTTCTTGTTCCATGGATAATGGTGTCACACATATTGCTATGCGCTCATCGCCCGCCTGGTCGAACAGCGCAATCATATCCTGAACACCATCCCGGGCATTGAATATACTCGTCAGGATGGCGTCATTAAGTTGTCGATTGAATCCAGTATTCCGGCTTTGTAAACGGGAGTCGCTTTGATCGGCCACAAATAAACGGGGGTGAGAACTCAGTAACGCATCCGCGGCGGCGTTGCAGCACACTACACGAGCCATTTCATCGAGCACGATCATCGGCTTGCCAACCTGATCCAACGCCATCGCCAAGGTTTCGTGCTGGGTTCTTGACTGATAAATCTTGTGGAACAACCCGACGGCATTTTCAATGTGCGGCGCCAGCATGTTCATCTGCGTCAGTTCTTCCTGGGTATAAGGGCCTTCATCGCGATGACGGTTCGCCAGAAACACCACCTTGGCGGTGGGCCCCTCGCTGACCAGCATACCGGCACTGTCACCAAGCCCTACGGCCTTTACCCAGTCACGGGTTTCCCCGGTAACCACATCCAGAATATCAACCTCGGGATTGCAGCCGGCTAACGAATCAAACTGCCGAGGGGGTAACGCGCTGAAATGCAACAGCGCGTCGTCTTGCTCGGCCAAGCCACTGTTTAAAAACCATTGCTCGAACCCGTCCGGATATCCGAAGGTCCAGCCGTAGGCCATCTGCATAGGTTCGCGGGTCAGCCCCAGAATCCCACCCTGAAGACATCGGAACTGTTTTCGGAATTCATCAAAGAAAGGCTGAAAGCCTTGATTGGTGTGCAAGCAGCGGTACAAGATGGTGACGAGCCGGTTATAACCCTCAAACTCTCCCGCACTGATATTTAGCGAATCCGTTATCACCTTTGTCACAACAGTAGCCCTTCATTCCTTGTATTGGCTAGACATAAAGAGCTTTCCGAGGCGTGTCGCACTTGGTGAATTCAACTCGCTCGAATCACTCTGAGCCTTTTCGTGTTTATATTAGAACGAGTTTTCAGATCATCCACTGAAATTTCGTTGATCGATCCTACACCTCATTCGCTTTCCGATACTGCCCCCGATAATCAAAAATGCGTTCTTGCACCTGCCAGTAATGCTTGTGCTTGCGGGCAACCACAAAATCCGGCGCTGGCATTAAAGCCTGCAGCTCAACCACTTCCTCGATTTTGCTGAATTCTTTGGGCGCCTGGCCATTCGCATAACGCCGCCCAAAGAGCTTATTGAACACGCTGCGCTGCGCCGGTTTGCCAAAATCGAACGATTCGCTCAGCTCTTCGCCATCTTCACCATGGTAAGTGATTTTGAGCTTACTGCCCTTGGCCGCTGAGGTCACACCCGCGCAGCGAATCACCATGGCGTTCTTGAGTCTCAGCGCATCACGAAGCTGGTCGTCCGGGTCAATGATCGCGCCTTTGCACTGATGGCAGTTGCGGGCGGCAATGTCGTTCTCGGCACCACAGTGCGGGCACTCTTTGAAACGGAAACGATAATCGCATTGCTCGGGCCGTTCGCCCAACGCTGACAACTCACCTTCGTCCGCAGGCTCCAGCAGCCCCTGGCAGCGGCGACCGTAGTGCTCAATAACGCGACCGTCGCTGTCGGTTTTTCCCCAGAAAATATTGGCAAACCCACAACCCGGGCAGAACACCTGTACCGGCTCGCTGTCGGGATCCGGCTTTTTCTCGCCCACTTCCGGGTGATGCAAATTGACGCTGTTACCCGCGTAATCAATCACCAGACAATCCTGCTTACCGTCATCCAATCGGAGGCCACGGCCAACGATTTGCTGGTACAAGCTGACCGACTGGGTAGGCCGAAGAATGGCGATGAAATCCACATGAGGCGCATCGAAGCCCGTAGTGAGCACCGACACATTCACCAGATACTTCAACTGCCGCTGCTTGAAGCGCTGAATCAGCGAATCTCGCTCAGCCAACTCGGTCGCGCCGGTAATCAGAGCAGTTTCGTGTTCCGGCAAGTAGCCCGTGATCTCCTTCGCGTGTGCCACCGTGGCGGCGAAGATCATCACCGCTCTGCGTTCAGCCGCCAGCTCCATCACCTGTTCAATGATGGCGCGTGTCACGCGCTGGTGTTTGCCCAGTAGCTCGTTGACATCCTTCTCGGCGTATTCGCCAAAACGGTCCTGCACCAGCGCAGAGAAATCGTATTGCGCCACCGCAGCATTCACCAGCTCGGGTTTGGTGAGATACCCGCGATTGATCATATAGCTGAGCGGCAGCTCATAAATGCAATGCCCAAAGGGCTTGTCTTGCTCACTGCGCACAAAGCCCCGGTAGTGATAGCGGTAAAT
This sequence comes from Marinobacter sp. MDS2, assembly GCF_030718085.1. NCBI lineage: Bacteria > Pseudomonadati > Pseudomonadota > Gammaproteobacteria > Pseudomonadales > Marinobacteraceae > Marinobacter > Marinobacter sp. MDS2. The sequence goes on from NZ_JAVAJF010000001.1 coordinate 1,075,813, forward strand.
CCAGCCCATGGCCAACCGGTATGGCGTGGCGGTTAGCCCTAGCACTTTGAGGGAATCGTTCTGCTGCTTCAGCAACTCAATGATGCGTTGATACTGGCTGGTATCCTCCCCGCTTACGCGATGGCATTCGTCGATGATCACCAGCGAGTATTCATCTTTGAACTGATCGAGATTCGCCGACACCGACTGCACACTGGCAAAGGTCACCTGATGCCGGTTTTCCTTGCGCTTCAGCCCGGCGGAAAAAATCCCGCCCGTTAACCCATAGCTCTCATACTTGGCGTGGTTCTGCTCCACCAGCTCCTTCACATGGGTCAGCACCAGAATCTTGCGCTTAGCCAGGCGCGCCAACTCGGCAATCACCAGGCTTTTACCCGCACCGGTGGGCAGTACGATCACCGCAGATTCATCCGATTTACGGAAATGCTTCAGCGTGGCCTCGACAGCTTCTTGCTGGTACGGGCGCAGTTTGAAGGGAACGTTCATCGGCATGGGCTTAATCGTTGAATGGCCAGAACTCTCTCTGCGGCGGTTCGACGTGAGGAATTACAGATTGGAATCCGGCTCAACAAACAGCTTGATGTAAACCAAATACCCCGAAAACAAAACCAACGGAGCCGTGTACCAAAGGTACGCCAGCTTTCCCGCGCCCATGCGATACAACACAATCACAACGATGGCACTGACTATGCAGCTTGCGGGCACGGAGTACATGGCCGAATCCAACACCGACGAATTAAACGGCGAGATCCGGTGAGTGTTGCCAACAGCACTGAAAGCGAACACCACCAGCATAAACATCATGAATGCCAGAAGAAACTGGCCAATCGTGCCCGCTACTACCCAACCTAAAGCCATTAGCCATTCCTTTTACTATTTGATCATCCGGCAACTGCCCAACGCCTGCGCTTGCAGATACTCACAAAATGCCTTCACGTCAGGATTGGTGAACTCACTGGAAATAAACTCGCCCGGAATCAGCCCTTCATCCCATCGGCTAGTCACCAGGGTATGGGGGTAAGTTTCATCCCGGGGATAGATCTGCACCACCGCTTGGGTCTGATGGATATAAAGATCACGAAGTTCTTTCGTGCAACGAAGAGCACTGGGGTCATGGTGGCTGTCACACTGATAGCCCTTCCCCGATAAGAACTCACTGGTGACGGAGAACAATGTGTCTGTCGTCAAAGACGAAGACGATGCCGGATGAATTGTTCTGGCCGCATCTTTGGCGATGTTGGTGCAGCCGGCCATGATCAACAGGGATAGAACTACCAGAACGTTAAGCTTATACACAACAGAGTTTAACCTTTTAGTAGTGTCCACTAGGGCCACATAACGAGCAACGTAATTATCCCGAGTTGATAAGCACCGTTTCCTGGGCTTAACTCAAGAGATCATCCCGGACTCCATATGACGAAACGCGCATAGAGGACACTTCGTCCGCGCGGAACATCTTATACGAAGGAGGGTTCTATGAAAAAGCTCCATGCACTCGCATTTTATGCCCTGATCACACCGTTCATCGCCTTGGGCTCAACCGCCTTGCTCGCTGCCCATCACGGCAATGAGAACAAGGACTTGGGTGAGCAGGATATGGATAACCACGCGAAACAGGGAAAGCAGAACTCTGAGCGACACGAGGAGTCCAAAAAGTCGAAATACAATACCGGCGACCCAACCGGCAAAGCTGACGAAATGGACACGAAAAAAGACGGCCACTCCGATATGAAAAAGAAAGATAAAATGAAAATGCGGTCGGCGGATGACATGGCACAGGAGGAATAGAGCGTTCCCGGTTTATCTCAAGCCATCGATTACCGCAGCACGAAAAAAAGAAGAGCAAAGCACAGTGTAATATTCAGCGCCCAGATGGTCATAGACACCCGCCCTCGCGGGCTCAAGCGTTTGAAGGGATTAGTCATAGTTAAAGCGCTCCGACAGGATACGGTGCGAGGGCGTGCCCCTACTCATCAGGTGATCTTCAACGCCATCCATCATGCCCCTCGGGCCGCACATCACGAACAGCCACTCGCTGAACTCCGTCTCTGAAAACACCCGATCCAGCAGCGCGGCATCGATAAGGCCTTTCTCTCCGGGCCAGGCTTCTGGCGGTTCTGACAGCACATAAACCACATCGCCCGCATTCAGCTCGTCGCGATTAGCAACCTGATCAACCACCCGATTGCCATAGAGCACCCTCACCTTACGCGCATCGCCACTCAGCCGCAGTTGTCTGAGTATACTCAGCAGCGGAGCCAAGCCAACGCCACCGGCAATAAGCGCGATCCCGGGCTCATCACGCCCCTCCACGGAAAGATTGCCATAGGGACCATCAAGATACGCAACGGTTCCGGGTTTTATCTGGCCGATGGTTCGTGTGAAATCGCCCAGCTCTCGGATCATAAAGGTTATCTCCGAGCCACTTGCCGGTGCCGAGCAAATGGAAAACGGATTCTCTTTCATCGAGAACGGGCTATGGCCCACATTCAGCCAGACGAACTGCCCTGCTTTATAATCTAAACCACGATGACCCTCCGGTTTTACAGTCAATTCCCACTGCTCTGATGTCAATTGAGTCACGGAAGTCACGCGCCAGGGCCGTGCCTTCTGCAGAAGGGGCACCAGCAGGTAAACGCTGAGTAACGACCCGACAGCCACTCCTGTCATGGCCAGCCACACCCAGGTCATCACAGGCTGTGAACCGTACCGCCCGGCCGAAACGGTGTGATGCAACAACAACACCGCAATCAAGAGCGCGCCTATGCCGTGCAAAAGTCGCCAGGTCTCGTATTTGAAGTCCAGTTGGGTACGCCCGATGGCCAGTAGCGCAAGGGTTGGAAGCAGCAGAAAAGCGGCAATGCCGGATGCCAGAGCCGAAAAATCGGTGGTCAGCGTCAATGCACGGGCTGGATCCCAAGGGCGCGGCCCGCCCGATGGCGTTCCTTGGTAGAGAAACGGATGCAGCAGCGCGAACACCAATGCGGTGCGCGCCATCATCTGGTGCAACCGCATGGTGACGTCCATCCCGACGCCGTTCGAAATGACCTTGAAACGTCCCGACAGAATGAACTCCATGAGCACCATGGAGAAAGCCAGTATGCCAAGGCCAGACGCCAGTTCCTGGTGAAACTGGCGAGGCGGCCCGCCGACCAACGCAGACAAAATCAATGGAAAGGTGACAGCAACAAGGTAAGCAATGATCAAACAGAACGCTTTCATCTACCTTGCCTCGTTCACTTCCCCCGACTCTTTAATCTAGTCTGCTAAAGAGGCCTTGGCAACGAGGTTACAGCTTGCGCACGCCTCAGTGATGACCACCCGGCCCATGGGCGTGGCCGTGTGCGATCTCTTCGGCATCGGCATCGCGCACTTCAATAATCTCGATATCAAAGGTCAGGGTTCTGCCCGCCATCGGGTGGTTGGTGTCCACATCCGCAAACTTGAGGCCAACCTTAGCAACCACCACATGGCGCGGGCCCTGCTCGGTTTGAACTTGAGCAACCATGCCTTTCTTCCAGCGCTTGGCACCCATCAAATGCTTCACCGGCACTCGCTGAATGGCATCTGGCTTGCGGGGGCCGTAGGCTTTCTCTGGCGCGATGGTTACGCTGAAAACCTCGCCTGCCTCGCGGCCTTCCAGAGCTTCTTCCAGCCCCTGAATAACACCACCGTGACCATGCAGATAGGCATTCGGCTGGCCGCCGCGGGAGGTTTCAACAACGGTGTCTTGCTCATCACGCACGCTGTAGTGGAACAACACCACTTTATTCTTTTCGATTTGCATAAGATTCTCTGCAACGGTTAAAAGTACGGCATTATAACCAGCTGTGGCATCAGCGCCCTAAGACAACTGCTGCTCCAGCTCCATCGAGCTTTCCGGCACCGACTCATGCTTCTCCTCAGAACGGCCAATCACCGAGGTAACCACCAGGTCCCCGGTGACATTCATTGCGGTCGCCCCCATACCCACGAGTGCGTCAATCGATACCAGCAAGGCCACGGTTTCAATCGGCAGCCCCACTTGGGCAAACACCGTGGCAATCATCACAATACCCGCCCCCGGCACACCCGCGGTGCCGATAGACGCCAAAGTGCCGATCAGCACAATTTCCAGCATGGTGACGAAGTCCAGTGGCACCCCCACCACATTGGCCGCAAACACAGCGGAAATGGCAATGCGGATCGCCGCGCCGTCCATATTGATGGTAGCCCCCAGCGGCAAGCTGAAACCGTAGATGCGCTGGGGAATTCCCATACGCCGGGCCGCGTTCAACGTCAGTGGCAGCGTCCCGGAACTGCTCTGGGTGGCAAAGGCCGTGGCCACCGGTGCCCGAGCCTCACGAATGAAGCCCGCCAGGCTAACACCATTCAGGCGCATCAAAACCCCGTAGACCACCAGCTGCACCGCCAAAGCGATGTACAGCACTATAACCATATCGCCCAGCGCCAGTATCGTGGCCATACCCTGCTCACCGGCGGTACTGGCAACAATCGCAAACACACCAATCGGCACATACTGAAGAACCCCAGACATCACCTTCATGGTGACATCGTTCAGGCCAGACACCACGTCGTACACCTTGTCTGCGGCTTCCCGGTGAGCTGCAGACTCCCGCAGCTTCAGCAGGGCCACACCAAACACAATCGCGGTGAAAATAATTCCCAGTAGGTTCGGCTCGGCGAAGGCCTCCACAATATTGGCGGGCACAATGTTCAACAGCACCTGAACAAAGCCCGGGTTCTCCGGCACCTCAACGGTGGCAGACGACGATAATTCCAGACCACTACCGGGTTCGAAGAAGGAAGCCACTACCAGCCCCACCGCAATGGCCAGCGCCGACGTCAGCACATAGAAACCCAGCAGCTTCCGGCCCACGCGGCCCATGCTGGAAAGGTTGGCCTGGTTGATGCCCACCATCAGGGTAAACAGCACAATCGGCACGATCAGAAACTTCAACAACTTCAGCAGCAGTTCCCCGAGCGGATTCAACCATTCGGCCACCACGGGGCCGCCGACAAGGCCAACCACCAAACCCAGAACCAGCGCAATACCAATGCGCAGCACCAGCGAAGACTTCAAATAAACATCCAGTACAGCTTTCATAGGGGCTCCCGTTAAACCCTGGCCCGTTAATGAGCAAGCGATTAAATACGTTAGGCGGGGGATTCTGGTCAGCACCGGGCTATGGGTAAACCTGTATTCCCACGTACGTTACTCACAGAAGCTGTGGATAACATTGTTGGGAAGCTAGGGTTAAACCGGCATAAGCCTTGTGGCGCAAGGCTTCGGGAGAGTTGATGCAAAATTGGCCTATATGCGAAGGCTATATGGATATAGAGAATCCGTCTCAGCAGGGGCAGTATGGCCAAGATCGGGAACATGCCAAGCCGCTGCCGGTCAAAACGAACAACCGGGAAGATAAATGCGCCGCACGGGCAAAGCCTCCCGCCCTTCGAGGACACCGACATGACCAAACGACTGGCACTCTTCACCTTCGTACTCTGCGTGGCCACTGGCGCATTGGCGGCCGAACCTGCCGTTTACACGGGCTTGCTGAGCAATACGGGCGCAGGCGGCTACGACACGGTGAGCTACTTCGAGACGGGAAAAGCCACAAAAGGCTCGGGCGATTACACCACCGAGTATCAAGGTGCGACCTGGCGATTCGCAAATGCAGAAAACCTGGCGCGTTTCGAGGCCAACCCCGAATACTTCGCTCCGGCCTATGGCGGTTACTGTGCCTGGGCAGTCGCCCAAGGCTATCTGGCTAAAGGTGACCCACAACACTGGACCATCCGGGACGACCGCCTGTACCTAAACTACAGTCAGTCCATACAGGACCGATGGCTGAAGAATCCCGATGGGTTCATTCAGCAGGCGAACGCCAATTGGCCAAGCGTTCTGGAATAGTGACCTCGTAGCGCCCAGCTCATCGATCCGGGCCGCCAAACTCAAAACTGCCACGAACTTTACTCACAAAAGCTGTGGATAACTGTGTTGGGAACCTCGGATTAACCACTCAAAAGCCCCGTACTATGGGGGCTCGGGGAAATTGATGTTAAAACCGTCAACTTAGTTTAGGACGGGACACACAGATCAAATAGCAGGCTGTTCGCATTTCAGCAGTTGCCTTTTTTGGCTTGACCCGGTGGGCAGAAATGGCCACGAGACTTCCGGTGAGATCCACGATCGTCGTAGTCATAACGACGGCGATCATAATCGCGATCGTGTTCTCTGTGGTCTTTGGTGGTAATGGCTGCTCCCGTTGCCGCACCTACGGCGCCGCCGAAAATAGCGCCATCTTTGCCACCTACCTCGTTGCCGATGGCAGCTCCAATTGCTCCTCCAATACCGCCACCCAGCGCGGCATCGGCGGTGTCATCGGCAACGGCTCCCAATGAGGCAGCACTCAGAGACAAAAATACGAGCAGTGATTTCATGTTCATGATGTAAATCCCCTGGTTCGGGTGGTCTGACCCGCCCAATATGACGGGCAGAAGAGCATTTTCTCCATCGCCCCATCAGGCACTTGTCAATTTTGAACCATTCGAGATTATCAGAAGCACACTAGAGCACGCCCTTACCTTTTATTTATATTTCAACAGGTTAAGAATATTTAACGGATACCGTTCGATTGCAGCCACTGGTTAATCTGCGCTTGATTCATGGCACCGCTTTGGCGGGCGACTTCCCGGCCGTTCTGAAACAAAATCAGGGTGGGTATGCTGCGAATCGCGAACTGACCGGCCGGCCCAGGCGCTTGTTCGGTGTTCAGCTTGGCAAACCGCACTTTCCCACGCCAGTCTTTCGCGGCCTGCTCGAACTGGGGGGCCATCGCTTTACACGGGCCACACCAACTGGCCCAGAAGTCCACCAGCACAGGCACATCGCTGCGTTTCGTGTGTGCGGCAAAACTCTGGTCCGTCAGCTCCAGAATCTGATCCGGCCACAGCGGTTGTTTACAGGCGCCACAATTGCCGCCGGATGACAACTTCTCGGCCGGTACACGGTTCGCTTTGTGGCAATGGGGGCACACCAGGTGTCGAACGTCAGTCATAATGCATCTGCCTCTGATGGGTTAGTTGAAGGAATAATCAGGGCATAAGAAGAGAAATCAAGCAACGCGAAAGCTGCGGCCCCATAACATGTAGGCAACAACGACGACCGCCTGCTCCTGAACTACAACCAGACACTTCAAAACCTAAAGCTGGTAGACCTCGAAAGACTCATTCAGCAGGCGGACGCGAACTGGCCAAGAGTACTGGAACTGTTACATCGCAGCGTCCAGCTCATCAATCGCTTTATTAAGCACCTTTACAGACTCACCATGCTTACCCTGGTTGTGCAGCGACTGCCCCCTATCCCGAAGTTCCTTGATCCGAGTTTCCGTTGCACTGTCCAGTTGAACCATCTTCAGTTGTTCATCAATCTTGTGCACCAGCGTAGGACAATGGCTGGCGAAAACGCTGCTTGCAAAAAACACCGTGAATAACAGAACCGTAAGATAACGCATCATAGCTCCCCCTTTATTCACACGCCTTTGTTGAGTATAGACGACCAAGCCTAGCTAGGCGGTTTGGTAACGTCATCAGAAGTTGGCCGCAGTTCGGCACCATGAATTGGCCACTCCGGTCGCAAAGCGAACGTTCAGGCAAATAGATTTTGGAATATGCGCAGTAGACGGGTAGGCACCCTGCGAATGATCGTGATAACCGGTAAAGACGTGATAGCAAGGTGCCAGGCTGAATCCTGGCACCTTGCTATCGGCGTTACTCACCAAGAGTTCGCTGTTTCCAGAGATAAAAGAGCACAGGAATCACCAGCAGCGCCAGAATGACAGCGGAAATCATACCGCCCACCATAGGTGCCGCAATCCGGCCCATCACCTCCGACCCTGTACCGGTGCCAATCATAATGGGCACAAGCCCCCCGATAATGGCGGCCGCCGTCATCATGATTGGCCGAACCCGCATACCGGCACCGTGTAGTACGGCATGGCGGAGGGTTTCTCGCCTTGGCGTCAGCCCTTTGTCATCACACGTTTCCAGCATTGCGTTATAAGCCTGATTCAAATACACCAGCATGATCACCCCAATCTCTACCGCAACGCCGGCCAGCGCAATGAAACCGACACCGACGGCTACCGAAAAATTATAACCAAGCAGATACATCAGCCAGATAGCACCGATCATCGCAAACGGTAGCGTGCCCATAATAATCCCCACTTCGGCAAAACGGCGGAAGTTAAGAAACAGCAGGATGACGATGATGGCCAGCGTTAACGGCACCACATAGGTCAGTTTTTCCTTCGCACGGAGCATGTACTCATACTGACCAGACCAGTTGATTGAATAACCGGGAGGTAGATCCAGCTCTTCACTCACGGTAACCATGGCCTGTTCAACATAGGTGCCTACGTCGACACCCTCAATATCCACAAAGGTCCAGCCGTTCAGGCGGGCATTCTCACTCTTAATGGCCGGCGGGCCATCCTCCACGCCGATCTCCGCCACATCTGCCAGGGCAATGCGCTGGCCGGATGCGGTCACGATGGGCAGTTGCTCCAGCTTCTCGGGCGAATCCCGGTAGTCTTCCGGATAACGAAGATTAATGGGATACCGCTCAAGTCCCTCGATGGTTCTGGAAACGTTGATTCCACCAATAGCGGAGGCCACTACCTGCTGAACATCAGCGATATTCAGCCCATAACGAGCGGCACGCTCACGATCAATATCCACCTTGATGTAGCGGCCCCCAGCGACTCGCTCAGAGTAAACGGAGGCTGTACCGGGGATGTCGACCATGACTTCCTCAAGGCGTTTACCGATGTTCTGGATGACGGTAAGGTCCGGACCGGCAATCTTGATGCCCACCGGCGTTTTAATACCCGTTGCCAGCATATCGATGCGCGTGATGATCGGCATAACCCAGGCATTGGTTACCCCCGGGAACCGAATCAGAGTATTGAGCTCCTGCTTCAGCTTTTCGGTGGTCATGCCTTCCCGCCATTGATCCCTCGGCTTGAGCTGGATGAAGGTCTCGATCATCGTCAATGGAGCCGGATCGGTAGCGGTATCCGCCCGCCCCACTTTGCCGAACACGGTTTCGACTTCGGGTACGGTGGCAATCAGCTTGTCCGTTTGCTGCAACAGTTCCCGAGCCTTACCAATGGAGATACCCGGGTAGGTGGTGGGCATGTACATCAGGTCGCCTTCATCCAGTGGCGGGATGAATTCACTGCCGATTTTGGTGGCTGGCCAAAGGCCCACAGCCAATGCCAGCAACGCAACAATAACCGTCGTTTTCGGGAAGCGTAACACCAGCTTCAGCACCGGCACATAAACGCCAACCAGCAGGCGGTTCACGGGGTTCTTGTGCTCCGGCAGCACCTTGCCGCGAATGAAATAGCCCATCAGCACCGGCACCAGCGTCACCGCCAGGGCCGCACTCGCCGCCATGGCGTAGGTTTTGGTGAACGCCAGGGGAGAAAACATCCGCCCTTCCTGCGCCTCCAGGGCAAACACCGGCACAAAACTGACGGTAATGATCAGGAGCGAGAAAAACAGCGCGGGCCCGACCTCAGAGGCTGACCGTGCAACGACTTCCCATCGGTTCTCAGACGTTAACGGGGTTCGCTCCATGTGTTTGTGCATGTTCTCGATCATTACAATAGCACCATCAATCATGGCGCCGATGGCGATGGCAATCCCCCCGAGTGACATGATGTTGGCATTGATGCCTTGCCAGTGCATGACGATAAAGGCCGCCAGAATACCCACGGGAAGGCTGAGAATCGCCACCAGCGACGAGCGCACGTGGAACAGGAAGACGATGCACACCAGGCCCACCACCAGAAACTCTTCAAGCAGCTTGAAGCCGAGATTATTGACCGCCCGCTCAATCAGACCAGAGCGATCGTAAACCGTCACCACCTCGACGCCTTCAGGCAAACTGGATTTCAGGTCTTCCAGTTTCGCCTTCACGCCATTAATGGTTGCCTGAGCGTTCTCACCAAAGCGCATCACCACAACACCGCCGACGGTTTCACCTTCCCCATTCAGTTCGGCAACCCCACGCCGCATCTGCGGGCCAACTTCAACGGTGGCCACATCTTTCAGCAATATGGGGGTACCGTTGTCATCGAGTCCTAATGGAATCGACAGAAGATCCTCACGGGATTTTATATAGCCAGACGTGCGCACCATGTATTCCGCCTCGGCCATCTCGATGACGGAGGCGCCCACTTCCTGGTTGCCTCTCTTGATGGCGTTCTGGATGTGAGCCAGAGGAATTCCCAGCGCCCTGAGTTTTTCCGGGCTGACCTTGACCTGGTACTGCTTCACCATACCGCCTAGCGCAGCCACCTCAGAGACACCCGGCACCGTTTGCAGTTCGTACTTCAGGAACCAGTCCTGCAGGCTGCGCAACTGGCTTAGGTCCTGGTTCCCAGTGCGGTCTACCAGCGCATACAGGTAAACCCAGCCAACTCCGGTAGCGTCTGGCCCGAGCTGAGGCCTTGCAGAGTCTGGAAGGCTGGGCGCAACCTGGGACAGGTATTCCAGTACCCGGGAGCGGGCCCAGTACATGTCGGTGTCTTCATCGAAGATCACGTAAACATAGGAGTCACCGAAGAACGAGTATCCCCTGACCGTTTTCGCGCCCGGTACCGAGAGCATGGCTGTCGTCATCGGGTAGGTCACTTGGTCTTCCACCACCTGCGGCGCCTGGCCCGGGAAACTGGTTTTGATAATGACCTGCACATCGGACAGATCCGGCAGAGCATCCACCGGCGTTTGTTTCAGCGAATAAAGGCCGAGCCCTGTGATAAGCAACGTCGCCAGCAACACCAGGAAGCGGTTACGAATAGACCAGTGAATAATAGCGGCAATCATGACTCGCCTCCGCCATGGCTCATGGTGCTGTGATCCATGCCTTCATGATCCATCCCCTGCTCATCCATATCCTGAGGCGATGACATCCGTTGGAAGTCCGAGGTTTTGCTGGATTCCGAATCGATTAGGAACTGGGCGGATGTGACCACCGTGTCGCCTGGCGAGAGGCCATTGAGTATTTCCGCATACTTGTCGCCGACGCGCCCAACGTTCACGTTAACCGACTTGAAGGCGCCCTCTTCCATCGACAGAACCAGTCGATCGCTCTGTCCGGTGCGGATGACCGACTCCCGTGGCACCAGAAACTGCCGCTGTCCCCGTTCGCCCTGAACATCCAGGCGAGCGAACATGCCTGGCATCAGAACACCATCATCGTTATCAAAGCGCATCCGCACTTGCGCCGTCCGGGTTTTCGGGTTCACTTCGGGGTAGACGTAATCCACGTTTCCGCGCCACTCGCGACCGGGCATGTAATCCAGCGTCATCTGTACCCGATTACCAGCCTCTACGGCGGAAAGCTGGCTTTCAAACACTTCGCCGATCACCCAGACCTCATCCAGTGCGGCAATCGATAAAACCCGGTTTCCGGGCTTGATGAACATACCCTCACGAACATTCAGATTCTCGATCACCCCGGAACCCGGAGCGTAAACCGTCATGGTTCTCTGGACTTCGCGCTTCTGGCGCAGTTGGCTGATCAGACTAGCCGGTACGTTCAGCGCCAACAATCGCTCGGTAGCAGCATCAACCAGTCTCTGATTGCCACGGTTCATCGCGAGAAGCAGTTCTTCCTGCGCATTCACAAGGGTGGGCGAGTACAGCGTGTACAAAGGCTTGCCTTGCTCAACAGGCTCGCCCTCGGCTTTGACATAAAGCGCTTCGATCCAGCCTTCAACACGAGGGTGCACGTGGGCCATCTCGTCTTCGTTGTACTGCACGTAGCCTACGGTAGTAATGTTGTTAGGCAGGCGCCCCTGAATCACCGGCTCCGTTCGAACCCCAAGGTTGTTGACGACCGTTGGTGAAATTCGGACCGTGCCGGCTGGATCCTCAGCTGACCCACCCTCCTCGTATACCGGGATCAGATCCATCCCCATCGGGGATTTTCCGGGTTTGTCACTTTTGAAATTGGGGTCCATCGGGGCTACCCAATACAGCGGCTCCTTTGGGCCAGAAGCGGCCATTTCAGCTGCAGGCGTCGAAGTCGCGCCAGTGTCAAGCCAGTACGTGGCCCCTGCACCGGCGAGGCCGCCGAGCAATACAAAGCCCAAAGGGCGAGCAAAATTAGCCATGATGGTCAGTCCTGGTAACGATTCAGTGAAAAGGAAGGTATGTCGGAAGTGTCGGACGTCAGATAACGGAAACTCGCCAGATTCTTGGCCCGCTCGGCCATCATCTGTATCAATTCAACCTGGGTATTAAGCTCTGCAATTCGCGCTCGTACCGCTTCGGCGAAGTCGCCGTCATCGTTGTTGTAAGCAGTCAATGCTGCGCTTGCCTGCGCCTCCATTTGCGGCAGCAGGGTCTGTTCATAGAGCTCTATGCGGTCATCCAGTCGTTCGATCCGGGCCACGGCCGCACGGGCTTTGGCCTGAAGTCCCCGGATCTGCAAAATACGTTCTGTTTTTGCCGCCTCCAGTCGCGCCACTGATGCATTCAGTTTTCGATCCTGCCGGTTGCCTGTAAAGATCGGGAGATCAAAGCCAATGCCTACAGAAAACAGGTCGGCCCTGTCCTGACCGTTTGGTGCCCGCTCCCTGTATCCATATTGTGCAGATACTGACCATTCCGGCTTGTAGGCCTGGCGAGCCAGGTCAACGTCAACACTCTGGGCATCAATCAACTGATCAGTCGCGCGGATTGACGGATGACGGATCAGTGCCTCTGCGGATGTTTCAGCCCAGCCCAGAGGAAACACTCTCAGCAACTCGTTGGGTACATCTTTACTGACAGCCAGCTTGGCTTGGTCCGGGCCTATCCACTCTGCCAGCGCCTCGCGGTTCGATGCCTGTTGCAAATGCAGCACCGTCAGCCGGTCCTCAAGTCGCGTCAGTTCCAGCGAGGCACGGATTACATCCTGCTGCCTGGAACCTATGCTTGCTGAGGTATACCCGGCCTCGGCGACATCCTCTAACTGCTGAAACAGAGCACGATTATCTTCAATCAGTTCGATGCTTTGCTGGGTTCGCCAGACCTCAAGCCAGAGATGCGCTACCGATTCCATGACCTGCGCCCGGCGGTTCTCGCGCCGAAAAGGCTGAACGCCTGCCATTTCCTGCTTTTTTTCACTGGCCAGCTGACGGCTATCACCTCGCGGAATTTGCTGGGTAAATCCAATGGTGGCCTGAGTCATTGCCTCCTGTCCGGTATCGAAAGTATCCGTGGGCAAATTCGCGGCACCAAGCGTCATCCGGGGGTCCGGGAGTGCCCCATCGGCAACAGCTTCTTCCAACAGAGCATCTTGCATCTGCACACTCTGACGCAGCCACGGATCGTTCTCGATGGCCGCATCAATCGCGCCGGTTAACTCAAGTCTGGTTGCCGTCCAAGCGGGCAAACTGGTCAAAACCAGAGCACCGAGAAAGGCCGGCTTTATAAGGTGAGGAAGAAATGACAACGTTATATCTCCATTGAAATGTTTCTGAATCGCAATCTTATAGCGCTTATCTGAAACCAAACTGAATTGCAGAACGAAAATGCACAATTTGATTTATATCAAGATACTGTTATTCCTGAAAAAAATTACTTTATTTTAAATTTTCTTGTTTCTTTCAGGATCAATTCAGAAACCGATGTTTTAATTAAATCACCAACCAACTAGGAGGTGTAAAAATGAAAAATTTACTTATATTTGCAGCAGCAGTTACTGTTTCAACGTCCGTACTCGCCGGAAACATGTCAGACAGTAAGGACATGAAGGCCATGCACAGCCAAATGATGGACAAATCATCCATTGAAGAAATACTTAAGAATGAAGAGATGCAGCGCTTACACAGAGACATGACACGTAATGCGATGTCCGAAGGGGGCTTTGAGGCTCGCGTGCAAATGATGACGGAAGAAGGCCGGGCTTATCACAAAGCTCTGAAACAAAGGCAAAAAAATACCGCAGGGTAATCCCTGCGGTAAAGTCAACTCGTGGAGACGCAAGCGTCGGCTGGCTCGGGCTTCGAGCAGTCGACGTCCTGATCACGCTCAAGTAAATCACAGAAAACTGAAACTGAACTGAATTTATTGAACGGTTTAAGGCAATTAAGGAGAGCATCATGAAAAAAATCATTATCGCTGCCGCAGCTGCCACTTTATTTTCTACCATGGCCACTGCCAATTCAGGATTGGCCGATCGGATTAATGAAGCGCGCACTTACCCGAACAAAACAGTCGACACGAAAACCAGAATGATGACCTGTATGAAATACATGCAATCTCAAAAAGATATGAAGGGGTCAAATATCAATCAACAAGAAATAAGATCAGGTATAAATGCACATCACAATCATACTTAAATAATTCCAGAAAGTCAGAGCAAAATCAGTAGTCGACTGTCTCTTAGAACGACAGTCGACTATTTATTCAATTTTTAACATCCAGAAGATACTTTATTTCACTTCCACGGCGCTTCTTCATTTGGCTCTCAGAGTCAACCATCCAAGAAACATCCATTTGACAACCAGGACCGTTATCAGTGGCAAGAAAACCCATTGTGCAAGAGGAAGTACCCCTGTGTCTGTCTATGTGACTACCGACAATAACTCGCTATAATTCCATCTTAAACCTGCCGAACCATCCAGGCCTCCAGGTCCAGTATTCGGTTTCGATACGCATGGTGAAACGGCCGTGGTTGCTGTCCGACCACAGGGTGGCCTCCATCCCCTCAATCAATGATTCCGCCGAGGGCGCACCACCCAGCGCACTGCCCGGAAAAACACTTAGAAAGCCACCACCCATAAGCATTTCATACGCTGCCTCCTTGAGTTAATCGTCTGATTACCCAGAGAAATCAGAGCCCACTCCTTTCAGACCATGCCTCATAGATCCGCTTGTCCCATTTGCTCTGGAAATAGGCGATAGCGGCTTTTTGATCGTCCCTGGAGAGCTCGTCTGCGAAGGCCGGCATTTTCCCACCCATGGGGGCGCCACCTTGACTAATTGTACCCATCAGCGTGTCGAAGGAATGGTGCCAGGCATGACCTGTTCCGTTGAGCGGTGGCGGCGGGTAAGAGCCATCCTTCAGAGTCTTTTTCCAATTGAAAGCGCCTTGGGCATTGCCGCCATGGCAGCTTGCGCAGTTGTCGTCGAACACCACTGCGCCGCGCTCGACCTCAGCCTGTGTGTACCAGCGGTCATCCACCGTCTGTTTACCGCAGCCGCTGATTAGTGCGACTGCAAGAACGCCTACTGAGATAGTTGCCCCATGCATCATTCTTGTTCCTCGATTTGCTTGCGCCTCAAATTCCTCAATTGAGGAATAAAACGGGGAGTTCTGGCTGAATAGGCCCGCCAATCGGAGCCGAACGTTTTTTCTGTTTCACGCTCCTCATACAAAGACAGGCGCGAGTACATCCACACCAGCACCGGGAACATGGCCAGCGTCAGCAGCGTGGGCCATTGCAACAGAAAACCGAACATGATGAGCACAAAGCCGGAATATTGGGGGTGGCGAACGTGGACATACAGGCCGGTTGTGGCCAACTGCCCTGCCTTTTGCGCGGCATACAGGGTACGCCAGCCAGCCGCAATCAGATAAAACCCGAGGCCAATAAACACTGTGCTCAAGAGATGAAACGGCCCAAAGTGTGGGGAACCCTTCCAACCAAACAGCATTTCCAGCAAGTGGCCACTGTCGTGAGCCAACCAGTTCACGTCGGGATACTGGCTCTGCAGCCAGCCGGAGAGGAAGTAGAGCGTCAGCGGGAACCCGTACATCTCGGTGAACAGTGCCACCAGAAACGCGCTGAAGGCACCAAACGAACGCCAGTCCCGGCGGGTCTGCGGTTTGAAAAAACTGAAGGCGAAGAATATGAAAATCGCCGAATTCAGCACCACTAGGCTCCAAAGGCCATAATCCGATGCACCATCAGTCATCACGCTGCTCTCCACTCTTTCCCGGTTGCTCTGCCTGGTGGTTATGTCCTCCATGCCCTCCGTGCATAAAAATATGGATCAGCGGACAAGCAAGCAGTATCAGCCAGGGCAAGGCGCCAAGCAGATGAACCTTGTGTTCTCCCCAGAGTAAAACCAGTGCGATAACGGCAAACATTGCCAAAGTAATTTTAAAGCGTCGATCCATGAGCGGTTCCTTTGCGAAAAAGCCAGTGTCAGAACAGAGTACTAATGGGCCTCAAGGGATATCTGATGGCCTATGCCGCTCAGCGCGATCTCATCAACCACATCGAGGGATTCCGGGTCGAGCACCCAAAGCTTGTTCTCTGCCCGACTGGTCACCAGTAGCTGGCCATCGTAGGGAGAGACCGCAAGATGATAGGGCGCAGGAGCCAGCGGCCTGGTGTGGCGGGCGCCGCTGGCTAGCTCAATCCGGACCACCTGGTTGCCGCCCTGGCTGGTGGCATAGAGGGTCTGGCCATCTGCGCTCAAGCCAACGCCATGGGGCGCCTCCCCAACCTCGTACCGGTTCGCCACCGCGCCTTTGGCAAGCTCAAGGACAAGAACCTGGCCGGATGCAGCATCATTCACGTAGAGCCGCTGGTTGCCGGGGGCAAGCACCATATGCTCTGGGTTGCCGCCAACTCGCAAATTGCGCTCGACGAACCAGTGCTCGGTATCCACTTCGCTGACCGTGCCATTACCGGTATTGCTGACCAGAAGGGATTGGCCGTCGTCGGTTTGCACCAGATAGTTGGGGGCCGGCCCCGTCGCCACAGTTTTGACCAACTGACCGGAATCCAGATCCACAACGCTGATACTGCCACTGGCAGGATGCGTGGAAACGGCATAGCGACCGTTGGAAGTCACCAGCACATGGTGCACCGGCCCCGGCACTTCCAGTTTGCGGTCAATCGTCTTTGTGGCCGTGTTCACCAAATAGAGCAGCCCGGTACTCCCTGCTTCCAATTCAGTAGACTGCCCGCCCCCATGATGAGCGGCGTGTTCATCTTCTGAAACGCCTTCGGGGCGACTAACCGGCTCCTGACGATCATGCGCCGACAAACTACCCACCACCAGATGCCGGCCATCCGGGGTCAGTGCCGAACCGTGGGTATTCAGTGTGCCGCCAATGGACGACGTCACCTTGCGGTTTTCCAGATCAATAACGCCGACGGCATCCGCTGTGCCCATGGGAACAAATGCCCGGTTTGTGTCTGCGGCCACCATCAGCGAAAAACTCATAGCGACACTGGCCGTAATTCCAGCAATCCACTTCTTGCGCAACGAATGTTTCATAGCGTGCCCTTTTTGGTCAGAGGGTTTCAGTAAGATTTCCTCGCCCGGTAAGCAAGATCCCGAACAGGCATGGTCATTACTTGGCAGTCCATCACACCAAGCTGAAACAGGCCTGAAAACAGTTGCGAAACATGCATCCGTTTGACCAGAATCAAGGTGGAACGATTCACAATAACCTTGGACGACCAATGCAAGACGTGCCCCAGGAAAACCAGCGAACAACCAAAACCCAAGCCGACCAGCTCAACCGGCAGTGTTACTGCATCACCCTTGACCGAAAAGCGCTCACTGACAGCCTCCGGAAGCAGTTTTCAGACACTGGGAACGAGGCGCCGGCCACTCCCGAGATCCATCATCTCTTTTCAAACACGCCGGTTTTTGTTCCCCAGGCTGACATCGCGACGATGGAGCGGATCGTTCAGGCGATCGAATCCGCAGCCGAGCTTCCGCCCTATAAGGAAAGAGCTCTGTCCTGGGCGCCGGACATCGCCGGATTTGATCCAGGCCCCATCGGGGCCTTCATGGGCTACGACTTTCACCTGGGCCCAGACGGCCCTCAGCTAATCGAAATCAACACCAACGCCGGCGGCGCATTTCTGAACACGCTGCTGGCCCGAGCTCAACACCGATGCTGTGACCCATCCCAGCAAACCGCTGACACCAACCGAGCACTGAATGGGTTCGAGGACGCGGTATTTGCCATGTTTAAACAGGAGTGGCAAAGGCAAGGTCGCAACTCAACGCCTCGTCGCCTGGCCATCGTGGACGATGCGCCAAAGTCCCAGTTTATGTTCCCGGAATTCCAGCTGGCCCAACAGTTATTCCAGGCCAGAGGCATAGAGACCTTGATTCTCGACCCATCGGAGCTTGAGTATCTCGATGGCGCCTTAAGCGCCTACGGCATGCCTATCGACATGGTGTACAACCGGCTGGTGGATTTTGCCTTGGAGGCCCCGGCTCTTGGGGCACTGAGGCACGCCTACCTCGACGGCGCGGCGGTCGTAACGCCCAATCCCCGCGCCCATGCGCTTATGGCCGACAAACGGAACCTGACCCTGCTATCTGATGCCCATACCCTGCGCGACTGGGGACTTAGTGAAGCCGAGGCAGGATATCTGGACAGAGCCGTACCGAAGACCTTGCTGGTTTCAGCAAGTGATGAGGCGGAGTTGTGGAACAACCGGCGTAAACTGTTTTTCAAACCGGTGGCGGGCCATGGCAGCAAGGGTGTCTACCGGGGCGAAAAGCTGACCCGCCGCGTTTTCGAAGAGATCCTGAAGGGTGATTACATTGCGCAGAACTTCGTTCCGGCCGGAGAACGCACCCTGAGAGTGGATGGCACGGTCACCACCAGAAAGGTCGATATCCGTTTGTACACCTATGCCGGGCAACATCTGCTTGCCGCTGCCCGTGTGTACCAGGGCCAGGCCACCAACTTTCGAACGCCGGGAGGTGGCTTTGCGCCCGTCTTTGAGGTGTGAAGGTGAGCCTCAATTGGAAACATTCAAAGGGATTAAGCCGTCAGCAAAAGTGCTCGGATCTCATAGATCCTGCATTCGGCCAACCTGACGAGCCAGTCTCATCGACTCATTTTCCTCCATCGCCAAAAGAGATTCGAACAGCTCTTTTGCTTCTGGAATTTCGGCTTTTCCAATCAGCGTTTTGTAGAGATCAATAATCTGATCATGAAAGTCGAACACTTCCCGGCAGATACCATCAAAATCAAGCTTCGCGTAAGGCTCGTCGCAGGTTCGATGAGTTTTGATCGGATTATGGGACAGGTAGTCGTACACCCGAGTTTCCAGTGCCTTCTTATCCCCTTGGTGCTCAAACTCGTTCACGATCCGCTCTATTTCCGATTCATGATCTGCCAGATAATCCAAAAGCGCACGGGCCCGTTCTTCCTCGTGCTTTGTTGCGCAATGGGACAGACAGCTCGCCAGATGTGAGTGCAGATCGCGCGTCCAGTCGATCAGTTGTCCAAAAGTCTTTATATCCATATCTTTTTTCCTTTTTTCTTCTCCACAATATGACTGACATCAAATAGGTATCCCGTCGTCAAATGAGGAGTCCTATTTGCATTTCCAGTGTTCAGTTGGGCTATGCGCTCGCCTGGCTAATTCGCTAATCCATTGCAAACCGCAGGCACTGCAGCAAATCGACGCCTCTACCGGCTTCAGATCGATTCCACAACCTCAGAGAGCATATCCCTGACCTTCCCGGCAACCTGCTTGAGCTCGTCATTATCGATGGCGCTCATGGAAGCCAATGGATCCACTGCACTTACCTCAATGCCCTCCGAAACCTCACGAAGAATAACGTTGCAAGGCAGCATGGCACCCACGCGAGGCTCCACACCGATGGCTTCCCACGCCATGCCAGGATTGCAGGCCCCGAGAATCCGATAGGCCTGCATATCCTTGTCCAGCTTTTTCTTCATGGTGGCTTTGACATCAATTTCTGTCAGCACACCGAACCCGTGATCAGTGAGGGCCTGACGCGCTCTTCTGTCCACGTCCTCGAAATCGACATCTTTGATAACTCGATCGATCGTGTATGACATAGCTACCTCCAATGATTCAGAAGTTCATTGCTTTGACCCGAGTTTCACCACCCTCAAACGCAGCGCATTCACGATCACGCTGACCGAGGACAGCGACATGGCGGCCGCTGCAAAAATGGGCGACAGCAGTATCCCGAAAAACGGGTACAAAACCCCTGCCGCTATCGGAACACCGGCGGAGTTGTAAACGAAGGCGAAAAACAGGTTCTGACGGATATTGCGCATGGTCGCCAGAGACAAACGGCGCGCCTCGACAATGCCCATCAGGTCGCCGCGTAGCAGCGTAATGCCGGCGCTTTCGATGGCGACATCGGTCCCGGTGCCCATGGCCACACCGACATCCGCCGTTGCCAGTGCAGGCGCATCGTTTACGCCGTCACCCGCCATCACGACAACACGGCCTTCGTCTTTCAGGCGCTGGACGATCTTGCCCTTATCTTCCGGCAGGACTTCCGCTTCCACTTCGTCGATATGCAGTTTTCGGGCAACTGCTTCAGCTGAAGTGCGGTTATCGCCGGTCAGCATGAGCACCCGGATGCCGTCTTTTTGCAGCGCGGAAATAGCGGCTTCGGTGGTTTCCTTGACCGGATCGGCAATCGCCAGCAACCCTGCGACGTTTCCGTCGACAGCAGCAAAAATCACGGTTGCACCATCTTTTCGGAGCTGGTCGGCGTCGCCGTCAAATCGCGTGGTGTCGACATTTTCCGACTCCATGAGAAGGCGGTTACCAAGTAGCACCCGCTTGCCGTCTATTCGACCGGTAACCCCTTTACCATTCGGAGAGTCAAAGTCTTCCGCATCCGGAAGCTTCAGGTCCATGCCCTTGGCTTTATCGAGTATGGCGTGAGCCAGTGGGTGCTCACTGCCTTTCTCCAGGCCGCCTGCATAACGCATGAGACTACTGTCATCGAACCCGTTGGCCGCGACAAGCCGGGTGACTTGCGGCTTGCCCTCTGTCAGCGTGCCGGTTTTATCCACCACCACGGTGTCCACCTTCTCCATACGCTCCAAGGCTTCCGCATCGCGAATCAGAACGCCACTTTGAGCTCCGCGTCCGACACCCACCATGATGGACATGGGCGTCGCCAAGCCAAGTGCGCAAGGGCAGGCAATGATCAGAACACTGACCGCTGCAATCAGCCCGAACGCCATAGGCGGCGTGGGCCCGAAGAAGGACCAGGCTATAAAGGCGATAATGGCGATCACGATCACCGCAGGCACAAAATAACCCGCCACCTTGTCGGCCAGGCCCTGAATGGGCGCGCGGCTGCGCTGGGCGCTCGCCACCATCTGCACAATCTGGGACAGCATGGTGTCACGGCCAACCTTGTCGGCCCGCATGATAAAGCTGCCCTGCTGGTTGATACTGCCGCCGATCACCTGGTCGCCGGATTTTTTGCTGACTGCCAAAGGCTCACCGGTCACCATGGATTCATCCACGTTGGAGCTGCCTTCAAGCACCTCGCCGTCCAACGGCACCTTGTCTCCCGGACGTACCCGCAAGCGGTCACCGACCTTGACCTGATCAAGCGACACATCGGATTCGCTGCCATCGTCGTCCAGTTTTCTGGCCGTCGCCGGTGCCAGATCCAGCAGGGCCTTGATGGCACCAGAGGTTTTCTCTCTGGCGCGCAATTCCAGCACCTGCCCCAGCAGCACCAGCACCACGATGACAGCAGCCGCCTCGAAGTAGACGGCGACCGACCCGTCTTCCTGCCGGAAGGCGCCTGGGAAGATCTGCGGCGCCAGGGTCGCCACCAGGCTGTAGATCAGCGCGACGCCGGTACCAATGGCAATGAGCGTAAACATGTTCAAGTTACGGCTAACCACGGATTTCCAACCCCGGACGAAGAAGGGCCAACCGCACCAGAGCACCACAGGCGTTGCCAGCACCAGTTGAATCCAGTTGGACATCTGCGGGGCTATAATGTGATCGAGTCCGGTGAGGTGCCCACCCATCTCCAGTACCAGTACAGGCAGGGCCAGCACCAGGCCGATCCAGAATCGGCGGGTCATGTCTTTGAGTTCTTCCGAAGGCCCGTCGTCCAGGCTTACCTGCTCGGGCTCTAGGGCCATGCCGCAGATTGGGCAGTCCCCTGGCCCTTGCTGCCGAATCTCGGGGTGCATGGGACAGGTATACATAGTGCCCGGCGCTACCGGCTCTTGCTGTTTCTTTTCCCAATCGAGGTACTGCTCAGGGTCCTCGTCGAATTTGGACTGGCAACGCGACGAGCAGAAGTACCAGGTTTTACCGCCATGCTGGCTGCGGTGTTCCGCGGTATGCGGATCGACTGCCATGCCGCAAACCGGATCCTTGGCGGTGTGCCCGCCAGGTTCTTTATCGGCGTAGTGATCGTGGTCATGGGCGTGATGGTGCTCAGCCATTCTGATCTCCTGTTTTATCGGCGGGCCAGTCTGCAAATGCAATGAAATACAGCAGAACCAGATTGACGATAGGGATCAGTATCAGTACACCCATCCACCCCGGATACCCCGTGCGCTGGCAAATACGCCAGGCCGGAATGACGACCACAATGGCAATCACCAGCATCCACAGCCAGTGGCCTGCCCACATGGTGTTCCCGAACATGTTATCTCCCATCATGGCAATAGCCTCTCTTCCTGATTCTGGTTAATGGTGACGATGCGCGTGACTCTCTTCCTGTTTCGCTTGCGCGGATTCCGGCGATCTTTTCAGGAAAATCTGCTCGGAGACTGCAAGCACAATCATGGTGACCACTGCCACGCCGATGACGAACGGGTCCGTATTCAGTTTTACCCAGACAAAGCCGCCCAGAGCCAAAAGATCCAACAAGATGGCTGTAGTTGGCACCCAGGTGTTGGCCTTGATGTCTTTGCGAAGATAGCGCAGTACACCCCAGTGAATGGCAATGTCCATAATCAGGTAAAACACGATACCCAGCGCGGCAATTCGTGACAGATCAAAGAAGGCGGTGAGGATCAGCCCCAGGACAACGGTATACACCAGTGTGTGTTTCTGGATGCTGCCGGGCATGCCAAAATGCCGATGTGGTACGAGCTTCATCTCCGTCAGCATGGCCAACATGCGGGACACAGCAAATACACTGGCCAGAATTCCTCCCGCCGTGGCCATCATGGCAATCGCAACAGTAAACCAGACGCCGTATTCGCCGAGAGCGGGACGTGCAGCAGCGGCGAGAGAGTAATCCTGCGTTTCGATAATTTCAGCCAGAGATAGATTGCTGGCGACCGCAAATCCCACCAGCGTGTAGATCACCACACAGGCGGCAATGGAGATAACGATGGCACGGCCGACATTTCGCTTCGGGTCGATGACTTCCGAACCACTGTTGGTAATGGTCGTAAAGCCTTTGAACGCTAGAATGCCCAACGCGGTCGCGCCCAAGAAGTTGCCCAGCGTTCCGGCTTCACCGGGCTCCGAAAAATCAACTGAGACTGAGTCGGCAATCCAGATCCCGACCAGACCGAAAATCAGTATCCCGCCGATCTTAAGAATGCCTATGAAAGACGCCACCCCTTGAATCATCCGGTTACCCAGAAGATTGATCAGAAACGCGGCCAGAATCAGTGAGACGCCAAGAATGGGCACCATGCGGCCACTGTCATCCCCGCCGAAAAGTTGCATGGTGTAGGAGCCGAATGTCCGGGCCAGGAAGCTCTGGGCGATCACCATGGAAAAGTACATCAACAGGGCGTTGAATGCCGTTGGCAGCCGGTTTCCATAGGCTTTATGCAAGTACATGCCAATGCCCCCGGCCGACGGGTAGGCGTTGGAAATCTTGATATAGGAATACGCGCTGAAGCCAACAATCAAGGCCGCCGCGAGAAAGGCCAGCGGGAAAAGAACGCCGGTCATCTGCGCCATCTGCCCGGTCAGAGCAAAAATACCGGCGCCAATCATGACGCCGGTACCCAGCATGACTGTCCCTGGTAAAGTGAGACTGCCCTCCTGGTAGCGGGTAGTTCGATCTTCCTCCCTGTTCATTCAACCTCCTGTTATTTTTTCATGGGTGGAATCTTGGAACAGCAGAACGGCTCATGCTTGGCATTTGCCCGGACGTTGTCGTCGGTAACCCGGTACCAAGCCAATTTGCGCCGGGTCCACCATCCGGTTTTCAATTGGCCACCGTAAGCCTTGATCAGTTCCAGTAATTCATCGACGGACCAGTGGGTTCCGTCGTACGTCACCTGCAATGTGCCATTTGGCTTACGCTCGGCGAAATCAACGCAGGGGTGGCGATTAAGATCGTGGATGAGCCCATCCCACTGATCCTCTCCAAGCCCCTCGACGGCCATTTTTCGGCGCAACAAAAACTGCTCCTGATTGGTTGCTTTGTGTGCTTTGGTCATGGGGTGACACCTCTCTTCCTGATGACTTCTCCCTGTATCAAAACACTTCAATCTGAACTGCGGCTGAAAATGGACACAGACTTTCGGTGGATTTGAGTTACATCAAATCATAGACGAAAAAGGGCCGTGGGTTTCCCCATGGCCCATCAGCATCAGAATGCGATTCGAGCGCCGATCACGGCAAACCAGTCTTCTGTGCCACCGCCGTCCGCCTCGGCCAGGTCGGCGCTATCGCCATACTTACGCTCGTGCACCACACCCACGTAGGGTGAGAACGCACGGTCGATCAGGTCGTAGCTGAGCCGGAGGCCGGTTTCGGTGGAAACTAATCCCTTGCCGACGCCGATCTCTTCATCCTCACTGAAAGCTACTGAGGCATCCAGCGTTGCCGCCAAAATCCAGTAGTTGGTGAACAGCAATTCGTACTCAGCGTCCAGTTCGGCTGACGTATCGCCATCCTTGCTGACATACAGATTTGCATCGATCTCAAACCATTGGGGCGCCAGCCCGGCCACACCGAGAACCGCATACGTACGGTCCGGCCCTTCGGGCGTATCGAAACGCACGCCCGCTTTGGCGTCGAAGAATTTGGAGATAGGGATCTGGCCGACCAGCTGGTTTTCCAGCGTTTCGTAGGCCTGCTCCTCTATCTCGTACTCCCCGGTTGTGAGCAGCCGGACTTTAAAGTCGTCGGTGCCATAGAAGGCATCCGCATTCCAGACGCCCAGCTCCTCGTCATCGTCGCTGTAGCGGTACTCAAATTCCTCGAATTGAACACCCCAGGTTGTGAGCGGCTGTTTTCGAGCGGTCGTGTCTGAGATCATTTCCTGAGCTGTCACCGCCGTTGAAACACCAATAGAGGCAAGGAAGCTGACTGCGACAATTGATCGAATACAGCTCATACCTCACCTCCATCTTTGGCAATCACGTCTGTTTTGGCCTGCGTCGACTCTGGCCCACCTTCAACAATGACCTTGCGGAACATACCAGCGGCCGCGTGATAGGACAGGTGACAGTGGAACGCCCACTGACCGGGCTCGTCGACCTCGGTTTCCATGTAAACCGTGGTGCCTGGCTGCACACTGACCGTGTGCTTGATCGGGTTCCATTGGTCTGCACCAACATCGAGAATGGACCACATACCGTGCAGGTGCATGGGGTGAGTCATCATGGTCTCGTTCACGAATTTGAAGCGAACTCGCTCACCGTATTTGAGACGAATTGGGTCTGCGTCTTCGTACTTGACGCCATTAATGCTCCAGGTATAACGCTCCATATTGCCGGTCAAACGAAGCTCAATTTCCCGGGTCGGTTCGCGGTCTTCATACAACGGGTCCTGAGCCTTCAGGTCAGCGTAGGACAAGAACTTACCGCCATTGGCTGCGGTAGGTACGAGGCCACTACCCTTGGCGTAGAAGGGATCGCTTGGACCTTCTTTTTTACCCATCGCCATGGAACCGTGATCCATGCCTTCCATGTCGGAATGATCCATTCCTTGCATATTCGAGTGATCCATTCCCTCCATCGAAGAATGGTCCATTCCGCCCATCCCTTCTGAGCTGCTCATATCCATGTCGCCATGATCCATTCCGGCCATGCTGCCATGGTCCATGCCATGCATACCGCTCATGTCGGCCATGGTCAGGCGGGCCGGTTCACGCAGTTGCGGGACGGCTGCTTCCATGCCCTCTTCTGGGGCCAGTGTCGCTCTGGCATAGCCCGAACGCCCCATGGATTCGGCAAATATGGTGTAGGCCTGCTCATCTTTCGGTCGGACGATCACATCGTAGGTTTCCGCCACACCAATCCGGAATTCATCCACACTAACCGGCTGAACGTTGTTGCCATCAGCCTGCACAACAGTCATGTCCAGACCTGGAATCCGGATGTCGAAGTAGGTCATGGCCGAGGAATTGATAAAACGCAACCGAATGCGCTCGCCTGGTTCAAAGAGTCCCGTCCAGTTTTGGTCCGGCCCTTTGCCGTTGATCAGGCCCGTAAAGCCCTGCAAGTCCTCAACGTCCGCCTTCATCATCCGCATACCACCCCAGGCCATACGGTCACTGACGGTGTTCATCAGACCATTTTTTGAAACGTCCGAGAAAAACTCGCCAACGGTTTGCTGCTCGCGGTTGTAGTAATCCGGCATCATTTTCAGGTTGCGCATGATGCGGTCACCGGAATGGGGGTGTTTGTCGGTGAGCTGCACCACGTATTCCCGATCGTAGCGAAACGGCTCACGACCTTCAGGCTCAATAACAATAGAACCATAAGCGCCATCTGGCTCCTGGAAGCCTGAATGGCTGTGGAACCAGTAGGTGCCCGCCTGTTGGATTGGGAATTCGTAGGTGAAGGTTTCACCCGGTTTGATACCTGGGAAGCTGATTCCGGGCACGCCGTCCTGATCAAAAGGAAGGATCAAACCATGCCAGTGAATGGACGTCATCTCATCCAGGTTGTTGGTCACGTTGATCTTGACGTTTTCGCCTTCCTTGAAGCGCATCACTGGCCCGGGGGATTTCCCGTTGTATCCAATGCCTTCCTTCACGAAATCGCCGGTATCAATTTTTACCCGGTCGACCGTAAGGTCGTATTCGCCGGCCAGAACCATGGCTGGCATCAGCAGGCTCAAAAGCCCTGTCAAAAAGCGTGGTTTCATCTGTGTTGCTCCGAACTACACGTCATTGAAGCCGGGCCGAGAAACGTGTCTCAGCCCCGCGCTCGCGGACCTCAGTTAAGCGAGTTACTCGAAATTGACCTCACCGTACATCCCGGCCTGATAGTGGCCCGGCACGTTGCAGGCAAATTCGATATTGCCTTTATCAGAGAACTTCCATACCACTTCTTTACTTTGGCCCGGTTCCAGCAACACGCTGTTCGGGTCGTCATGCTTCATGGAATGGCCATTCCCCATATCCATATTCATCATGTCGTGGTTCAGCTTGCCGCCCTGGATGACGCCATGCTCAACCATCATCATCATTTCCTCTTGATGAGCTTCGTGCATGTCGGGAGTGCCAACATTGAACTCATGGACGAGGTTTCCCTTGTTCTCCACCACGAAGCGAACGGTTTCACCCGGCTTTACACTGATTTCTTCGGGTTCGTAGTAGTTGTCGTACATCTCGACAGTTACGGTTCGGCTGGCCTCCGACGCTTTGCCAGGTTCACCGCTTGTAGCGCCGTGCCCGTGGCCACCGTCATGGGCGCCAGCCGCAAACGCTGTTGCCGACATTGAAAGCGCCATACCCGCTACGAATAGTTTTGATGCATTCATCTTTTTATCCTCTGTAAAATATTGCTCGAAAAACACTGCAGGATTGAGCCCCAATCTTGAACAATGTCCAGAATCGGTTGTTACCTTCTCTCACTAACCTGAATTCTTTCTGAAAAACTCGAACTATTTTCCGTTCAGGCTGAATTCAGGTTAATCAGTCACACTTTCGACCGCGGACCATACATAGAAGGAAAAACTCATGCGTTTACTGCTCGTCGAAGATGACCGCTTGCTTGCTGAGGGTCTGGTCAGGCAGTTGGGAAAAGCAGGTTTCAGCGTTGATACAACTCCCAGTGCCCGAGAAGCCGTCGTTCTGGGTGAGCAAGAGGATTACCGTGCTGTTGTTCTGGACCTGGGTCTACCTGATGGCAACGGGCTGGACGTATTGAGAAAGTGGCGAACGAATCACGTCAGCTGTCCGGTCTTGATTCTGACCGCGAGAGGCGATTGGCAGGATAAGGTTAACGGCTTGAAAGCCGGGGCAGACGATTACCTGGCAAAACCTTTTCAGACAGAAGAGCTAATCGCACGCCTCAACGCACTCGTGCGTCGAAGTGAAGGAAGGGTCCATACTCAGGTTAAAGCCGGCCGCTTTGAACTGGACGAAAACCGCCAAAGCCTCAAGATGGACGACGGCGTGGAACATACACTTACCGGCACCGAATTCCGGCTGCTACGTTGTTTGATGAGCCGCCCTGGCCACGTCTTTTCCAAAGAACAACTAATGGAACAGCTTTACAACTTGAATGATAGCCCGAGTGAAAACGTCATTGAGGCGTATATTCGGAGGTTAAGGAAGCTAGTGGGCAGCGAAACCATCTCAACACGACGCGGCCAGGGGTACATTTTTAATGCGATTCCTTAAAAAGCCTGCGTCCGTAAAAGGAACCTTGCTTGCGCTGTTACTGCCCGCCGGAATTGGTCTAATGGGGGTAGCGTGGTTGGTCCATGGTTTGCTACTCGACCGAATGTCCCGGGAGTTCGTTGAAAGCCGACTGAAAGATGAAGTCGCTTTCCTTGAACACCAGATTCGCGACGCGAATGGTGAAGTTGACACTCTCCAGACGGGCGATTATTTCCAGGATGTTTTTCATCATGCCTTTGCCATACATACACCCGAACAGACCATCATTTCACCCGATACTTGGGAGCCCTTGTTAACGCCTCTGATTGAAAACGAAGAAGACGGAACCGTTCGCGTAGAAGATGCCGAAACCACTGATACTCCCTTAGACATCCTCGCCTACCGAAAGTCTTTTCAGGTCGGTGAAACACCCATCGTCGTAATCGTTTCTGAAGATCTGGGTGCGCTGAAACGCAGCCAAGCTGCACTTCATGCCTGGACCGCCGTAGTATCAGTTCTGTTGATTATGCTCTTGGTCGCCGTGCTCTGGTTCGGTATCACGATGTCCATGCGACCGGTTGTCACACTCAAAGCCGCATTAAAAAGACTCCAGGACGGAGAGATCTCCCGAATCAACGTTCAGTCGCCAGAGGAGTTCCACCCGCTGGTTCTTCAACTAAATCAGTTGCTGGACTCCTTAGATCAGCGACTGGAGCGCTCCAGGGACGCTCTCGCAAACCTGTCTCATAGCGTCAAAACCCCCATCGCAGCCGTCCGGCAGATACTGGAAGACGACACACGTCCTATCGACACCAATCTAAGGCGCCAGATGGCGGAGCGATTAAGCGATATCGACAGGCAATTAGAAGCTGAAATGCGTCGAAGCCGTTTTGCAGGGCCCCAGATTGGAAAAAGCGCCTACCCCATAAAACAGGCACGAGATCTTTTGTGGATGCTCGGTCGTTTATATCCGGAAAAGTCGTTTGAACTATCGAGTTCTCTGCCTGAAGACAGCCGATGGCCAATAGAAGAACATGATCTTAATGAAGTATTGGGCAACTTACTCGACAATGCTGGCAAATGGTCTTCGAGATGCGTAGAGCTCTCTGTCGAACAAGGCAGCGGCTTTAAGCGAATAGTTGTTGCTGATGATGGCCCAGGGGTTAATCACAAGGATTTAGCCAGTTTGGGCCAAAGGGGTCTGCGGCTAGATGAGCAAACACCTGGGCACGGTCTCGGTCTTGCTATCGTTCGAGATATAGTGACTCGCTATGAAGGTAAAATCAGCTTTTCGACTAAGTCCTGTAGCGGTTTACGCGTTTCTATCGAATTATTAAGATAAAATCGAATGTTCGCTTTTGTTTACTAAGTTCAGTGGATGCCTTGGTCGCAAAGCGAACATTCGAAGTGATGCCCAGAGTGCCATCTTCCAGCCGTAACAGGCCACGGATTTCGTTGCGACCGAAACCCAGCTACTGCGCCGTTTTCACAAACGTCAGCCTATCAAACTCGCCAGAAACTATGCGTCTGTTAAATAGAGGTATTTGAAGGCTTCTCGATCACTCTACCTTTAGATTCTGCTGGTATTGCAGCATTTGCTCCATCATCAGCTGCATTTGATCCATGCGCTCCTGCATCATCTGAATTTGTTTCTCGTTAGACAGACTACCACCATTCTTTGATTTACCGCCGCCGTTCATCATGTGCTGACCTCCCATCATGCCGTTTTGTCCACGCATCATGCCGGGGCCCATCATACCGTGATGCATAAAACCCATTTGCTCTTGCATCGCCTCCCTGTGTTCTCGCATCAATCGTTGCCGTTCTTGCGGTGAAGCTTCATCAGGAATGCGTTGCATCAGCTGGTTCATGTGGGACCAGTTCTGGTGCATCTGCTGCATTTGCTCCTGATCCATCATCATGCCAGGACCATGCCCTTGCCATGAGCCTTGATCACCATGCGCTAGTACGAATGCAGGAAAAACCAACAACGCAGCGGTTGCTGTAAGTCCTTTAAATGAAATCATAAAGTTTACCCTCGAAATAAAATTAGACGTCCACACCATCGCACTTATCATTGTAGATCTTTATCCAGACAAACGCCGATTTTGACGACTACTAGTGTAGATTAGTTATTGACCCTGTAGTGGCTACAGGGTTTTAAATTGCATCATTTGTACGAAAACCGGAGCCGAGAAAATGAGCAAACCCTGCAATGGGCAGTGTGGTAGTGAAGACTCTGTCGTAGATGACAAGTTTCAGGGACGCGCCACCGCCGAAACAGGTAGCCAGCTAAGCACCTACAAAATACCAAAAATGGATTGTCCCTCGGAAGAGCGAATGATTCGAATGGCACTGACTGGCGTTGAAAACATTCAGTCGCTGTCATTCGATTTATCGGGTCGTACATTGGAAATTATCCACCATGGAGAAACCGGTCCTATTACCAGCAAACTGGAAAACCTGGGCCTGGGTGCTTCCTTGCAGCGGACAGAAGACGCCAGCGCTGAATCCGTCAGAGCGGCTGAATCTTCTAAGGCCAACGAAAGCGAAGAATCCGGCACTTTATGGATACTGCTGGCAATCAACGGCCTGATGTTTCTGGTCGAGATGACGATGGGCCTGATCGCCCAGTCCGCTGGCCTGATTGCAGACTCGCTAGACATGCTTGCCGATGCCGCCGTCTACGGTCTCGCACTTTACGCCGTTGGGCACGGCATCAAAATGCAGGTCAGAGCGGCCCATGTGGCAGGCATCCTCCAGCTTATCCTTGCCGCTGGGGTATTGGTTGAAGTTAGCAGACGTTTTCTGTTCGGCAGTGATCCTCAGTCGTTAATGATGATGGCCGTCGCCTCTGTTGCTCTCATTGCGAATATCAGTTGCCTGCTCCTGATCGCAAAACACCGTGAAGGCGGTGCTCACATGAAAGCCAGCTGGATATTTTCAGCCAACGACGTGGTCATCAACCTGGGGGTAATACTTGCGGGGCTGCTCGTTGCCTGGACCGGGTCCAACTACCCAGATCTGATTATTGGCGGAATTGTCGGTGGCATCGTCTTGATGGGTGCCAAACGCATACTGGCACTGAAAGGCTGAACCTTTCGGGGGCAGGCGGTCGATTATCGGCTTGCCGTTGCCAATCTACGGGGAGTAAACATCAATGCACAGTGAACTGAAGCCATCCTATATTGCGGAGCTTGAGGCGACAGGCAGGGCGGAAGGCGCAGGCGATTTCCAGACAGCCTTCACCCATCTGGAACGTGCCCATATCCTCAGCCAGAAATATGCTCTGGCGCACGCTGCAACCCACTTACGGATGCTCAGACTGGGTTGGCGAACAAGAGACGTTCGTGAGGTGCTGGGGCAGTTGACCCGAACCATTGCCGCCCTGGTCTTTTCCCGAATTTGGGTTCCGGTCGGAAACACCGGTCGTGCAAACGTCAGCGCGTTTGCACCCATGCCGGTGCCCGAGGATTTGGCAGTGGTGCTTTCGGAGGCGGAGGGAAGGCGTGACTAGAATGTTCGCTTTTGTTTAAAAAGACAAGCTTTCGGTCGGCCTCAAGCGGCCGCCTGTGTGACCCCAAAATAGCCAAACTGGTCAACGTATAGTTCCCATAGCACGGCTGAACTCAAAGCTGACACTAACTTTACTCACAAAAGCTGTGGATAACTGTGTTGGGAACCTAGGGTTAACCATTCATAAGCCACGTACCACAAGGGCTCGGGAAAGTTGATGCAAAAATGGACGATGCACCGCCAAATAGAAATAAAGGCCTACCTACAGCGGCGAATTACGGACCTATCCACAAAGCAGCACTGGACACGTAAACTGACCCATCAACTGCAGTAAAAGCCGAGGGTCACATGACAACACCAAAACGCATCTACCTCGCAGGCCCCGAAGTGTTCTTCCCCGCCGAAGAACACAAAGCCATCGTGGCCGAGAAAAAGCGCATTCTTCAGGAAGCCGGATACGAAGGCGTAGACCCACTGGACACCGCCCTGACATTTTCAGATCACGAGGCCAAACCCGAACGCGGCCACCGAATCTACCAGGCCAACCGCGAACTGATGGACAGTTGCGACGCCATCATTGCCAACCTCACGCCGTTTCGGGGCATCAGCGCAGACCCGGGCACCGTGTTTGAAGTCGGCTACATGATTGGCCAGGGCAAACCCGCTGTCGGATTCACTCTGGACAGCCAGAACTATCGCGACCGCGCCGGAGCTGCCGACCAAGAGAAACACGGCCACGCCATTGAAGACTTCGAGATGAGCGATAACCTGATGATCGAGGGCGGCATCCGCGAATCCGGCGGCCAGCTATTGGTGGCAGAACAACCTGGGGAGCACCGGTTTTTCTCGGCGGAGCTGTTCCGCGACTGCGTGCGAGCGCTTGCCCATGTCTGAACCAACTCCACTTCAAACCCTGCTAGACACCCTCCCCCAGCGCGGGCGCGTGGAATGGATTGGCATCCGCCCCGCTCGCGGTGAGCCCATGCAGGCAATCGAGCGCGTGGCGATCACCCCAGGCACGGGCCTGGAAGGCGACCGATTCGCTGGGCGCGAAACCAGTAAACGCCAAGTCACCCTGATTCAGCAAGAACACCTTCACACCATTGGCTCCTTCCTACAGCGAGACGCCATAGAACCCGAAGTGTTCCGGCGCAACATCGTAGTCTCTGGCCTGAACCTGCTGGCGCTGAAAGGCAAAACGTTTCAAATTGGCAGCGTGGTGCTGGAATACACCGGCCAATGCCACCCCTGCAGCAAAATGGAAACAACGCTTGGGCCCGGTGGCTATAACGCCATGCGCGGGCACGGCGGGATTACCGCGCGAGTGGTAAAAGGGGGCGAGGTGGCACTTGGTGACGAGGTGCAGGCGTTGCTGCCACCTCAACAGGCCTGAACAGAGGCCTAGCGAACGAGAGGGTAAGCCGCCCTAACCTGCCCCATCACAATGCGAGCATCTTCCGGCTTCAAGCCATTTTTGCGTAACTGCGGCATGACCATTGCGCCCACGTTCTGGCAGCGCGAAGGATCAATGCTGTGTTTTATGAAGATATCGGCAATGGCTTGGGGATTAGCATCGGGATTGGCTTTGAGTAGGTTGCCGATTTCGATGGCGCAGGCTTGCTCGGAGGGATCGGTATTTTGTTTGCTGCGCCAGATAAGGAAAGCGGTGATGGTGGCGAAAATGGCGAGGATTAGGAATTTCATAAAATACTCGTGGTTGAGCTATTTAGAGGTCAGCGTGCGCGGGGAAATATGAAGCACCTCAGCGAACTCCCGCTGTGTGAGGCCAGTCTTGCCACGCGCTTCTGCGACCTCATTTGGCTCCACACGACTGACGCGAGCAGCATTGCCAGCTTTCATCTCTTTAACCGATTGAAGCAGCTTGTTGCCAAGTTCCTCGGCACTCAGAGTTTCATTACTCATTTTCCAATACCTCACGAATCGACTACAGGATATACACGGGTGTATTCTCCTTGATGGACTTTTTCAGGGTGGCAGAGTTTTCTCTTCAGGCCAAATACTCCACGCCGGTATCAGACACCTTTAGAAACTTAGCCTGTACCAATTGGTTAAGGGCTTTCTGAATAGCTACCTCGTTTCCCTGGAGCCGGAGGTGAGAAGCGATGTGGTTGCGAAGGCTTGTAACCTTCTGCGGTCGCTTCTCTTTTGGTCGGGCAGATAAGTTTTTTATCAGCTTCTGAGTTTCACCAGAAGCACCAGCAATTTTCACCTGCTTGCATACACGCCCACTGGACTTGATGTGAGCAATCAGCGGCGAGAACCCCGAATCGTTGCTGATCACCTCAAACGCCACCGCTCGGTCGGTCTGAGCATCGAACTTTCCGAGGTAATAGGCAAGATGGAAATCGAGATTATTCGCCTGCGAAGCCTTTAGCTGAATGACTACCATATTGATCGGTTTATCGTACTTCGTATCCATGAAGTCCAGCTTGGGCTGCTTGGCGCCAAGGAACACGATGACCCGCTCATACTCTGAGAGATTGACCTTACCTAGATTGCCTACGTTCTCGTAGTCGATGAAAGCCCATTTCATTTCTCAACGTCCTATGTCGGTTCGAAAATAGATCTTTTTGCATTCCCTATGATGCCCGCATAACCTACCGCGAACTGCGCAGCGGTTGGAGGCCCAGCGTCCCGTTGACCACTTTGTTAACTGTTGGTGATCAGCGTCAATGGAACATGATCACTTGTTGAAATCCAGTCATCATGCTGGCCGATCTGCAAAGTACATTCTTCAGTCAAATCATGCGAAGTAAAAGCGTAATCAATGTGGTACGCCTTTTCGCGGTTCCGCTGGAGGAAAAATGTTGGGATGGTCTCGCTTCCCTGATTTTCACCGAAAATTCGATGGTACTGGCTCTCGAATCCCATCGCTCTAAGCTCGGCAATTACGTCCGAGTGATTCCACCACCGATCAGGCTTATCCCAGCGCACATTGCTATTAAAATCACCGAGAATGACTGTTTTTGGCTTGCTAAGGTCTTCACGATGGATCTGAAGATACTTCCAAAATTGCCCCATGTAACCAAATGCTTCGTCATTGCGCCCCTTTGTCCACACGGCCAGCACGGTAAGCTCGTTGTTAATAGTGAAGGGAAGAAAAAGCCTGAGATCTTCTGTTTTCCAACTCAGTGTTTCGCTTTTGCTGAACAGCCCCGGTACAGAAAAGCTACCGCTCCAATTTAACTTTTCTACTCGATGACCGTTTCGGGGAAAGATGCCAATACCACGATTCTTTGACTCACCCACCCATAGGTACTCACCGGCCCACTCCCTGTATGCAGGGGTCGATAGCGCAGGGTCTTCACATTCCTGAACCACCAAGACATCAGCTTGCAAACTCTCCGCTTCTGCAAGCTTTCGCCTCAATGCTCCATTACAGTTCCAGGTTACGATATTCATAGATAAAGGCAGTTAACGCCCTTGTTTAGAGGCGCCCATGTAGCGCAGCGAAATGGGCGTCCGGTGTAGGGCCGCCAGGCCCGAAACGTACTACAACTATTTGTTAAAGGCTTTTTCAGTGAGCGCTCGGTAGTCATTACAACACCGTTGATATTGTCTGGATGACGCTCACAACTGTCAGGAATCCGCCAATGACGATCAGTCGTCTTTGAGAGAGGTCGATACCCTGAATCAGAACAAAGGTTCCGACCATGCCGCTGAAAAAGCCTCCACTGAATTGGGAACCACCGACTGCATAAACAAACACCAAGTAAATTACTGCCAGCAGATACAGCAATACTCGTAACGGCTTGAACTCAAAACGCTTGTAGTAGGCTTGGTCTTCTGGGGATAGGTCTTCCTTGTTCACCGATAACTCCCTTTAGCCTTTAACGCCAATATTCAGCGGCGGCCTTTGCGTAGCGAAGCGGAGAAAAGGCCGTCCGGTGGAGGCCCGTCAGGGCCGGAACGAACTGGAATGACTGGTTAGCATTGCTGAGCAGGGTAAATGAAATGGTAGGGAGAATTATCCTGAATCCAGTCTCCAGCTCGTGACCCAATTCTCTTTGCTTCCTCAACTACCGGTTCAAGCGGAATTTCTAGCTTACTGCCATCCCGGTTCTCTGTGATAAAAATGAGTTCTTCAGCGAGAAGCACTCGCTTTATACGTTTATTGTCACCGTCAAGAATTTCGTATCCACGGCGGTTTGGTAAAACCACTTCAAGAATTCCACCGCAATCCTCGCCAACCCAATTATCAACCCTTTCGTCAAAATGCTCGATGTTATCGCGAGCTGCTCGGGAAAGGATTTCAGAATCGTCAGCTACCTCTAGAAGCCGCCGAAGCGTCCGTTTTCTCTCACGCGAGACACCTTGAGGACGTACAGGAGACAAATATTTCGACATCATTGCAGCATGCGCCAGACAAGAGGTTAGGTGAAACCACACTAATCTTTGTTGCCTTGTCTCTGGATTCGAGGCGACTTGTAGCATATTCATAAATTCGTGCTCTACACCCAATGAGTGCATTGAGAGCTCTTGCATGTACCAAGTGATCTCGAAATCGTCCATTTAACTCCCTATTGCTAACGATGAGCGAAGCGGCGGCCCATCAGGGGCGTCTGCCTTACGCGGTTGGTTAAGTGTTTTGCCGCTTAACGCTGTTCTCAGGTGGATT
Source organism: Marinobacter sp. MDS2 (assembly GCF_030718085.1). NCBI lineage: Bacteria > Pseudomonadati > Pseudomonadota > Gammaproteobacteria > Pseudomonadales > Marinobacteraceae > Marinobacter > Marinobacter sp. MDS2. The sequence continues at coordinate 1,112,303 of NZ_JAVAJF010000001.1, forward strand.
TAGCTTACCGATCAGGAAATCCTCCAAGGCAGGAGCGAGGTAGTTTAGTTCCTTCGGAAATCCCAAAGTGGCCACTCTAGTTACTCCCACCGCTTCCCAACGTTCGCGGAGGACACTGTCCTTACTGGATCCGGAAGGTGCTGCCTTGATCACATGCGCCATCAGTCGACGGCTGATGCCGCGATCCTGATAAATACCTCCACCACGACTATTGCCTAAGCCAACGTAAAGAACCTCATCGCCCTTTAACAGCGCATAGACTCCACCGACCAAATAATTTGGTACAGGGCCGCGCCATTCCCAGGAAAAATCCCACTGTGGTAAAGATGCCTCACTACCCCAGTGTTTAGAAAAGAAACTTCGCGTGAGAGTAACCAAACCTTCCTTGTCAGACATATTTACTCCTAGTGACACTTAAACGCTTAGCTTAGCGGCGCCCTTGCAATGGAGGCGAAGCCGCAATAAAAAGGGCGTCCGGCGGCCATCGGCCGCGCACTACAGCGACTTGTTATGACTTGCGAAGTTCGCCTGCTCCCTAGCCGGCCACTGCCTAAGAAGACACTTCATGGCCATCGAAATTTTTAATGTGACGATCACTATAACTTTCGGGATTCATTCGGATCTTCGTGGCCAATGACACCAAAGCCTCTCGATTTCGGTTGTCATATTCGGTGACCTCGGACTCAGACAATTGAATGTCCACGGAGTACATCGCCACTGACCCACACAGAACCGTGAAAAACAGCTTCCCTTCATCTCTGAATAACATCCAGTCCCATGGACTCGACTCTAAAACCTGCACAAAGACCTCATAGAGTCATAACAGTGATTAGATAGAGCGCTTCGTTATTGCACAAAAGTGACTTCAATCATCCGCGCCTACCCCTAGATTATTCAGCATCATTTATGCATTAGAATCAGCAGCTTGCAAGCATCTCTACTTCACCCCTGATGTAATCGCGTGACCTCCGCATTATTGCAATAATGAAGCACTGGCAATGATCTTGTCGCAGAGCATCTGCAAGGCCGCCAAAATACAAAGGCGTGCGAAAACCACCTTCGATCAAAAGATCTAAACAAGGCACCAGGAAAAACCAGCGGTAAAAGGGGCGAAAGAGATTCGAAAAAAGCTAAAGCAGCAAACTGAAATCCATCTGTCGTCCCTAACAGCGGCAAGTTCCCTTGTGTGTAAACATACACTACCTAATTTTCAGGAAACTTCCTATATAGTCAATCTGAAAAGCAGCAAATTCGCGACGAACGCACGAATTTGCTGTTGAGGCTTCGGGAGGAATTTGTCGTGCAGTCAGGTATGGCGGGGCACTCTATAAACTAGCAACGGCCTCAAGCCGCCGCCAAATACGCCCCCGCAACCGCCAGCACACCACCCACTCCGCGGCTAAACCGGCTGTCCGCTTTCAACATCAGGCTACCCAGCCCACGCCCAGCCAAAGTGATGGCAAGGGTGGCGATTGAGAAGCCAGCCAAATAGCCCGCCAGTGTTGCGCCTTCGGGCATTTCCGCGCCGTGGGCAAAGCCGTGGAACAACATGAAGGCACCAACTAATGTGCCACCCACGGCAGTCGGTAGTTTCGCCAAAGTGGCAATAAGGATACCGGCCACCAGTACCGAGAAGGTTATGCCGGTTTCAACGCCGGGCATGGTTAGGCCAGCCCAGGCTAGAGCTGCGCCAACCACCATACCGCCGATCACGAAGGCTGGAGTCGCGTTTTTCATGAGCTTGCTCTGGCGCACGCTCCAGAAGCCTATGGCTGCCATGGCCAGCAGGTGGTCCAGGCCCAGCATCGGGTGCAGCAAGCCGCTGGTGAAGCCGCCTTCGGTGTGGCCGGGGTGGGCCATGGCGGATGCAGAGGCGGTTAGAAGCACGGCGGCGGTGAGTAGTTTTGAAGTCAGTTTCATGGTGTTGCTCCTGGTGGTTCTAATATCGTTTTGGTTCGGTTGCTCAGGCTTCTTTGGCCAGTTTTTCGGGGCGTCTCTCCGGCAGCATGCCGCGCTCAAGGATGAAGCTGATGATGGTTTCCAGCCCCACCCCGTCGTATAGATTGGTAAACACGAAGGGGCGTTCGCCGCGCATTTTTTTGCTGTCCCGTTCCATGACGTCTAGGGAGGCGTGTACCTGTTCGGCGATGTCGATTTTGTTGATGATCAGCAGGTCGGATTTGGTGATGCCGGGGCCGCCTTTGCGGGGGATCTTGTCGCCGGCGGATACGTCGATCACGTACAGGGTGAGGTCGCTCAGTTCCGGGCTGAAGGTGGCAGACAGGTTGTCGCCGCCGGATTCCACCAGCACCAGTTCCAGATCCGGGTGGCGGTTTTGCAGGTCGTCGATGGCCGCCAGGTTCATGGAAGCGTCTTCGCGAATGGCGGTGTGCGGGCAGCCGCCGGTTTCCACGCCGAGGATACGGTCTGCGTCCAGCGCTTCGTGGCGCAGCAGGAAATCGGCGTCTTCCCGGGTGTAGATGTCGTTGGTGACCACGGCGATGTTGTAGTGGTTGCGCAGGGCTTTGCACAACTGGCGCAGCAAGGCGGTTTTACCAGATCCTACCGGGCCGCCAACTCCAACTCTCAAACAATGTGTCATGGCTATGTCTCCTCAATGTGTCTTCAGCTTCTGAAAAGCCGTGAATACTGTGTTTCGTGTAAGGCACTTCCGAGCGCCAATCCCGGCAGGATGGGCCCGAGTTCGTGATCGTCTCGTTCCAGCGCAATGTCTACGGCGGCCGCCAGTTGTGGCCGTAACTGTTCGATGATGCGTTGGGCAGAGGTGTGGCCAAGGGGCAGCGCTTTGCAGGCCACGGCGAGCTGGTTTTCCAGCCAGGCCCAGGCGAAGCCGAGCAGCGTTTGGCGCACGGGCACGTACCGTTTGTGGGCAACCCAGGCGAACATGGTGATGTAGCCGGGGTCTTCCGGTATCAGGTGTGGCTCGGACAGCAGTTCCAGGTTGCGCAGCAGCGTCACGAGGGCCGCGCCTAAGCGGCTGTCTTCGTCGCTCAGTTCGGCGGTTTCCCGGGTGGCGTGCAGCCAGTCGTTCCACTGCGCCAGCGCTTCGGCATCGCTGTCGGCCCAGGCGCTCTGCAAACGCACCAGTAGAGGCAATTCGCAGCGGCTTAGGCCGTCTTCCAGTACGCCTTCAATCCACTGGGCCAGTTCGGCTTCGTTGTTCACCCAACCCAGTTCAAAGGCGCTTTCCAAACCTTGGGACCACGCAAAGGCACCGATGGGCAGTGCCGGGCTGACCAGTTGCATCAGGCCCAGCAAGGCCAGATCACTCCCCTGCGGGATTGGAGCCTCAGTGGGCATGTTCGTGACGGTGGCCATGGCTGTGCCCGTGGTCGTGATCGTGTGAATGGCTGAGGCCGTGGCCATGGGAATACCCGGCTTGGGTGTAGGCACCGGGTTCCGGGTCGAACGGGGCGGTGTGGTGGGTCAGGGTTGCGCCCAAACGTTCCGCCAGTTCTTCCAGCACGTGGTCCGGGGTGATGCGCACGTAGGCACCCTGCTCGTCCATGCCGATGGCGAGCGTTACGTGGCGATTGCCCAGGTGGTAGCACAGGCGCGCCAGAGGTTGGCCGTTTTCAATGCGGGCGGTGACTACCTGTTCTTCCGCCGCGCGGATGCGGACGATCTCGCCGGTTTTGGCTTGCAGCAGGTCGCCGTCGCGCAGCACCGGGCCGCGGTCCAGAAACAGGCCTACATCCACGTTGGTTTCGGTGGTGGCCCGCAAACGGCCGCGGATGCGCAGCTCGTAGGGCAAAGTCAGGTTGTCCAGAATCTCGCCGGGGTCGATCCCGGCGTGGTTCACATCGCCAAGGCGTTTTGTTAGTTCCAACATAATCGGTTCTCCAATTCCCGGCTTAAAAAAGATGGTAGCGCTGGGCCAGGGGCAGTTCGGTGGCGGGCTCACAGGTGAGCAGTTCGCCGTCTGCGTGCACTTCGTAGGTTTGCGGGTCCACAGTGATGTGCGGGCACGCGTCGTTCAGTTTCATGTCTTTCTTGCGCACGCCCCGCACGCCTTTGCAGGCAGACAACGGGCTGTCCAGCCCCAGCTCTTCGCCAATGTTGGCGTCCAGCGCGGCCTGGCTGACGAAGGTCAGGCGGGTGGCACTGGCGGCTTTGCCGAAGGCACCGAACATGGGGCGGTAATGCACCGGCTGCGGTGTGGGGATCGAGGCATTCGGGTCACCCATGGGGGCTGCCGCAATCATGCCGCCCTTGAGGATGGTGGCCGGTTTCACGCCAAAGAACGCGGGGCTCCAGAGCACCAAGTCCGCCAGCTTGCCCACTTCCACCGAGCCGACTTCGTGGGCGATGCCGTGGGTGATGGCGGAGTTGATGGTGTACTTGGCGATGTAGCGTTTGGCGCGGAAGTTGTCGGCGCCTCGTTCTTGGTCTTCCGGCAGCAGGCCGCGTTGCACTTTCATTTTGTGGGCGGTTTGCCAGGTACGGCACACCACTTCGCCTACCCGGCCCATGGCCTGTGAGTCGGAGGAGATCATGGAGATCACGCCAATGTCGTGCAGGATGTCTTCGGCGGCGATGGTTTCCCGGCGAATGCGGGAGTCGGCGAAGGCCACGTCTTCGGGGATGTTGGGGTCCAAGTGGTGGCACACCATCAACATGTCTAGGTGTTCGTCCACGGTGTTTACGGTGTAGGGCCGGGTCGGGTTGGTGGACGACGGCAGTACGTAATCCTTGGAGCAGGCGGTGATGATGTCGGGTGCGTGGCCGCCGCCCGCGCCTTCGGTGTGGAAGGTGTGGATGCAGCGGCCTTTGAAGGCGGCTAGCGTGTCTTCCACAAAGCCGGATTCATTAAGGGTGTCGGTGTGGATGGCCACTTGGATGTCGTACTGGTCCGCCACGGTCAGGCAGTTGTCGATGCTGGCCGGGCTGGTGCCCCAGTCTTCGTGCAGTTTGAGGCCGATGACTCCGGCTTTGATTTGCGCTTCTAGCCCTTCGGGCAGGCTGGCGTTGCCTTTGCCCAAAAAGCCGATGTTCATGGGCAGGCTGTCAACGGCTTGCAGCATTTTGCCCATGTGCCAGGCACCGGGTGTGCAGGTGGTGGCGTTGGTGCCGGTGGCCGGGCCGGTGCCGCCGCCGAGCATGGTGGTGATGCCGCTCATCAGGGCTTCTTCTACCTGTTGGGGGCAGATGAAGTGGATGTGGGGGTCGATGCCACCGGCGGTGAGGATTTTACCTTCGCCGGCGATGATTTCGGTGCCGGGGCCGATGACGATGGTGACGTCTGGCTGGGTGTCGGGGTTGCCGGCTTTGCCGATGGCAGCGATGCGGCCTTTTTGGATGCCGATGTCGGCTTTGACGATGCCCCACCAGTCCAGTATCAGGGCGTTGGTGATGACGGTGTCCATGACGGCTTCGTCTACCCGTTGGCTTTGGCCCATGCCGTCACGGATGACTTTGCCGCCGCCGAATTTTACTTCGTCGCCGTAGTGGGTGTGGTCTTGTTCTACTTCGATCCACAGTTCGGTGTCGCCTAGGCGCACGCGGTCGCCTACTGTGGGGCCGTACATGTCGGCGTAGGCTTGTCTGGAAATTTTCATGCGTTGCCCTCCAATTTACCCATCACTTCACCGCGAAACCCGTAGATTTCCCGTTTTCCAACGAACGGGATCAGGGTGACGGATCGGGTTTGGCCGGGTTCGAAGCGGATGGCGGTGCCAGCGGCGATGTCGAGCCGAAATCCGCGGGCTTTGGCGCGGTCGAAGTTGAGTGCGGGGTTGGCTTCGGCGAAGTGGTAGTGGGAACCGATTTGTATTGGGCGGTCGCCGGTGTTGGCGACGTCCAGTGTGATGCGTTCGCGGCCAGCGCAGAGTTCGATGTCGCCGTCGCGGATTTGGAATTCACCGGGGGTCATGGCGCGGTCCTTACACTATGGGGTTGTGGACGGTGACTAGTTTTGTTCCGTCCGGGAAGGTGGCCTCTACCTGCACTTCGTGGATCATGTCGGCGATGCCGTCCATGACGTCTTCACGGGTGAGTATTTCGGTGCCGGCGCTCATGAGTTCGGCTACGGTGCGGCCTTCGCGGGCGCCTTCCATGATTTCGGCGCTGATCAGGGCGATGGCTTCGGGGTAGTTCAGTTTCAGGCCTTTGGCTTTTCGGCGTTCGGCCAGTAAGGCGGCGGTGAACAGCAGCAGTTTGTCTTTGTCTCTCGGGGTCAGTTCCATAACGTGTTCCGTTGTTATTTGTTGGGCTTCAGGTGAGCCAGATTCTGGGTGTATGGGCCGGTAAGCCGGTGAGCATGGGCCGCAGCAGGTGCCAGGCTTGTTCGCAAAGGGCCCAGGCTTCGTTGCGTTCGGAGCCGAGGTAGCGCAGTAACAGCACGCCTCTGCGGCGGGTAACGGCCCAGCGGTTGTGGTCCGGAAGCTGTTCTCTCAGGGCTTCGATGGCGGCGGCTTCGTCGCTTAGGCCCACGGCCCAAAGTGTGGCTTGTACGGTGGCACCGCCCTGCCCCCAGTGGCCGGTGAACCGGCGATGGGTTGGGTCCAGTAATTGACGTTCCAACCATATGGGTTTGCCATCGAGGCTGAGGTGAAAACGCTGTTCCAGCGCGCCGGTGGCGAAGGGCAGTTCGCTGGCCGGGCGGCCGAGGGCGAGCACTTCCCAGCCGAGGGTTTTGGCACCGCTTTCCAGTTCAATGGTGGTGGTTTGTTCGCCCCGGGAGCCGTCGAAGGCGATGGTTTCCTGGGGCAGATATTCCAGGGTTGCGTTTTTCGCCACCTGCAATCGGGTGTGCTGCGCCCAAGCCACGCCGTGGCTGTCGGCTTTGTAGAGTTTGGCGGCGGCCGGGGTAGTCAGCAGGGTGTGGCCGCCTTCGGCTACGGTGGCTTCGATGCGCAGTTGGTCACCACTGACCAAACCGCCCGGTGGGTGCAACAGATACACGTGGCAACAGCCGTGTTTGCCTTCCGGATAGAACGGGCGCTGTACCCGCAATGGGCCTGTGTGCCGGCGGCGCACCATGCGGGTGATCAGCTCGGCCTCGCCCTCGCTTCGGGATTCGAAGCCGAGGGACAGTGAGGCCGCCCAGCGCCGTTCGGTGTCAAACCTGTGGCCAGAGCTATGGGTTTCGATGGGTTGGTACGCGGTCATACAGTCAGGTGCTTTTTGATCAGCTCGTCGCTCAAGCCTGCAATTTCCCCTTCCGCCACTCGTCGGCCCCGGTCGAGGATGGCGAAGCGGTCGGCGTATTTGCGCGCGAACGGGAGTTTCTGTTCCACCAGCAGTACCGTCAGGCCGTCTTCTTCGATCAGTTTGCGAATCACTTCACCGATCTGGGCCACGATGTTGGGCTGGATGCCCTCACCCGGCTCGTCGAGGATTAGCAGTTTCGGTTCGATCACCAGCGCCCGGCCGATCGCGAGTTGCTGTTGCTGGCCACCGGAGAGGTCGCCGCCGCGGCGGTGTTTCATTTCCTTGAGCACCGGGAACAGCTCGTAGATGCGTTCGGGTATTTTTTTGCTGCCGTCTTTTCGTACCGCCAGGCCCGTGCGCAGGTTTTCTTCTACAGTAAGCAGCGGAAAAATCTGCCGGCCTTGGGGCACGTAGCCAATGCCGAGGCGGGAGCGGTCTTCGATTTTCTTTTGGGTGAGTTCCACATCCCCCGCCAGCGCCATGCGGCCGTTCTTGACGCTTTCTTCCCCCATGATGCATTTCATCAGCGTGGTTTTTCCCACGCCGTTGCGCCCCATCACGCAGGTGCATTGGCCTTGGGGGATGTCGAGTTCCAGATCCCAGAGGGTGTGGCTTTCGCCGTAGTATTGGTTGAGTTTCTCGATCTTGAGCATCAGGCCTCTTCCCCTAGGTACACTTTGATAACTTCCGGGTCGTTCGACACCTGGTCCATGGTGCCTTCCGCCAGCACGCTGCCTTGGTGCAGCACGGTGACTTTGCGGGCGATGGAGCGCACAAAACCCATGTCGTGTTCCACCACCACAACCGACTGTTTGCCCGCCAGGCTGGTGAGCAATTCGGCGGTGCGTTCCATTTCCTGCTCGGTCATGCCGGCTACCGGCTCGTCCACCAGCAGCAGCCGAGGTTTTTGCATCAGCAGCATGCCGATCTCCAGCCACTGTTTCTGGCCGTGGGAAAGAATGCCTGCAGGTTTGTTGCACAAGCTTTCCAGCTTGATGGTTTCAAGCACTTCGCCAATACGATCCCGGTGCTCCGGCTTCATAATGGCGGTGAGTGTCGGCCAGATGCCTTTGTTGGTGGCCATCGCCAGTTCGAGGTTTTCGAACACGGTGAGGGCTTCAAACACGGTGGGCTTTTGGAACTTGCGGCCGATGCCCAGGCTGGCGATTTCCGGCTCGTTCATGGTCAGCAGGTTGTGGCGGCTGCCAAACCACACCGAGCCGTTATCCGGGCGGGTTTTACCGGTGATGATGTCCATCATGGTGGTTTTCCCGGCGCCGTTGGGGCCGATGATGCAGCGCAGTTCGCCGTCGTCGATGGTGAGGTTGAGGTTGTTAATGGCGTGGAAGCCATCGAAGCTCACGTTCACATCTTCCATGTACAGAATCGGGCCGTGGCGCACGTCTACCGGGGATTGGGCGGGCTCCAGAAACTCGAACACCCGCTCGCGGTTAGTCAGTTGCTCGAACATGCTCATGCGGTGGCCTCCTGTGCAGCTGGCGCGTCGTCAGCGGTGTCGGTTTTCCGGTCTTTTTGCAACAGGCCCGCAATGCCTTTGGGCAGGAACACGGTCACCAGCACAAACAGTGCGCCAAGGGCGAACAGCCAGGCATCCGGCATCACGCCGGTGAACACGGTTTTGGCATAGTTCACCAGAATGGCGCCAATGACGGCCCCATAGAGGGTTGCGCGGCCACCCAAGGCCACCCACACCACGATTTCGATGGAGAACAGCGGCGAGAATTCACTGGGATTGATGATGCCCACTTGCGGCACGTACAAAGCCCCGGCTACCCCGGCCAGCATGGCGGATACTGCAAACACGAACAGTTGCACCCGCTCTACCCGGTAACCCAGAAAGCGGGTACGGGCTTCGGCATCCCGGCAGGCAACGCTGACCCGGCCCAGTTTGCTGGTGACAATGCCGCGGCAAATCACATAACCGATGGCCAGCGCCACGCCGGTGGCAATGAACAAGCCGAGCCTTGTGGCATCGCTGCGCAGGTTAAAGCCGAGGATATCCCGGAAGTCGGTCAGGCCGTTGTTGCCACCAAAGCCCATTTCGTTGCGGAAGAACGCCAGCATCAGGGCGAAGGTCAGCGCCTGGGTGATGATCGACAGGTACACGCCGGTAACCCGGGAGCGGAAGGCGAGGAAGCCGAACACCAACGCCAACAAGCCGGGTGCCAGCAGTACCATGATGAAAGCGAACCAGGCCATGTCGAAGCCAAGCCAGTACCAGGGCAGTTCCTGCCAGTTCAGGAACACCATGAAGTCTGGCAGCACCGGGTCGCCGTAGGTGCCGCGATCGCCGATCTGGCGCATCAGGTACATCCCCATGGCGTAGCCGCCGAGGGCGAAGAAGGCACCGTGCCCGAGGCTGAGGATACCGAGGTAGCCCCACACCAAGTCCACGGCGACCGCCAGCAAGGCGTAGCACAAATACTTGCCCAGCAAGGTTACGGTGTAGGCGCTGACGTGCAGCGCGCTGTCTTGTGGCATGAACAGGTGCAGGAAGGTGACCAGCACCAAGGCGCTGAACAACACGCCAAGGAAGATCTGGGTGGAACGTTCCTGAAACGGCCGGAACAGCCAGGTTTGTGATGAAGCCATAACTCAGCCCTCCGCGGCCCGGCCTTTCTGGGGGAAGAGCCCCTTCGGCCGTTTTTGAATGAACAGGATGATCATGACCAACACCATGATCTTGGCCAGTACCGCGCCAGCCCAAGGTTCCAGAACCTGATTGATGGTGCCCAGCGTGAGCCCGGCCACCAAGGTGCCCCAGAGGTTACCGACACCGCCGAACACCACCACCATGAACGAATCGATGATGTAGTTCTGGCCCAGGTTCGGCCCTACGTTGGTGATTTGTGACAGCGCCACACCGGCCAGGCCGGCAACGCCGGAGCCGAGGGCAAAGGTGAGAATGTCGACTTTCGTGGCTTTGATGCCCATGGAGCGAGCCATCGCCCGGTTCTGGGTAACGGCGCGCACTTCCAGGCCGAGACGGGTTTTGCGCATGATCAGCATCAGGCCTGCGAACACCACCAAGGCGAAGCCGATGACGTACAGGCGGTTCAAGGTGAGTGACAGGGCTTCGTTGATCATGATCGAGCCGCTCATCCACTCTGGTGTGACCACCGAGCGGTTCAGCGGCGACACCAGGGTGCGCACCAGTTGTTGCAAAATCAGGCTGATGCCGAAGGTGGCCAACAGGGTTTCAAGCGGGCGGCCTTTGAGATATTGGATAACGCTGCGCTCAATGGCGATACCCGCCAGCGCCGCGACCAGGAAGCCGGCCGGAATCGACAGAATCAACGCCAAGCCCGGCTGGCCGGGGAATAGCTGCTGCATGCCCCAGGTGGTGTAAGCGCCGAGCATGATCAGCTCGCCGTGGGCCATGTTGATCACGCCCATCACGCCAAAGGTGATGGCCAGGCCAATCGCCGCCAATACCAGGACCGAACCGAGGGACAGGCCGAAGTACAAGGTTTCGGCGGCGCGGTTCATTTTCAGTTTTTGTTCTATGCTTTCGAGCGCTTGAGCGGCCGCGGCGGCGAGCACCGGGTCGTCACTGTTGCTGGCGTTGTTCAACGCGGCGCGGGCCTTGGCATTCAAACTGCCCGACAGGGTTTTAACCGCGCTTAGGTCGCCCTGCTCCAGCCGGTGAATGGCCAAGGCGGTGGCGAGCATGTCGCGCACGGCGGGGTTGTCGTCTACCTGCGCACGCTGTTCAATTTGGTTCACCAATGCGCCATCGACTTCACCCAATAGATCCCGGGCGGCCGCTAGCCGAACGTCCGGGTTGGCTGCAGTAAGGTCGATCACGGCGAGCAGGCCTTCGACCTCACTGCGCAATGCGTTATTCACACGAACGGTGGCCAGAGCCCGGCGCGACACTTTGCCCAGGTTTTCCCCGTTCAGGGCACTGGCAACCGTCCAGTTGCGGCCCACGTTGCTCAGAACGACCACGGTGGTGCCGTTCTCTTTAACGGTGGCGAGCTTGCCAGCCGAGAAGGCTTCCAGCCATTCCCGGGCGCGCTCGTCACCGCTTTCAGAAATTTGTTTCAGAACCGCGGTTCGCTCGGCGTTGCTGGCTTCCACGAGCCTTTGCAACAGCATTTGCGCTGCGTCGTCCTGTACTTGGGCGGTCGCCAGTGACGGCCCAAAAGCGATACACCAGACAATGACTAGCCCGGCGAGCAATCGAAAGATGCTCATGATTCATTCCTGTTGGCGATGAAATGAAATTAAAAAAACCGGGCACGCGTTAAAGCCTGCCCGGGTATAGGCTTTACTTGGAGGCTACGTCTGCCGAGCTGCCACAGGTGCCGGTGACCACATTGAAGTTGCCGCAGCGCAACGGTGCGCGCCAATCACTGATCAGGTCTTTCGAACCGGGCAAGAAGTCAGACCAGGCATCGCCGGCTACGGTAGACGGGGTTTCCCACACCACGGAGAACTGGCCGTTGTCCTGAATCTCGCCAATCAGCACCGGCTTGGTGATGTGATGGTTCGGCATCATGGTGGCGTAGCCGCCGGTGAGGTTGGGCACGCTCACGCCGATGATGGCGTCTTTCACTGCGTCTACGTCGGCGGTACCTGCTTTCTTCACGGCCTCAACGTACATGTTGAAGCCAATGTAGTGGGCTTCCATCGGGTCGTTGGTCACGGCCGCTTCGTCACCTTTGAATTCCACCCAGGCGTCGATGAAGTCGTAGTTGGCGTCGGTGTCCACGCTCATGAAGTAGTTCCAGGCGGCGAGGTGACCAACCAGAGGGCCGGTGTCGATACCCGCCAGCTCCTGCTCACCCACCGAGAAGGCCACCACCGGAATATCCGAGGCGGAAATGCCCTGGTTGCCCAGTTCACGGTAGAAAGGCACGTTGGCGTCGCCGTTGATGGTTGAGACCACCGCGGTTTTCTTGCCGGCGCTGCCGAACTTCTTGATGTCAGAGACGATGGACTGCCAATCGGAATGACCAAACGGCGTGTAGTTGATCATGATGTCGCTGGCCGCCACACCTTTGTCTTTCAGGTAGGTCTCAAGCACCTTGTTGGTGGTGCGCGGGTAAACGTAATCGGTGCCCGCCAGCACCCAGCGTTCAACGCCGATGTCGTTCATCAGGTAGTCCACCGCGGGAATCGCCTGCTGGTTAGGCGCTGCACCGGTGTAGAACACGTTTTCAGAAGACTCTTCACCCTCGTACTGCACCGGGTAGAACAGCAGGCCGTTCAATTCTTCGACCACCGGCAGCACGGATTTACGGGACACCGAGGTCCAGTTGCCAAAGATGACGTCGACTTCTTCTTTTTCCAGCAACTCCCGGGCTTTCTCGGCAAACAGCGGCCAGTTAGACGCCGGGTCAACCACCACCGGCTCTAGCTTGCGGCCCAGCACACCACCCGCGGCATTTTGTTTTTCGATCAGCATTAGCATGGTGTCTTTCAGTGCCGTTTCACTGATCGCCATGGTGCCGGACAATGAATGCAGCACCCCCACTTTGATGGGGTCTTCCGCTGCCATCGCGTGGAAGGAAACCGACAGTGCCAAGGCAGACAGGCCAAGCTTTACGTTTTTTTTCAGGCTCATGGTGCACGTCCTTTTCGTTGGGTATTGAGTCTTTTAACGAACCCTGCCTTTGCATCGAGCGTTCCAACAACTACAAAACCCTCTAACAAACAATCACTTAAACCAAATCGGGACAATAAAAATCAACAATCAAGCCCGACTACTTCGGATTCGAGGCCTTATTTTGGTGCTCCCGATGAGAGCGCGCGCCACTCTGGTGCACCTCAAACAATGAATCTCAATTCACCGTGAAACGCACAACTTTGTAGGAGATATCGCACACGCTGGGTGGATGATGTCCGATTCTGAATAAACGGGCCCGGCGTAGAATCGATGTTGTCAGGGATGACAAGCCGGCACGGACGTTGGCTCAGGGATGGAAACTCAAGGAATTGAAGAGTTGCCCGAAGGATCAGGGCGTACAGGGATGAACCAGGGACGACGTGCTCAGGATGATGCACAGCCTGACGGATCAGGCAGGGGTCAGCCACGGAATTTCGGGGGCACAAGGACAGTGTCCTCTTCCGTGCATTAACCCGACTGCTTTCCTCTCTTTCTGATTCTTCGCAAAGCCAGTGACTTTGCAGTTCCAACAACCTCTGGTTTGTCTCGCCTGATTGATCGATATAAAAAGCCCTTACCAATCAGGAATCATCCATGAAACCTACGTCTTTTTTCGCTGCCCTTGTTCTGCTGTTTAGCCTGGCAACCGGTTTTGTTCACGCCAATGAACCCAGCGCGGTCAACATCAATGCCGCCGATGTGGCCACTCTGTCTGCCTTGACTGGCATTGGTCAAAGCAAAGCGGAAGCCATCGTGGCCTACCGTGAAGCCAACGGCCCGTTTGCGTCCGTTGAAGATTTGGCCAATGTAAAAGGTATTGGCGCCCGCACCGTTGAGAAGAACGCTCCGCGTCTTGCTGTAAAATAAGCCTTTCCGGGGGCGCCCTGCCCCCTTCTTTCCGCCTATGGCGAAGTCTGCCTGCCACTGTTAGTCTGCTCGGTTAATTCTCTGTGGCTTGGCAAGCTTTATGATTCAAGGCGTTCTGTTAATTGCTCTTGCCGCCCTGCTTTGGGCGACCACCAGCATTGTTGCGAAATTCCTGTTCGGCGGCTCTGATCTCGCCCCTATTACCCTTGCCTTCTTGCGTCTGGTTGTGGCGCTGCCGTTCTTCTGGGTTTTAATGCGCCGGGAGCAGCGCCAACTTCGCCGAGATAATCCTGACGGGAATGCGGTGGGCAGCTCGTTACGCTCGCTCAGTTGGAAAGCGCTTCTGCCGTTAACGGCGCTTGGGTTGTTCCAAGCCCTGTATCAAGGCAGTTATCTGGTTGCCGTCGATTTGTCCGGGGCGGGTATTGCCACGTTGATTTCACTCTGCCTGCCACCCGTATTCGTAGCCATACTCGCTGCCCCAATGTTGGGCGAGCGGCCTACTCTGACCACCTGGATTGCTGCTCTGGGCGCGCTTTTGGGCACCGGCATGCTGGTGGTGGGTGATATTGATACCACCGGCACCCTTCGGCTTGCGGGCATTTTGATGTCGTTGTTGGCGGCGGCGGTGTACACCGGATTCACGCTGACCAGCCGTTATAACTCGGTGGGCACGCCTGCTTTCACCACAGCCTTTATCTGCTTTCTCACCGCGGCTGTGTTGTTGCTGCCGGTGGTGCTGCTCACCGGTGGCTTCGCCGCGCTGGAAACCATGGCCCTGAAGCACTGGTTGATGGTGTGTTACATCGGGGTGGTGCCCACAGGTATTGGTTACCTGATGTTCTTTACCGGCATAAAAAGCACTCCGGCAACCCTGTCTAGCATTGTGGTTACGCTGGAACCTTTGTTTGTGGCGCTGTTGGCGTGGCTTATTCTGGGGGAAATGCTGGGTACGGTGGGCGTGGCAGGAGCCATTGTGTTGGTGGTGGCGGTGATTGTTGCTTCGCGCAGCAACACCGCAGCCGGAGCCAACCAGAACGGCTGATTCCGGCATTGGGTGCGGGGTGAGGTTTAGCCGCCCTTACGCTGCTTTTCCAGCATGTTTGGCTGCAGGATCTCAATCCAGTAGCCATCCGGGTCTTTGATAAACGCCAAGCCTTTCATTTTGCCGTCATCCGGGCGCTTCACAAACTCGACACCGAGTTGCTCGAAGCGTTCACAGGCACTGTAAACATCCGGCACGGCAACGCCGATATGACCAAAGCCTTGCGGCTGGTCGTTACCGTTGTGGTAGGCAAAGTCGGGGTCGTCTTCGGTGCCCCAGTTGTGGGTCAGTTCCAACATGGCTTCGCGGCCAAAGGTGTAGGTTGTCCGGTGCCCCTCATCCGCCGGCACTCGCTCGGCTTCGGCATCGTCCAGATACGCCAAAAAATACAGCGTGAACTTCATTTCCGGGAAGTCCAGTTTACGCACCAAGCGCATGCCCATCACTCGGGAATAAAAGTCCAGAGAGCGCTCAGGATCTTTAATCCGCAGCATAGTTTGGTTAAACACGTAACCTTCGGTTTCAGGAACCGGCGCGTCATGCAGGCCAAGGGCCTTTTCGAAATGCTTTGGCATAATGGGTCATCCCAATCTGGTTCATACTTGAACCATAATATATGCGAGCAGATGGAAGCCTTTTCAAGGCCCCCCGAACAGTTAGTTAGCATATGTTAGACTGTGGTGTCGTCAGCCCCAGCAGGCTTAGCTACCCGACTTAAAGAGCTATCAATCATGGACTTTCAAGCGCCAAACACTCTGGCCGAACAAATTGCCGGTTATATGGCTCAACGCATCATGACGGGGCAAATTCAGCCGGGCCAGCGTATTCAGGAAGCGAATCTGGCCACCGAACTCAAGGTAAGCCGGGCGTCAGTGAAAGAAGCCCTGTACACCCTTGAACGCTGGCATCTGGTAGAAATTACGCCTCGCAAGGGCGCCTCTGCCACTCAGATCAACGCGGAATACGCGGCCGAGCTTTACGATGTCTACATGCACTTGCTGATCATGCTCGCCACCCGTTTGTGCGAACGCTGGAAAGAAGACGACAAGCCGTTGGTAATGGACGCTGTCAACCGTATTGTTGCCACCGTCAATGAACCCGGCGCAGACATCACAGCCGTCGTCGAAGCCAGCTTCGGCGTAATGGAAGCAGCCTGTGCAGTGGTCAACAACCCCTACCTGACGGAATCCCTGTCCAATTTCAAACCGGCAGTCAGTCGCACTTACTACTTGAGCGCCCAACGCTACCGACAGGGGCTAATCCACACTCTACGCTTTTTTACCGAGCTGCAACCCGCGGTGCTGGCCCGAGACTCCGCCACAGCTCGCACTCTGATCGAGGACTTTGCCGAGCAGCAAAAAAACCTGATCCGGAAGGCGATGGCGTAGAGCACTTCGTGTGGCACGGGCATAAATGATCCCCGCAACGGACTGCGGATAGTGGCAGTTCCCATTGATCGGCTTACACTGTAGAGACGTATGTTTAGGTAACGATCTCAGGCGACCCACAAGGAGCATTTAGTGAGCAATATTCCTGTTGGCATCAGCACTTGCCTGCTCGGCAAGGAAGTTCGCTACGACGGCGGCCACAAGCATTCCCGTTATTGCACGCAAGTGCTGTCACAGCACTTTGAGTTCCGCTCTATCTGCCCGGAGCTGGAAGCAGGTTTGGGGGTGCCCCGCCCCGCGATTCATCTACGCGAAAAAGACGGCGAGTTGCGTCTGACCGACAATAAAGGCACCGCTGACCATACCGATGCCATGGCCGACTTTATTCAGCAGGTGATGCCGTCGCTGGCAGATCTGCGCGGCTATATTCTGATGGCAAAATCACCCAGCTGCGGCATGGAGCGCATCAAAATTCACGACGCCGATGGCAATGTGATGAACCGGGACGGCCGGGGCCTGTTTGCCGAAGCGCTGATGAAAGCCTACCCGTTGATGCCGGTTGAAGAAGAAGGCCGCTTGAACGACAACGTTCTGCGGGAAAACTTCATCGAACGGGTGTTTGCCTACGACGACTGGATGCTGCACGTCGCCGGTGAAAACCTCACCAAACAATCTCTGCAGGATTTCCACAGGCGCTACAAATTTGCCCTGCTGGCCCATTCCGAGAAGATTTACCGCCAACTGGGCCCCATGCTGGCTGACCTGAAATCCGAACCTTTGGAAGACATCGCAGAACGCTATATTCACGGCTTCATGGAAGCCATGACCCAGCGCGTCAGCCGGGGCGCTCATGTGAACGCCATGAACCATTTGCTGGGTTACCTGAAAGACGATATGAGCGCGGCAGACAAAACGGTGCTGCTGGAGCAGATTGAGGCCTACCACCGGGGCGAAGTGCCTCTGGTGGTTCCGATGACGCTGTTGCGGCTGGCACAGCGCCGCGAACCTGTGGATTACCTGAGCACCCAGAAGTATCTGACACCCTACCCGGACGAACTGGGTTTGAGGAACAACGTGTAAGCGCACGGCAAAATGCCAAAAGGGGCAGATGGTTTGCGACCACCTGCCCCTTTTTTATGCTTGAATCGTTTTGCTTAGAAACCGTAGAGCAGAGAAATCGCCAACTCGGTGTCTGTCTTTTCCGAGCCTTCTGGCGCATCTGATACGTGCTTGACCCGGTAAGCGACCTTCATAGACAGGTTGTTCATGATGGAGCTTTGCAACGAGGTTTCCGATTTGGAGATCGTGTTGTTGTCATCCAGACCAATTTCGGTGCTCAGCTTCTGGCGGAACAGGGAGTTTTCAGACAATCCATAGTCGAACTGCGCGGCCAAGCGGGCAATGGCGTCTTCTTCCACATCTCGCCCGGTGTCCGGGTCTACTTCCATGCGCTTGTTGTAGCGATAACCGGCACCCGCGGAGAGGTCGAGGAAGGAGCGCTTGCCCGTTCGCCACACCCGGTTTCCATAACCGGTGGTGACCGACGATTCAAACTCGTAGCCCGAGAAACGGTCGTCTTCCCAGTTACCGCGCAAGAACCAGTACTGCTGTTCATCGAACTTGTAGTTGGTTTCCAGTGCGGCTCGGTATTCTTCAGCGGTGGTTTCGTCATCAGCCTCGGTGTACTTGGTGCTGAACTCACCACTGTTGCGCCAGGATACCTGGTCGTTGATCAGACCCAGGCGGCCGTTTACTTTGGTTTCGTCGGTGTTGCCTGACGTCATCAGCACACCCAGCTCGGCCTCGCCTTCCCAGTTTTCACTTTCCTGTGCCTGCACCATGGGTGCCAAGGCCAGACAAGCAATAACGAGTGGCTTCCTGATCAACATACGGTCTCCTTAGTTCGGTTTAATCTTACGATGACGCCGATTTGCGGGTGCGCTCGCCTTCCAGACTTTTCCGCGCCTGACGTTCACGCTCTGCCTGTTTGCGTGCTTTCCGCTCGGCAATAATTCGGGCGGCTTCACCACCTACGTGGGCTTCACCACGCTGTTCGGCCAAGCGCATTTGGTGTTCGCGCTCTTTGAAGCGGGCTTTCTGCTCTTCGGTCAGTGACTCGATGCACTGATGGCAGCTCACGCCTTGTTCGTACTCCGGGCGCAGCTTGTCGTCTTCGGTAATCGGGCGACGGCACGCGTGGCACTGGTCATAGTCTCCCCGCTCAAGATTGTGATTAACCGTGACCCGATCATCAAATACAAAACATTCACCTTTCCACAGACTTTGCTCTTGAGGCACTTCTTCCAAGTACTTCAGGATGCCGCCTTTCAGGTGATAAACCTCGTCGAAACCTTGCTCTTTCAGGTAGGCGGTGGACTTCTCGCAACGAATACCGCCGGTGCAGAACATGGCGACCTTTTTGTGCTTGGCCGGGTCGAGGTTTTGTTTCACGTAGTCCGGAAACTCACGGAAGGTGTCAGTGGCGGGGTTCTGCGCGTTTTCGAAGGTGCCGATTTCGACTTCGTACTGGTTGCGGGTATCGACCACTAATACTTCGGGATCGGAAATCAGTTCGTTCCATTCTTTGGGATCAACGTAGGTGCCCACCACCCGTTTGGGGTCGATGCCTTCTATGCCCATGGTGACGATTTCTTTCTTAAGTTTAACCTTGGTGCGTTTGAAGGGCTGAAATTCTACGAAGGATTCTTTGTAGTCGATGCCGTCGAATCGTTCGTCGCTGGCTATCCAGGCTTTAACGGCGTCGATGCCTTCGCGGCTGCCGGCGATGGTGCCGTTGATGCCTTCACGGGCCAGCAGCAGTGTGCCGTGCACGTCTTTTTCCAGCATCAGATTTAGCAGTGGGTCGCGTAGGTCTCTGTAATCGTTAACAACTGCGAACTTATAGAGTGCGCAGACAACTATGTTGTTGCTCATGTTTTTCTCCTGCGGGCCGGATCGTAAATCCGGAGCATGATTGATGGTTTTCGCGGGCTTGGTGCCAGCTTCGGGGGCGATTTTAACGCACTTTTGGTTGGGTTCAAGGTAGGGGTTACCGTGGACGGGTGCCTTGGCGCCGCCTTGCACGGGGGAGTCCCTTCCAAAATACGCTGTGGATACGTCCTTGTACGCTCAGCTCCGCCATCCATGGCTGCGCACGATTTTGGAAGGGACTCCCCCGCACAAGGCTACCGTTGTGCTAAACCGGGCCGCTGTTCGCAAGCCCGTCAGAAGCCTTAGTCTTCGGCTTTATTTAGTTCACGCTCTACCACTGCCGACAGCTGGCCCCAGCCGGGGCGGGTCAGTTGGATGTTATCGACTAGCACCGTTGGCGTGCTGGCTACGCGCAGTTGCATGGCCACTTGCAGGCTTTCTTCAACGGCTTCTTTGTGAAGTTCGGTGGTCATGCAGCGGCGGAAGCGGCGTTCTTCAAGGCCGAGGTCGTTGGCGTAGCGGGTGAAGGTGACAACCGGATCGTTTGAACCGCTCCAGGAGGATTGCGAGCCGTAAAGTTTGTCGTGCATGGCCCAGTATTCGCCCTGATCGCCGGCACAACGTGCCGCTTGGGCAGCGGGCATGGCGTTCGGGTGCTGGCGAAGCGGCAGGTCGAAATAGACGAAACGCACTTTGCCGGATTCGACGTACTCTTGTTTCAAGCGCTGGCTGGCTTCGGAGAAACTGGCGCAGGCCGGGCACTGGTAATCGGCGAATTCACGCACCACCACCGGGGCATCTTCTGCACCGACTGAGATACCGTATTGATCAAAAACAGCCGGAAACTCGTCGGCGTTCTCAGCGGCTACCGGCAGATTGCCGGAGGTCGGCGCCGGCGGCGTGGTCATGAAGTAGACCGCAGCAATCACGGCTACAACAACCACCGCAGCTATTGCGATATAAGCCGGCTTCTTGTTGCCTTGGTTACGCGGCGCAGGGGCGCCTGTTTGTTTGCGTCGCTTTGCTTCACCCATTTTGGGCTCCTTGTTAGGTGTCCGGATACTGGCGGGCGAAGGTTTGGAGCTCCGGAAAGAACTGCAAGAAATTCGCCTCTAGTTCGCGTTCATTCTCCCGAATTTCATCAATTATTCCAGTAAATTGATTCGGAAAACGAATGCGCTCGGCTACCCGGTCCAGGGCGAATCCGATGTTGTCCAGTTCCTGATAGGCACTAAACCAGTCGTGTTCCACCATGCGCCGGGTAACCTTGATCATTGCGGGTGGCATGACCGGCTCATGGGCGCTAAGTTCCCGATAAACGGTGTGAATGAACGCGGTTTGTTCGCAATCGCTATAACGATGCCAGTGCCGCAGCAGGAAGTGGTCGTAGAGGATGTCCAGCGCGACACCGGCAAAGCGCCGGCGCTGTTTGGAGAAGAGTTGCTTGCTGGCCAGCACTTGAGGGTGCTGGTCGGTGAAGGTATCTACCGCAAGATGGTGGCGAACACCGCCCAAAACCGGTGCGGGCAAGGCCGACCAATCAACACCGCGGGAGAAGTCCCCGAGAATACTGCCCACACGCGCCTCGGGGGAATCCGGCGCGAGAAACGTATGGGCGAGATGGTTCATGAGCTAGGGCTCCCTCAGACTAGTGCGCAATCACTTTGCCTTAATCATCGCATTCGATTCCGGTTGCCTGGAACCCATCGGTAACTTTTTGGTACTCGACGCTTACGACGGTGCAGTCGCGCCAGCCTTCGTTCTCGCTGCCTACGTTTTGATCATAGGTTATCTTGACGCCCAGAACAGTAAGTATCTTGGCGTTCGGGTCGTCCGTGGTTAACTGCCCGGTTAACTCATACTCACCGTTATCTTCGGATTCTATCTCGATATTGAGCGCTTCAACGTAGCTGAAATCGCCATTCGCATCTTTCTGTTCGATACCTTCCACTTCCAGAAACTTCGCTTCAGATAGCGGCGTTTGGTCGTCATCGTCTCTGTCGATCAACGTACTGTTCGTAATCCGAACCCGAACACCTCCAACATTCAGCTCGTTTTCTGCCGACCCTTCAAACGGGGGCAGCACAGCGGCTTCAACTTCCGCATTGCCTTCGTAGAGTTCTATTTCTTCGGCATGCAGTCGGCCAGACTTGATTTCACCTTCCACCTGAACCAGCAGGCCGTCAGCAATGCGTGAACGGGCAAAATCATCGAACTCGGTGTCGTTGTCATAAACAACCTGCACGCCGTTCAGTGAAAAGGTGGAGCCGGACACATTCAAAGACTGCACCGGGCCGGTTATTTCAATTTCGCCCCCTTCGTCACCCAGGAATCGACGGTCATCGGAGAAACGAATTTCGGCTGCGGTGACATCGCCGCCCTCGGAGAGGAAGCGGCCTTCCACCTCAACCAATGCACCTTTCACGATGTCGTTGATCGTGAGGTCACCAGGATAACTTACGTTCTGACCACCACGAATCCATTGATCGCCAATCCGGAACTTGTCTAACTGAACCTCGTCGATTCGCCCTTCCAATTCCAAGGGGAAGTCAGAGCCTGTGGTGACACTGCCTATGTAACTGGCGCGGTATCCGTTTGCCGTGCGCCAGGCGCTGACCCGAACCTTCATGCCTTCGGTGAGTTTGCCCCCGGTAACACGTAGCACGGTGCGGCTGTCGTAGTTGATGCTTTGCCCCAAAATACGGAAGCTGCCCGGTGTACCGGCGCTTTCGTCTGGCAGTACAATATCGGTCACCGGCCCGCGGAAGGTGTCGTCGTATTTCAGCGCTTCGGCTTTGCCGGAGCCGTCTTTATTCCACTCCCCTTCGATCCTTAGAATCATGCCTTTTTCAAGGTCACTTTCGGTCGAAATTCCGTCGTTGCTCTCAACGCGCTGGTTTACGATGTCGCGGGTTTCAAACTTCACGCCGTTTACAAACACGCTGCCAAAACCGGATACAGGGCCAACGCTGGAGCCAGTGCCGCGAATGCCACCGTCAGCGATATTCGTACCGCCACCGCCGCCACAGGCAGCCAGAACGCCGAGCGCGATTGGGGTGAGCATCAGCGTCAGACGCTTTTTAATGGATACCGGGTTCATTTGGGTCTCCTGCCAGCGGTTCAGGCTGGTGATGGTCATCAGATAAGGTGGAATCAGCAGCGCTGCGGGCCTGAATCGGATCTTCAAAATAAAACACCCCCACCCCGGTGCGCACCCGGTCTGTGTTGCTGTTAGAGGGGTGTTGCGAGACATCCTGGTCGTAAGGTGCCAGCCACTGGTCTAGTTCTTCCAGCAATCGCTGCGATTTCTCGGCCGCAAACTGTTGCCAGCGTTCGATCACGTCTGCGGGGATGTTGTCGTAGGTGAGTGTTCTTTGAAACAGTGGTGCCCGGCCGGGCTGGCTTTCGGTTAGGTTGTGATCAATCGTTGCCACCAGATCCGAGACGTCTTCTCCGAAGATCTGCAGCATTTCTTCGCTATCGCCCGCCGGCACGTATGCGCGTTTCTGAAGGTGCAACTTGCCGGTTTGTTCATCGGCCGAAACTACACCTACGCGAAACAACTCGTCCAAAACAGCTCGAGGCGGCATATCGCCACTGTATTTGCGTACTAGCTCGGTGAAGCTGCCTTCACCTTCAAAGGGCAGCATGGCAGGTTGGCCGTCAGCCGATTGAAAAGCAGCATCCCGAACCCAACCAGACACCACGCGGGAAGCACGGTTGGCGTGGGAACGGCGTTCGCTGCCGGAGTGTTCGCCGGCCAGTAAATCGCGCTGTCGTTTAACTTCTTTGCGGGTGAGCCCCGTCATCACGGCGGCTCTGGAATCGGTTGGCTTGCGTCGCCCATCGGCAAAGTCTTCGAGGGCTGCCTCCACATAAGCACGCTTCACCAGATCAGCAAATTCGCTGAACGGTACACCGTTGCGCAACAGCAATCGGGCCAGAGGCCGGAGGATGCGATACAGCGCTTTATTCAGAGGATTGGTATTGGTTGTCGTCATGTTTGGGATTGTATTCCCATAGCTAGCCTGAAAGCCAGAAAGGGCCGCCGTGCGGCAGCCCTTTCCTGTTTCGGTGATTATTGACTCACATCACTGGCCAGTACGAATTCACCACCAGTGTTTTGAGTGTATTCCACTTCCACTTCGTCACCCACGCTTACGCCAGCGGCGCTGTAAGCGCCGAACAGAATTTCCAGGTTCATAATGGTCAGAGAGGTTTCGCCCACTGCATCAACACGACCTTCGATTTCTGCAACGTTCTCGCCTTCGTCGTCTTCGCGCTCAATGGCGAAAGCTTCCAGGTAACCGCCATCGGTATCGCGCTGGCGCCCTTCCACTTCCACATAATCGCCTTGCTGCAGTGCGTTCAGATCGTCTTCGCGGCTTCTGCGCTTGTCTGAATCCGTCTCGATGAGGGTAGTGTCCGTCAGCCAGACTTTGACACCGCTGACGGTCAGAATTTCGTTCTCACGATCAAACTCTTGGATTTTGCCGCTCAGTTCAGCTTCGCCTTCCTGGCCTTCGATCTCCTCGGCGATGAGAACGCCGTTACGAAACTCGCCTTCTACTTTCACGTAAGTTCCGTCCTGAAGGTTACCGCTGTCCATGTCGTCGAATTCGGTATCGTCAGAGAACTGCACCTGAACGCCGTTGATCATAAAAGTGCCGGCAGATTCATCGAACGCGAAGATATCCCCGGAGATTTCTACGTCGTCGTCATCCTCGAAAAGATCGTCTTCTTGTTCGATTTCCTTCGCCATGAGCAGGTCGCCGTTCAAATAACCTTCGACTTCCACCGCCATGCCGTTTTCGAGATCAGCCAGATCAAAATCGTCATCACCGCTGGCCAGCTCGTAATTTACGCTGTATCCGGCGATGGTAAAGGTGCGCGCTGTGGCATCCAGATCAGCCACGATACCTTCAAGCTCGGCTTCATTCGTGTCGTCAAACTCCAATCCGATTACTTTTGCGCCCACATAGCTAGCACGGAATTGCCCATCCGCGGTGCGCCAACCACTCACCCGCACGCGATAGTTCGTTGGGTTGCCGGCCAGCTCTGCCGAGGTTGCGCCACGAAAAACGGTTTTAGCATCAAGCTCGACCGTCTGGCCCAGCAGAGTCAGATGGCCCGTTTTATCGGTATTACTCCATGTCGCCTCAGTGAGCGGGCCCCGGAGCGTATCGTCGTAGGAAATCTCCCGAGCTTGCCCTTCACCTTGGCCATTCCAGCTGCCGTTGACCTTGAGCACCATTCCTTTATGTAGCTGGTCTTCACGCTCGAGACCATCGTTGCTGGTTACCGTGCCATCGGTTTTGAAGCGCGTACCGTTAACGTAAACACTACCGAATCCGGTAACGGCCCCCACGCTGCGGCCATCGTGCCCCGTGCTTGCAGACGAACCACTGCCAGAGCCTGAGCCGCCGCACGCAACCAGCGAGCCAGCCAATGCGCCCATAATCACAATCTTTACTGCTACGGAAAGTCCATTACGCTTCATCTCAATTCCCCTCTTTGCTCAGCTTTTTCGCAGAAAATATAAAATGGGATTATTTTCCCAAAACAGATAGTGGGAATTTAATCCCAAACTTGGACTTTGTCCAGCGATTCGCGGTGAAGGGTTTGTGAGTGTTTCGTAATAAATGCAAGAAACGCTGCTCATGTCGGCCGGTCCGGCCATTATGATTCAGGCTGGTTAGGCAGTAGAATGACGAGCTTTAGTAAGTATTCGCTCGTTATCTATCCGATACCCTGACCCGGTGCGCCATCCATGAATCCAACGGCCTCTGTACAATCCGGCAGTGCTCATGCCCGGCTACTGCAGCTTCTGGCCACCGGCGATGCACCCCGAAAACCTGACAACCCTCCCTGCTTCGCCGAGCGCCTGAGCCGTTTATTCGGGCTTGGCGACACCATGACACTGGATGCCGCCACCGCGTTTCGGAGCCGTCAGCGCGGCATGGATCAGGGGCCGGTTTTCGAGCAACTGACCAAAGAGTTGAGCAATACCCGCCGGGCATTGCGTCGCAAGGTCAGCCGCTACGGTGAGGAAGTCGAGCCCGGCGAGAGCCTCTCAGCCGAACCCTACCTGAACGCGTGGCTGGTGCTGCAGCGCAAAGTGGCGGCCTCCAGCCGCCAACTCCGGGACAAAGTCCGCAAGGCGATGAAAGAGCACAATCAGAACCTTGCGCGTTTGGCGGAACTGGATTCGGTATTCGACCACACCATGGCCAGCTACACCGGCCAGTGTTTCTCCCATGTATCCAAGGTTCTGGAACAGCGATTCCATAGCCTGCAAACACCCTCTGATTCATCCCCTGACACCGGCATTGCGCCGGACGACTGGCTGCACCGCTACTGCGAAGAAGCGCAGAATCTTTTACTCGCTGAACTGGATGTTCGGCTGGAGCCGGTGCTGGGGTTACTAGAGGCCTGCCACAACGAGGTAAATCACTCTCCATGAGCAGACTTTTCTTTATTCTCGCGTTTGTTACAGGTTTGGCTGTAACCGGCTGGATTGGCCAGCGTTTCATCCATTCCGACCTGTTGGCGCTCTCCGTCACCATTATCATTGCCGTGGTGTATACGCTGGGTTTTGTGGAATTGATGGGCTTTCGCGGCACCACCCGGAAGCTGGCCGATAAACTGTCTACAACTCCGGAGAACCGCGAGCAACTGTCAGGTTGGCTAGCCGGCCTGCCGGAGCAAGTGCAGTTTGCCGTGCAGCGGCGCATTGACGGACATTTTGCAGCCCTGCCCAGCCCGCAGTTCACGCCCTACCTGGTTGGCCTGCTGGTTATGCTTGGCCTGCTGGGCACCTTCGCTGGCATGATTGTGACCTTGAGCGGCGCCGCTTCTGCTTTGGATGGCAGCACCGAGCTCAGCGCCATTCGCAGCGCCTTGGCTGCGCCCATTGCCGGGCTCAGCCTGGCCTTTGGCACCTCCATTGCCGGTGTTGCAGCTTCGGCCATGTTGGGGCTGGCCTCTACCCTGAGCCGACGCGAACGGTTACAGGTTTCCCGCCAACTGGACAAAACCCTGCGCCAGCGTTTGCATCATCTGTCGGCGGACCACCAACGCCAGCAAGCGTTCAAAGCGCTGGAATCCCAAGCCGAAGCTCTACCCAAAATGGCTTCTGCCATGGAAAGCATGACCGCCCGCATGGAGCAGCTGGGCCAACAGCTGGAACAATCCCTGACGCAAAACCAGCAGGAATTCCATAGCACGGTGGGCAACCACTATCAGTCGCTGGCCGACTCGGTGGCTGCATCGCTGGAAAAAGCACTGGAATCCAGCTCTCGCCTCACAGCGGAACGGATTGAACCGATTGTTACCGATGCCATGACCAGCCTGCAGTCCGGTGCCGGCAAGCTTCATGAAAACTGGGCGGCCACCACCCAACAACAGCTGGTCGATCTAACCGAAGCGTTCCAGAAAACCACCCGTGACGCGAGCGAACACTGGCAGCAGAATCTTCAGGCGCAGCAGCAGGCCTCCGCTGAACATCAGCAAGCCTTGCAACAGAGCTCGGAGCAAGCACAGAAGCAGCTGTTGGAGCAGCTTCAAAACGCCACAGAACAAACCGCCCAGCACTGGCAAACCGGTGTTGCACAGCAACAGCAAACCGCTGAAAAGCTGGTGACTGATCTGCAGAACACTCTGCAGGAATACCAAACTCAGTTCCGAAACGAGAGCGCAGGGCTTGCCAGCCAACAGCAGCAAGGTTTGGATGCACTGATCACCCGTATCAGCGAGCAGCTCACAACGCTGCATGATCAAGAAGTGGCCCGTGGCGAAGCCGCGAACAGCCGGTTGGCGCAGCTGGAAACCACCGTGTCCAAGCACCTGACCGAGCTGGGCGCGGGGCTGGAAGCGCCCATGACCCGCCTGATAGAGACTGCCTCAGAAACTCCGAAAGCGGCGGCGCAGGTGATTTCACAGCTGCAATCCGAGATGGCCCGTAACAGCGAGCGTGAAAACCAGTTACTGGAAGAACGCCAGCGCCTGGTCAAGGAGCTGGACAGCCTGCTGGAATCCCAGCGCAGCAATGCCGACAACCAACGCCAGGCGGTGGATTCACTGATCAGCGGTGCCGGCGAAACACTGACCGGCATCAGCGAACGTTTCAATGTGCTCATCCAGGAACAGAGCCAGCAGCTTGGCAAGCTGGGTGAAGATCTTAGCGGCAGCAGCCAGGAAGTGGGCGCCCTCAGCGACGCCTTCCTCAAGGCGGTCGAACTGTTCAGCGCGTCTAACGCGCAGCTTCAGGACAGCCTCAACAACATTCAGAAAGCACTGGACTCCGCCAGCCACCGTCATGATGAGCAGCTGGCCTACTACGTAGCCCAGGCCCGTGAAGTGATCGACCTATCCGTGAGCTCGCAAAAGGATGTTATTGATGCCGCAGCTGCCCTGCGCCGCGGCGAGCTTGAGGCCAGCGGAGCGGATTGATGGAACATTTGGAGGACAGCGAACAGCAGTCCACGCCGATCTGGGCGATATTCTCTGACCTGATGGCCGCTTTGGTGGGCATTCTGGTACTAATTCTGGTGTGGGTAATTGGAGTTCAACTAGAGCTCAGCCAGTCTCTGGCGGAAGAAAAAGCCAAGCGGGAAGCCGAAGAAGAACGCAGGATTGCGCTGGAACAAGCGCTGGAAGACCCGCTCACTAAAGGCCTGGTGACCTTCAGTAATGGTCGCATCGGCATCAGCGGCAATGTGCTGTTTCAGTTGAACTCGGATCAACTTCAAGCGGATGGCGTTGAAGTGCTGGAATCGCTGGTGACCCCGCTGAAAACCTATCTGACCCAGCATGATGAGTTGTTGATGGTCAGCGGCTTCACCGATGACTTGCCGATGCACCGGGGCAACCGGTATCAGGATAACTGGGGACTGTCGGCGCAGCGAGCACTCACCGTGACGCGCACGCTGATGGAACTAGGCCTGCCAAACGATCGGGTTTTCGCAGCCGCGTTTGGCCCGCATCATCCTGCCGTTCCCAATGTGGATGCGGAATCCCGCGCCCAGAACCGGCGGGTGGAGATCAGCACCGTGCCGCGTGCGCCAACCAGCGCCGCAGCAGACGCTCAACCGGACACCGAAAGCTGATGTCTGATCTGGCTGAATCGTCTCTGCTTGCTGCGCTGCAAGCGACCGGGGCTGACCAAATAGATCCGGTGCGCTTTCACTACCTGGCGGCACTTGAGCAACGCCTGCGTTCGAAAGGGCTTGAGGGCACAGCCCATTGGCACAAACTGGAGCGGGCCGTCGCCGAGTTACAGGCCAGAGAGCGTAACAATGCCAAGCAGCCTTCGGCGGCTGAGCCTCGTCGTCGTTCTCCCCTGCTCGATTTGATCGACACACTGAATCAAGCTCCCAGCAGCGCTCCGGCACAAGCGCCCCGCTCCGCAATCGAGCAACTGATCTTCGGGACAACGGAAGAGGAAGCGGTTGAGCGCTCACAAACCACATCAAACAGCCCACAACCGTTGAAAGCCATGGCTCGCGCAACGGCTGACCACGGCGTTCAAGCGCTTCAAGACCGCATTCAACACGCCATTGAAAACATCCCCGAAGATGCCGGCCCGATGAATGCCCATCGGCTGGTCAGCCGGGCCATTGCCGAGATGCAGCGCCTGTCACCGGAGTATCTCAACCGCATGGTGAATTACACCGACACCCTGATGGCGCTCGAAAAGCTGGGGCGAAAAATCGAGATTACCAAGCCGAAATAAAACCCGTTCAAATGTGTTCTACACTATCTCGGTGTTCAAGCCGATAAGGAGAGCCATAGTGAACGTGTTCGAAGCCTTGAGACAGGATCACGACGTACAACGGGAACTGCTGGAACAACTGGCCGACACCTCTGGCGATGAGCAAGTTCGCCGACAGGGATTTGCGAAGCTGAAAACCGAATTGACCGAACACGCAGCAGCGGAAGAAAAGCATTTCTACGCCCACCTGATGCAACACGAGCAAACCCAGGACAAAGCCCGCCACAGCGTTGCTGAACATCACGACATTGATGAATGCATAGAGCAGCTTGAAAAAACCGACTATTCCAGCCCCCAATGGCTTCAAATGTTCAAAGAGCTGCAACACCTTGTTAGCCATCATCTGGATGAAGAAGAACAGGAAGTGTTCCAGATGGGCGGCAAGGTACTGACCGATCAGCAGAAGGAGGATCTGGGCAGCCAGTACCGTAACGAGATGGAACAGCGAAGAAGCGATTAAGCGTTAAACCGGTGCTTCTGCGCCCGTCAGGCTTCAGTGGTTGGGCGACCACTGAAGCTCAATCAGGCGCCGTTCATCTTCCGGTGCCAACAAAGGACCCGCGATCATTTTATCCAGCGTGGCATCCAGCGCCGAGCCACCACTGGCTGTTTGGTAGCGGTCCTCAGCAACCGCACCCGTCAATTCAAGACGCACAGCCAGATCCCATTCCTGGGTGCCCGCACCGCTCAGGCAAGCAATGTTTTCCGAACGCCCGGCATCTCCTTGTACCCGAAACTGTCGACAGTATTCACCGTCGTGATTCTTGAACGTCAACCGCGGCGTAAGAGTCTCGCCGCTGGCCAGAGTGTAGTTTGTGCCGCTGGGCGTCGATTCCAGCACCTGCGCCACCTCCTGCCAGGAGGCATCTGAGTCAACCGTAGGCAGCGACAGCCACTGGGCCAAGGCAAAGCCACCGACCAAAGCGGCAGCAATGGCCTTCCCGGTATGAGCGCGCAGACGCTCCCGCAGCGGAAAACGAATCACGTTGTTCGGCTGGCGCTCAGGCTCATTCTCGGCCATGCCCAACAGCTGTGTGATCCCCGCAGGCAGCGGGCGATCGTCGATTTCTCCGTAGTGCGCCTGCAACGCCTGATCAACCATCGACAACTCACTCAAACGCGCAGCCAGCGCGGGCTCCACCGCTAAGCGCTCACGAATCTGCTGCATTTCCTCGGCGAGCAATTCACCATCGAGAAAGGCAGAGAGTTTTTCATCCACGTTGGTCATTGCTTGATCCTCGTTGTCTCAGGCGCCAGCGCCTCACTCAATGCGCCGCGCGCACGAGCCAGCCGGCTCATTACCGTCCCTTTGGGCACCGACAAAATCTCTGCGACCGCCTGATAAGACAGCCCCTGAATCGCCACCAGCGATATGATCTGGCGCTGATCTTCCGGTAACAGGCTCATCGCCTGATCCACCCGGCTAACCTCCATTTCATTGGCGACTTGCTTATCGCCATCGAAAATCTGGCCGTCACTGAGCTCCGGGTTTTCTGCCGCGTCACGACGAACCTTGCGAGCCCGACACTCGTCTATCCATACGTTCCGGCAGACCCGAAATGCCCATCGGGCAATGTCTGCGTCATCAGGTCGCGGCCGGCTCAACAACCGCTCTACCGTATTTTGAAGCAGATCATCCGCATCAGCCGCGGAACCGCTCAGTGAGTAGGCAAAGCGCCTCAAACTCGGCAATAGTTCCGTGATTTCCTGTCGCATGGCGCCCTTTGTCGATATGTGTTACCTGTACAACGAGTCAAAGCGGGATTTATTCCCTCTGATCGGGAATTATTTTTCGATCCAGCCGTTGTTCTGTTAGAAACTCTTTTTTACCTGGATCTACACGATGATTAAGCGACCAACGTTCCACTGGCTGATGGTACCGGCCTTGCTGATTGCGCCCGGATTGGCCCAAAGTGCTGGCCCCGGCGATCTGCTGAACGGGCAAATTGATGGCATTTCCAAACAGGTCGAGCGACGGGCCGAAGCATTGGTGGAGCGCAAAGTGGCGGAGCGGACTCGCGAGCGTGTCGTCAACGCCGACGAGCTGCCGGAGAAACTGCAAGGGCAACTGTCGGAGCTGTTACCCGTTCGCACTCGTGATGGCGAAACCGCCTTCTACGAAACGCTCCAAAGCGATGGTTCCCGAGCCGTGGCCCGGCAATGGCTTATCACTGCTACGGCCGAGGAACTGGATCGGCTTCGCCGCCCCGGCGTGACGATCTTGGAGCAACAGAAGCTCGAAGGTTTGGGGCTGACGGTGGTGCGCTTTCAGGTTCGCCCGGACATCGACTCCCGTGCTGCACTGAAAAAACTTTTACCGGAACTGTCAGAACGACTCGACCGTAACCACATATACAGCCCCCAAAGCCGGGCTTCGGGCGCAGTGCCCAATCGCGCTGAAACAACAACGGCCAGCCTGTGCCCGGAGCCCGTTCGCGTTGGCATGGTGGATACGCTGATCAGTGAGGAACATTCGGCGTTTGAACAAGCAAAGATCGTTCAGAAACCGTTCTTAACGGTGGCGAACCAAACCGGTGAACTCACAGCACCTCGTGCTCACGGCACCGCCGTTGCCAGCGTGCTGGTGGGCCAATCCACCGCTCAATCTCAGCCCCGGCTGCCCGGCGCAACGCTGTTCAACGCATCGGTGTTCTACGAGGGCTCCGAGGCGACTTCCGGGGCAACACTCGCTCACTTGCTGGAAGGATTAAACTGGCTGGCAGAACAAAACACCTCGGTCATCAATATCAGCCTGACCGGCCCGGATAACCGGATTCTGGCTACCGCCATCAAAAACCTGCAGCAAAAGGGGCCTATGCTGGTCGCCGCCGTGGGCAACGAAGGGCCCGCTGCGCCACCGCTGTATCCCGCTGCTTATGAGGGGGTGATCGGTGTGACGGCGGTGGATAAGGCGGGCGCTCTATACCGATGGGCAAACCGGGGAGAACACGTGACTTTTGCCGCTCGCGGCGTGAACGTTCCGGTTGCTCACCCGAACGGCGGCTTTGTTCAAGATAGCGGAACCTCGTTGGCGGCCCCGGTGGTCACGGCCTTGCTCGCGTGTTCGTTACCGCGCATGAGCAACGAACAGGCGATTCAGGCACTGATAGAGCGTGCTGAAGATCTGGGTGCCGAGGGCCGTGACCCGGGGTTCGGCCACGGCTTTCTCGACGATCAGTCTGGGCGCTTCAAAAATCAGCCCGCAGGGTGACGCCGGCTACGGTTTTATCGTAATCCGCAGAGTCTACGTTTGAGGTGTAATGGCCGTAGGACACCTTCGGCTCAAGGCTAAGCACCTCGTTTAGCCCGATCCGCCAGCCGGCTTCTACAATCCAGGCCTTGTCTGCGCGCTGCTCCGACGTGCGTTCCTGCAAATCTTCGATAAACGGGTTGTTCAGAAACGGTTCATCGGGCGCAATAACCACTTCATCGTATTCCCGATCTTCATAGCGCCATTTCAACCGCAGGCGGTTATCTTGGCCTGCCATCAGGAACTTGTGAACCCAGCTGACACGCACGCGAATAAGCCGGTTGTCATAGGCATCGGCCCGCGCATCTTCCTGATCGCCATCGACACCGAACAGCAGGTGGCTGTGGGCGTCGTTAAAGAAGAAAAAGGCATCGAGACTGGCACCTTTAATGTCAGCGTCCCGGGCATCGCTGTCTTCAAACTCTTTGGTTTTGTCCTGCAGGCTCACCATCAGGTATGTGCTATCCCCCAGAAGGCTACCGAGGTAAACGCTGGTGCGCGTGAAATCCAAAAACGGATCCGAATCCAAGGTAGCGTGGGAATAGTGATAACTCGCACCCACCGTAACCGGATCGAAATCGTAGCTCAGATCCGCAGACGCCAGATGGATGTTCTGGTCGAACTCGTCGTAGGTTTGGTAACGGCTACCGGACACCGAATAGTCCAGCGTCAGGTTCAGTGCCTTGGTGGGTTTTAAAATGGCTTCCAGCCCGGCGTCGAAGACCCAGGCTTCGTCGCTGTTATCGGAGGAGCGGTTCAGTTCGTCAACCGTCAGGTTGTTGTCGTGCTCCATGCCAGCCGCCACATGACCGTTCAGTTCGGCATGCTCCGATGCCCAAAGCACGGGGGCGGACACAGCCATTGCGGCCGCGAGCGGCAGCTTATAGAAAGGTTGTTTTAATCGCATGACAAGGTTCTCCTGGCCAGAAAAAAGCCGGGCCTTAACAGGCCCGGCTATCATTAATCGGCGTGATTAGAGTACTCCGCCACCGGTAGAGCCTTTCACGGCACCTTTCACAGAGTTCCGGACTTCCCCCTTCACGGAATCCGACACGGAGGTACCGATTTGCTGATTGGTTTCAACGCGAACCTCCGAGCTGCGCGCTTCGTTCACGCGATCTTTTGCAGCAGCTCGCTTTTCGGCAGCCTTGCTGGCAGCCGCATCTGCTGTGGCGTTAGCTTTACCACGGACCTTCTGGCCCGCTTCAACACCCGCATTCACAGCTGCATTTGTCTTCTGGCGTGCCTCGTTACTGGCCGCCTGGCCTTGCTCAGAAGCTTCGCGACGCGCGGCCTCACCGTTCACATTGCCCTGTGCAGATGCTGATCCGCTGCCTTGAGCTGAAACGCCATCGTTACCATTGGCGCTGGCGCTCATGTTTGCATCGGCCTGAACGTCAGCGGAAGCGGCGCCTTCAGCAGCAAGTGCGCTGGTAGAAAGGATAGAACAGATCGCAAAAGTCAAAATGTGCTTTTTCATAATTTCGTCCTCCTTTGGATGAACCCTTATGGGTAGCTTTCATCAGGAAGACGACTGGGCCGATACTTTATTCCAAAAAAATTCAGAAAATTTTGGATTTTTTGTTCCGACCCCCAGTATTCACACGCTCACCTGCTCGTTCTTGGCGTGCTGGATCACTTCGTTCAGTGACCACTGATCATCCGCGTGGGTGCCATATTTCAGGGCGACAATTTTCCCGCTGTCATCGATCAGGAAATCGGCAGGCAGCCCCAGTTCCGCTTCCAGGCTTTCCGGTTTTTTCATTCCGAACTTGCGCACGCCTTTCAGCGCACCTCTCATCATTTTGAAGTTCAGAATGGCCTTCCACGAACTTTCCACACCAAACGAGCGGTAGAGCTTTCTTGATGGGTCGGCGATAAGATCAAAAGGCACATCAATCACGTCTTTCAGCATACGCTCTCGGCTGGCATGAAAGACGACCACCTCGTGGATGTCGTTTTCCTGCAGCTGAGCGGAATTTTTGAAGAAGGACTGCAAATGGAGATTGCAGATCGGGCAACCCGCGAAGCGTCTGAACTGCAGATGAACCAGCTTTCCGGGCTGGGGAACTTGTACTGACTGGCCTTTGATGTTGCTTAAGTCGGCCAATGCGACCGTCTCGCCTATGACTTTGCGTTTCACGCGCGCTCTCCGGTGATTATTAAATTATTGGGGCATTCTTCACTGACGCGGCTTTGGGTCGGAAGGTTCCGAAGGCGAGTAGCGATGGAACCGGCATCCAGGCTAGATGGATCGCCTATCTAATCGCCACTACCTCAACTGGCTGTCTTTACTGCCTCGCCGGTTGATGCCTCCGGTGCCTCCGCCCTTCGCTTCTAATTTCGACTGACAGGCGATGCACAGTTGAACGCCGGGAATGGCTTCGCGCCGTGCTTCTGGAATGGGTTCATCACACTCAACACAGAACTCCGCGCTGTCTCCGGAGTGGAGATTGCTACGCGCCTGTTCGACTGCATCTTCAACTGTGGCATCTATCTGATCTTGTACGGCTCCGTCTCGAGCCCAACCGCCGGCCATATCAATCACCTGCTAGTTGCTG
The DNA here is from genome assembly GCF_030718085.1 of Marinobacter sp. MDS2. Classification (NCBI taxonomy): domain Bacteria; kingdom Pseudomonadati; phylum Pseudomonadota; class Gammaproteobacteria; order Pseudomonadales; family Marinobacteraceae; genus Marinobacter; species Marinobacter sp. MDS2. The sequence continues at coordinate 1,146,925 of NZ_JAVAJF010000001.1, forward strand.
TCTTTATTAGCTGAGTTTAACCGAACTATTGACGCTTATCCTGCTTCCCAGCCGCCGATTCAACGTTTTGCCCGGGCATGACTTTTAGAGCTGATTTGACGACTTTTGTCGTCAAAGGAAACCGATTTGAAACATACTGGTCCATCGCTTCGGTTTTTCTGTGTTTAAAGACGTTGGGATTATCGGGAAATTGAATCTCTGCATTGGCCTGCTCCAATGCCGAATACAGTTTCTTTCGGGAGAAAGGGTAGTTTTGGCAGATCTGCACTTTTGTGCCGTCTTTCAGGTAAACATTAATGTTGGTCATCGCTGATGTATCAATGCGCAAGTGGTGTTCGATCTCCACAATATCCTTTGGATTTACACTGAAGCACCACTCTTTGAAGATGGGGTGGTAGCTGTAGAACTCGTTCGCCGTCACATAGATTTCGAACTTTTCTTTACTCTTAAGAAACCATAGAAAAATACCGGTCAGGACGACCATAACGGCCATACCCGCTTTTACGGCGATGTCGTATATCTCCGAGAAATTGGCTTTGTCTTGAAAAAAATGATGAAAAGCGAAGAGAAGGACCGGAATCAGGAGAATGTTAAAAGCGATTTTCAATGCCTGACGTCGTCGGGTTTTCGCATAGTGGAATAGCATCACATAACCTATAGGGAGCTGGAGCCGATGTAAGCGTCATACATTCAGCATACGCATTTAGGTAAAAGAAACACGTTGAAAGTTAGGGTTATCCACACACACTTCGAGCGATGAGATGAGATCTAACGGGATCAAACGAACAACACCTTTCGAATCCACTTTGATGCACTCTTCTCTGTGCTCATCGTACGCTGTATCAAGTCCGACACCTTCAACCACTGCGCCTGATTTCATCACTAGCTTGATCGGATACCGATACATACAGGCTATTTCTATGTAGTCCTGCTGATCACACGTCATCATTGCTCTCACCATTCAGTGACTGCACTAGCCTTTAATCGCATGCAGAATACGGATGATTTCCTCTTTGTTGAGATATCCCGGTACGGCATAAGTTCCGTGAGCTTCCTTCATGGCCGCATCAGCCATCACCGAGAAGTGCTGTTCGTCCATCCCGTCTACTTCAAGGTGCATAGGCAACGCCCGCAATAAGTCTTTCACCCGTTGGATCAGTTTATCTGCGGCATCCTCGTCGGTATTCGCCTCCAAACCACAAAGTCGCGCCAGCGTTGCCAATCGACCGGCGGCAAAGGGGCGGTTCACTTCGAATACGTGCGGCAACACGATCGCGTTGTCACAGGCCCGCTCTAGATTTTGCAACACCAATTTCACGCCAGAACCGGAGTACATCTCGGTTTCTTCGTTGGAAAAATCACTGATCCAGGACTCCAGGAATTGGTCAGTGCATCGATTCCTGTGTCTGCGGTTACCGTTTTGGGCATTCCAGCCATAATTTCAGGATCAAGCGCGGCAGCCAGGGGCACGAGTTTGGGGTCGATCACCAGATTTTTGATGTGGGTTGTTTCATCGGAAATGACCGCTCCGAGCGTTACCTCAGAGCCGGTACCTGCGGTGGTCGGAATAACGAACAGAGGCAACGACGGCTTGCGAGCTTTAAGAATTCCAACGAGCTCACGAGGCGTTTTTTTGTTGCTGGCAGCAAGTGCAATCACCTTAGCCGCGTCGATAGAGGAGCCACCGCCAACCGCAAGGACGGCATCGCATTCATTCTCACGGAGCATAGCCAGGCCGTTATGGACTACGTTGAAGTCCGGGTCTGGTATCACCCCGCTATACACGACCGTATCAATACTGAGCTCACTGAGCCGTTGTGCCAATGGATCGATGACACCCAGTTCAAACAGTGCAGCATCTGTCACGATCAGCACCTTGTTAACGCCAAGGCGAGCGATGTGCTCGAGTAGCTGGAAACGTGCATGCTGTCCCAAAAACATATAGGGCACGGGCGCAGGTACCAGCTTCACGATTAGCTTCAGTGCGGACAGCTGCGCTTTGGCGCGCGCGACGGTGATTTTCTCGGAAATCATAGGTAACTTCTTTAGTTAGCATGTTGAGTGTCCGGCATTAACTATAGCCAAGAACTCTATCTCTGCTCACAAAGCTACGGTTTTTACGAGGTTTTCAGGAGGGGGAAGAGACTAAATGCCCCGGATGGTTCCGGGGCATTTTTTTACTGCTGGCTTACTTTACTTTCGGGTCCAGCTCACCAGTCTCATAACGCTCGAACATTTGCTCGAGGTTCAGAGGCTTGATCTTGCTGGCCTGACCGGCGCAGCCGAAGGCTTCGTAGCGAGCAACACAGATGTCGGTCATCGCTACCATGGTGGCCTTCAGGAATTTACGCGGGTCAAACTCGGCCGGGTTCTGCGCCATGAAGCGACGAACCGCGCCGGTGCTTGCCAGACGCAAGTCGGTGTCGATGTTCACTTTACGCACACCGTGCTTGATGCCTTCAACGATTTCTTCAACGGGTACACCGTAGGTTTCCGGGATTTCACCGCCGAATTCGTTGATCACCTTCAGCCATTCCTGGGGTACGGAGCTGGAGCCGTGCATAACCAAGTGGGTGTCCGGGATGCGCTTGTGGATCGCTTTGATCTGCTCGATCGCCAGGATGTCGCCCGTTGGTGGACGGGTGAACTTGTAGGCGCCGTGGCTGGTGCCGATGGCGATGGCCAGTGCGTCTACGTGGGTTTTGGCAACGAAGTCTGCCGCTTCTTCCGGATCGGTCAGCATCTGGTCCATGTCCAGAGTACCTTCGGCGCCAATGCCGTCTTCTTCACCGGCTTGGCCAGTTTCCAGAGAGCCCAGGCAGCCCAGTTCGCCTTCTACGGAAACACCGCATGCGTGCGCCATTTCGACTGTCCGGCGAGTGACTTCTACGTTGTATTCGTAGCTGGTTGGGGTTTTGCCGTCTTCACCCAGTGAACCGTCCATCATGACGGAGCTGAAGCCAAGCTGGATGGAGCGCTGGCATACGGCCGGGCTGGTGCCGTGGTCCTGGTGCATAACGACCGGGATGTGCGGCCATTCTTCGATGGCGGCCAGAATCAGGTGGCGCAGGAAGGGCGCACCGGCGTATTTGCGGGCACCGGCAGAGGCCTGAACAATAACCGGGGAGTCGGTTTTGTCGGCGGCTTCCATGATGGCTCGCATTTGCTCGAGGTTGTTTACGTTAAAGGCTGGCACACCGTAACCATGCTCGGCGGCGTGGTCCAGAAGTTGCCGCAGCGATATCAGGGCCATGGGTTGTCTCCTTCGTTAACTTTTGATGTTGGGATTCTGCTTTAGCCGCCATTAAATGGCGGCTTATTAAAACTTACTGTCCGCGCTCTTCCAGTACAGCCACTGCCGGCAGGGTTTTGCCTTCTACGAATTCCAGGAAGGCACCGCCGCCAGTCGAGATGTAGGAGATCTTGTCAGCTATATCATATTTGTCAACGGCTGCTACGGTGTCTCCGCCGCCGGCCAGTGAGAAGGCGTCGCTTTGGGCGATGGCTTCAGCAAGGGCTTTGGTGCCGTTGCCGAACTGGTCGAATTCGAATACGCCAACCGGGCCGTTCCAGAGGATGGTTTTGGCGCTCTTCAGCAACTCGGCGAACTGGCCAGCAGTTTCCGGGCCTACGTCGAGGATCATGTCATCGGCAGTTACGTCGGAAATGTTTCGAACCGTTGCGGTGGCGGTTTCGGCGAATTCGCTGGCAACAACAACGTCAACCGGCAGCGGGATTTCCACGCGGCTGGCGATGTCTTTGGCGGTGTCGATCAGGTCGTGCTCGCACAGGGATTTACCAACCGGGTGGCCGGCGGCCGCCAGGAAGGTGTTGGCGATGCCGCCGCCTACGATGATCTGGTCGCAGACTTTTTCCAGGGCGTTGAGTACGTCCAGTTTGGTGGACACTTTGGAGCCGCCAACGATGGCGACAACCGGCTTGGCAGGATTATCCAGCGCTTTACCCAGAGCGTCCAGCTCAGCCGCCAGCAGCGGGCCGGCGCAGGCTTCGGGAGCAAACTTGGCCACGCCGTGGGTAGAAGCCTGGGCGCGGTGGGCGGTGCCGAAGGCGTCCATCACGTAGATGTCGCACAGGGCCGCATATTGCTTGGCCAGGTCTTCGTTGTCTTTCTTTTCGCCTTTGTTGAAGCGAACGTTTTCAAACAGCACCACTTCGCCATCGGCCACTTCCACGCCGTCGAGGTAGTCTTTAATCAAACGCACTTCCTGCCCCAACATGGTGGACAGGTGGTCGGCGACCGGCTTCATGGAAGACGCTTCGTCGTACACACCTTCTTCCGGGCGGCCAAGGTGGGACATCAGCATGACTTTCGCGCCGGCGTCTTTCGCTGCTTTGATGGTAGGCAGCGAGGCACGGATACGGGCGTCGCTGGAAACTTTGCCGTCTTTTACCGGTACGTTCAGGTCTTCACGAATCAGAACCCGCTTGCCGGCGAGGTTCAGGTCAGTCATTTTTTTGATGGCCATAATCAAGGTCCGTAGTTATGGATTCAATCGTATCTTGGTTCGGGTCTATCTTGGGTGGGGTCTGACCCCATTTGGGGTCAGACCCCTTTTATCCCGTTGTATCAGTCAGGGTTTGCTTAGCCACGCCTGGCTGACATTCAGCATTCGGTTGGCGAAGCCCCATTCGTTATCAAACCAGCACAGCACCTTTACCATGGTGCCGCCGGTGACTCTTGTCTGCCCGCCATCAACCACGCCAGAATGGGAATCGTGGTTGAAATCCGAGCTCGCCAGCAACTCGTCAGTGTAGTCGAGGATGCCCGCCAGCGGCCCTTCGGCAGCGGTTTTCAATGTTTGGTTCACGGCTGCCACATCGGTGCTTTCGCGCACATTGACCACCATGTCGATGGCCGACACGTTGAGTGTGGGCACACGGATTGCCACAGAGCTGAAACGGCCTTCCATGTGTGGCATTAACCGCTCGATACCGCGGGCTAACCCGGTATCAACGGGCACCATGTTGTGCAGTGCGCTTCGGGTGCGGCGCAAATCCTTATGGTGATAGGCATCAATCACGGGTTGGTCGTTCATCGCGGCATGAATGGTGGTGGTACTGCCCTGCTCCACGCCAAAGGCATCGTCCAGTACTTTGATCACTGGCACCAGGCAATTGGTGGTGCAGGAACCGGCCGCCACAATCACGTCGTCTTGGGTTAGCGCCTGATCGTTGATGCCGTATACCACGGTGCGGTCTACATCGGCCTCGCCCGGCTGGGAGAACAGCAAACGCTTGGCCCCCGACGCGATATGCTTTTCTGCGGTCGCACGATCGGTAAAGGCGCCGGAGCATTCGAGCACCAAGTCCACATCCAGCAAGCGCCAAGGCAAATCTTCCGGGTCCGGGTGGCGCAGCACTCGGATGCGGTCGCCGTTCACGATCAGGTCATCACCTTCCACCGCCACCTTTCCGTTTAGCCGCCCGTGGGTGGAATCGTATTTGGTCAGGTGGGCAATGGTGTCGATGTCCGACAACTCGTTAATCGCGACCACCTGCAGGTGGTCGCGAAAGCCGTTCTCATACAATGCCCGCAACACGCACTGGCCGATGCGGCCGTACCCGTTGATAGCAATCCGATAAGGCTTTGAGTTGCTCATCAAGCGTCCAGCAGTTCAGCAGCCACTTCCAGGATGTTTTCAGCGGTGAAGCCGAATTCCTTGAACAGCTCACCGGCCGGCGCAGACTCACCAAAGGTGGTCATGCCTACAACCCGGCCGTCCAGACCAACGTACTTGTACCAGTAGTCAGCGATGCTGGCTTCGATCGCAATGCGGTTGGTCACTTCCAGCGGCAGAACTTGCTGCTTGTACTCAGCACTCTGGGCATCGAATACGTCGGTAGACGGCATGGACACTACACGTACGGCTTTACCCTGCTCTCGCAGTTTGCCGGCAACGTCTTGCGCCAGACCGACTTCGGAGCCGGTGGCAATCAGGATCAGCTCAGGCGTGCCTTCGCTGTCGGACAATACGTAGCCACCTTTGGCAACGTTCGCCAGCTGCTCGGCATCACGATCCTGATGCGGCAGACCTTGGCGGGAGAACACCATGGCCGTGGGGCCATCGTTACGCTCCAGGGCAGATTTCCAGGCGACTGCAGATTCAACGGCATCAGCCGGGCGCCACGTGCTCATATTCGGTGTGGTGCGCAGGCTGGCCAGCTGTTCAATCGGCTGGTGCGTGGGGCCGTCTTCGCCCAGACCGATAGAGTCGTGGGTGAATACGAAGATGGAGCGCTGCTTCATCAGTGCTGCCATGCGCACGGCGTTACGGCAGTATTCCATGAAGATCAGGAAGGTAGCACCGTAGGGAACAAAGCCGCCGTGCAGAGCCATACCGTTCATGATCGCCGCCATGCCGAACTCGCGTACACCGTAATAGATGTAGTTGCCGGAGGCGTCGTCTTTGGTCACGCCTTTACAGCCAGACCAGATGGTCAGGTTGGAGCCGGCCAGGTCGGCAGAGCCGCCCATCAGTTCCGGCAGCAACGGGCCGTAAGCGTTCAGGGCATTCTGGGAAGCCTTACGGGACGCGATGGTGTCGCCCTTGTCCTGGCATTCCTGGATGTAGGCTTGCGCTTTTTCAGCGAAATCAGCAGGCAGCTCACCGGCCATACGGCGCTTGAACTCGGCTGCCAGTTCCGGCTCGGCTTTTTCGTAGGCGGCAAACTTGTCTTCCCAAGCTTGCTGAGCCGCAGCGCCTTTTTCTTTGGCATCCCAGGCGGCATAGATGTCGTCAGGCACTTCAAACGCGCCGTGCTGCCAGCCCAGAGCTTCGCGGGTCAGAACGATTTCGTCGTCACCCAACGGAGCACCGTGGCAATCTTCTTTACCTTGCTTGTTCGGGGAACCGAAGCCGATGATGGTCTTGCAGCAGATCAGAGTTGGCTGTTCGGTGTTTGCGCGGGCCGCTTCAACGGCAGCACGGATGGCGTCGGCGTCGTGGCCGTCAACGTTCGGAATAACCTGCCAGCCGTAGGACTCAAAACGCTGCGGAGTATTGTCGGTGAACCAGCCTTCCACTTCGCCGTCGATGGAAATGCCGTTGTCATCGTAGAAAAACACCAGTTTGCCCAAGCCCAAAGTACCGGCCAGTGACGCCACTTCGTGAGAAATGCCTTCCATCAGGCAGCCGTCGCCCAAGAATGCATAGGTGTAGTGATCAACAATCTCGTGACCCGGACGGTTGAACTGGGCTGCCATCGCTTTTTCCGCCAGCGCAAAACCAACGGCGTTCGCAATACCCTGACCCAGCGGGCCAGTGGTAGTTTCTACACCCGGGGTGTAGCCGTACTCAGGGTGCCCCGGTGTTTTCGAATGCAGCTGACGGAAGTTCTTGATGTCATCAATCGATACGTCGTACCCACTCAGGTGCAGCAAGGAATACTGCAGCATGGAGCCATGGCCGTTAGACAAGATAAAGCGATCACGGTTAGCCCATTGCGGGTTAGCCGGGTTATGGCTCAGGTAATCGTTCCACAGTACCTCGGCGATATCTGCCATTCCCATGGGCGCACCCGGGTGGCCGGATTTGGCTTTCTGAACCGCATCCATGCTCAGCGCGCGTATGGCGTTGGCGAGATCTTTACGAGACGGCATTGACAATTCTCCAGTGTTTATCAGGACAAGACTTCAAGCTGCAAAAACTGCTCAAAAAGAAGGCGCGTATTTTCGCCGATTAGGGTATCCGGGGGCAAATTTCAAACAAGAATAAATCTATATCAAAAAAATTTGATATGCCTATTGATCGATCAACCGAACCCCCCTAAACTCTTTCGCCATGACATCACTCAACACGCACGCCCCCGAAACCTCATCCGTAGAGGCTCTGGCACCGATCTTCAAAGCAAGCGGGGATCCTTTACGCCTTGAGATCCTACGGGTGCTGCGCCGGGACACCTTTGGTGTGCTTGAGCTAAGCCAACTGTTTGATATGCGCCAGTCCGGCATGAGCCACCACCTGAAGGTGATGCACAAAGCGGGCTTGCTGGAACCCCAGCGCGAAGGGAACGCAATTTTTTACCGCCGCCCGCTGCATCTGGACAGCGTAAAACTGGCGGACCAGGCCATTCGGCAGATTTTTGAAACGGTAGACCGGATCCCGCTGCCCATCGCGCTTAGCGAAAAAATTGAGGCGATTCGGGCGCAGAGAGCGGAGCAGTCGCAGGCGTTTTTCTCACGCCACTCCGCACAGTTCCGGGAACAGCAGGAATTGATTGCCGCGTTTGACCTGTACGCCGACCCGACGGCGGAGTTGATTCGCAAACGAGTGAGCCAACAGAACTGGCAAAGCGTATTGGAGATTGGGCCGGGCGAAGGTGGTTTTCTGCCTGTTTTATCAGAGCTTTTCGAACACGTGGTGGGTTTAGACAACAGCAAAGACATGCTCGCCAAGGCTACCCGGACGTGCATTGAAGATCGGCTGAACAACGTTGACTTGATTGAAGGCGTAACCGACACCGTGCTGGCCAGCGGCGATGCGTTTGACCTGATTGTTGCCAACATGGTGCTGCACCATGTTCCTAGTCCGGCGGACATATTCCTCGATGCCGCGGCCCTGATGAACAATGGCGGCTGTTTCATCATCAGTGATCTGTGCAGTCACGATCAGGACTGGGCAAAAGAAAACTGCGGCGACCTCTGGCTAGGCTTCGAGCCTGAAGAGCTGACCGCCTGGGCGGCAGATGCCGGCCTGAACGCGGGAGAGCAGCTGTTTATTGGCCTGAGAAACGGTTTTCAGATTCAGGTTCGGGAGTTCTGGAAAACGGCCAAAAGAGCCTGAAACCCACGCAGATCACGGAATATCTAAAAAAATTGATATAGAAGTAGGTAGTAATACTTACACCCCGAAAACATAAAAAGAGCCGGTAGGTCATCCCTGGCAGTGCCGGTACGAATTTGACAACGCTCACAGAGGACACACGTATGTCTGACTACAACATCTTTACCTCCGAATCGGTCTCCGAAGGCCACCCGGACAAACTGGCGGATCAAATCTCTGATGCGGTCCTGGACACCATCCTGACTGACGACCCGCACGCCCGCGTTGCCTGTGAAACCATGGTAAAGACCGGTGTTGCCATTGTCGGCGGTGAAATCACCACCAGCGCCTGGGTTGATCTGGAAGATCTGGTTCGTGGCGTGATCAAAGACATCGGCTACACCTCTTCAGACGTTGGCTTCGACGGCGACACCTGTGGCGTGATCAACATCATCGGTAAACAGTCCGTCGAAATTGCCCAAGGCGTTGACCGCCAGAAGCCGGAAGATCAAGGCGCCGGCGACCAAGGCCTGATGTTCGGCTACGCCAGCAACGAAACCGATGTACTGATGCCAGCACCGATCACCTTCTCGCACCGTCTGGTTCAGCGCCAGGCCGAAGCCCGCAAGAGCGGCCTGCTGCCGTGGCTGCGCCCGGATGCAAAGAGCCAGGTCACCTGCCGCTACGAAAACGGCCAAGTGGTCGGTATTGATGCCATCGTACTGTCTACTCAGCACGACCCGGACGTCAGCCAGGCAGACCTGAAAGAAGCGGTGATGGAACTGATCGTCAAGCACACTCTGCCAGCAGAGCTGCTGCACAAAGATACCCAGTTCCACATCAACCCGACTGGCAAATTCGTTATCGGCGGCCCGGTGGGCGATTGTGGTCTGACCGGCCGTAAAATCATCGTAGACACCTACGGCGGCATGGCTCGCCACGGTGGCGGCGCGTTCTCTGGCAAAGACCCCTCGAAGGTTGACCGTTCTGCCGCTTACGCCGGCCGCTACGTTGCCAAGAACATCGTTGCTGCGGGCCTGGCCGATAAATGCGAAATTCAGGTGTCCTACGCCATCGGTGTGGCACAGCCAACATCTATCTCGCTGAACACCTTCGGCACCGGCAAGCTCAGCGATGAGAAAATCGTTGATCTGGTACGCGCGCACTTCGACCTGCGCCCCTATGCCATCACCAACATGCTCGACCTGCTGCACCCGATGTACCGGGAAACCGCAGCCTACGGCCACTTTGGTCGTGACCCCTACGAAATGACCGTTGGCGGCAAAACCTTCACCGCCTTCCCGTGGGAAAAGACCGACCGGGCTGCTGCACTTAAAGACGCTGCCGGCATCTAAACCATATTCAGGCGCATGAACAACCTCATGCGCCTAAACAGAACTAACCGGAGAACACCTATGAGCAACTTCGACGACTACAAAGTACGCGATATTGCCCTCGCCGATTGGGGCCGCAAAGAAGTCCAGATCGCCGAAGGCGAAATGCCCGCACTGATGAAGCTGCGCGAAAAGTACAAAGCCGAGCAGCCGCTGAAAGGCGCCAACATCATGGGCTGCATCCACATGACCATCCAGACCGCCGTGCTGATCGAAACACTGGTCGAGCTGGGCGCGAACGTGCGCTGGTCTTCGTGCAACATTTTCTCTACCCAGGACCAAGCCGCTGCGGCCATCGCTGCGCAAGGCATTCCTGTTTTCGCCTGGAAAGGTGAAACCGACGAAGAATACGAATGGTGCCTGCACAAGACCGTTGGCGCAGACGTAGACGGCTGGGAACCCAACATGATCCTGGACGACGGCGGCGACCTGACCGAACTGCTGCATAAAGAATACCCGCAGATCATCGCTAACTGCCACGGCGTCACCGAAGAAACCACCACCGGCGTTCACCGCCTGCAGGAAATGCTACGCGACGGCACCCTGAAGATCCCGGCGATCAACGTGAACGATTCCGTGACCAAATCCAAGAATGACAACAAGTACGGCTGCCGCCACAGCCTGAACGATGCCATCAAGCGCGCCACCGACCACCTGCTGTCTGGCAAGAAAGCGCTGGTTATCGGCTACGGCGACGTAGGTAAAGGCTCTGCCCTGTCGCTTCGTCAGGAAGGCATGATCGTTAAAGTGACCGAAGCGGACCCAATCTGCGCCATGCAGGCCTGCATGGACGGTTTCGAAGTAGTTTCTCCGTACATCGACGGCATCAACACCGGCACTGAGCAAGGCATCAATGCCGACTTGCTGGGCAACACCGACTTGCTGGTGACCACCACCGGTAACGTCAACGTGTGCGACGCCAACATGCTGAAAGCCCTGAAGAGCGGCGCCGTGGTTTGTAACATCGGCCACTTCGACAACGAAATCGACACCGCATACATGCGCAAGAACTGGGAGTGGGACGAGGTTAAACCGCAGGTACACCTGATCTACCGCGACAAGGCCACCAACGACCACCTGATTCTGCTGTCCGAAGGCCGCCTGGTGAACCTGGGCAACGCAACCGGTCACCCGTCACGGATCATGGACGGCTCCTTCGCCAACCAGGTGCTGGCTCAGATGTACTTGTTCGAGCGCAAGTTTGCCGACCTGCCAGAAGAAGCCAAAGCCAAAGGCGTTTATGTTCAGGTACTGCCCAAGCAGCTGGACGAAGAAGTGGCTCGCGCCATGGTTGAAGGCTTCGGTGGCGTGATCACCAAGATGACTCCGGATCAGGCCAAGTACATCGGCGTGCCGGTCGAAGGCCCGTACAAGCCGGAAACTTACAGGTACTAAGCGGACAGAATCATGCAATCCCAAAAACAATTCAAACGTCGCTTCAGCTTCGAGTTTTTCCCGCCCAAAACAGAGGCGGGCAAAGAAAAACTTCAGGTTGTTCGCGATCAGCTCGCCGAGGTGAATCCGGATTTTTTCTCGGTCACCTTCGGTGCCGGCGGCTCAACCCGTGACCGCACGATTGAAACGGTGCTGAACCTGCATCAACAGGGCATCTCTACAGCTCCACACCTGTCCTGCGTCGGCGGAAGCCGCGCAGAGATCAGTGAGCTGCTGGACGAGTATAAAGCGAACGGCATTAACCGAATCGTGGCCCTGCGAGGCGACCTGCCATCCGGCATGGGCGCTTCCGGTGAGCTGCGCTACGCCAACGAGCTGGTCGAGTTCATTCGGGAACACAGCGGCGATCACTTCAACCTCGAAGTGGCCGCTTACCCGGAGTTCCACCCGCAGGCTCGCAGCGCGGAAGATGATCTGAAAAACTTTGCCCGCAAGGTACAGGCTGGCGCCAACAGTGCGATCACCCAGTACTTCTTTAACGCGGACAGCTACTTCTACTTCATCGACCGTCTGGAGAAGATGAACATCACCATTCCGGTGGTGCCGGGCATCATGCCCATCGTCAACTTCTCCAGCCTGGTGCGTTTCTCCGACATGTGCGGCGCGGAAATCCCGCGCTGGATCCGCAAGCAGCTGGAAGCCTACGGGGATGACACCGTCAGCATCCGCAAATTCGGTGAAGAAGTGGTGACCCGCATGTGCGAAGACCTGCTTAAAGCCGGCGCACCCGGGCTGCACTTCTACACCCTGAACCAGACCGAACCCAGCCTTTCGATCTGGAAGAACCTGGGTATTACAGACCGGGAAAAGATCTCCTTCTGATCTTTCCGCGATCAACTCTCTCCCGTCCCGGGAGGGAGTTTTTCTTGTTAAGCCTGCCGATTAATCGCCCCTGATCACCTGAAACTCCTCGTTTTTTAGGCTAGAGTGTCTCTGATGCAGTCCCATTAACGTTCCCGTGAGACACAGTCACAACCCTGTGTCATCGTGGTCTGCCTTACCGGGCAGCAGGAACCATAACAAGACTTAGGAGAAAGCATGAGCACCAAATGGCTAAAAACACTGGGTGCCGGCCTGGCACTTTCCGTAGCCGCAACGTCGGTCAGTGCAGAAACCCTTCGCGTGGTCACCGACCCCAGTTTCGTTCCATTTGAAATGATGGATCAGGAAACCGGCGAAATGATCGGTTTCGATATGGAGATCATTGCCGCGGTTGCCGAACGGGCAGGCTTTGACTACGACCTCAACACCATGGACTTCAACGGCATTATCCCCGCCCTGCAAACGGGCAACGTAGACATCGCCATCGCCGGGATTACCATTACCGAAGAGCGTGGTGAGATCGTTGATTTCTCCGATCCCTATTACGATTCCGGCCTCCGCATTCTGGTCCGCACCGGCTCCGACATGGACGAGATGTCGGATCTTGAAGGCAAGAAAATCGGCTCCAAAATCGGCAGTACCAGTTACGACTACCTGATGAAATCCCTCGAAGACGATGACGGCGTTACCCCGTACCCGGGCAGCTCCGATATGTACATGGCGCTGATGTCTCGTGCCATCGACGCTGTTTTTTATGACGCACCGAACGTCGGCTACTTTGCCAGCACCAAAGGCAAGGGCAAGGTCGAAGTCGTTGGCCCTCTGTACGAAGGTCAGCAGTACGGCATTGCTCTGAAGAAAGGCAGCAAGTGGGTTGGCCCTGTCAACGAAGCGCTGGCCGAAATCAAAGAAGACGGCACCTACAAAACCATTTACGAAAAATGGTTCGGGCCGATGCCTGAAGACCAATAAACCTCCACGCGCTCCGGTCAGGGCGCACGATGCCCTGACCGGTTCCTCCCAACCCAACGGAGACACACACTGTGGAATTCCAGTTTCAATTTGACTGGCAGGCAGCGATACATGCCATCCCCTATCTCGCCAAGGGCATTCCCTACACCCTGATGATTTCCTTCGGTGGCCTTGCCATCGGTTTTATCCTGGGCATTATTTTCGGTTTGCTCAGCATCAACAAAAAATGGTTTCTGCGCTGGCCGGCCACCGCTTACATCGAAATATTTCGCGGCACGCCCATTCTCGTACAGGTACTTTTTATCTTCTATGGCTTACCCGATTTGGTCGGCGGCCCCATTGACCCGCTCACAGCCGGTATCGCCGCGATTGCTTTGAACTCCGGGGCGTATATTTCGGAAGTCGTTCGTGGCGGCGTACAGTCCATTGCCAAGGGCCAAAGCGAAGCGGGCTTGTCTTTGGGTTTGTCCCGCACACAAACATTCTGGTCAATCATCTGGCCGCAGGCTTTCCGGCGCATGATTCCGCCGCTCGGCAACCAGGCCATCGTGAGCATCAAGGACACCTCCCTGTTCTCGGTCATCGGTGTCGGCGAACTGGTTCGTCAAGGCCAGGTTTACATAGCCAACACCTTTACCGCCTTTGAGGTGTATTTCGTGGTGGCGCTGATGTACTTGGCGATTACCTTGTCCTTGTCTCTGGTTCTGCGGCTGATGGAACGCCGCGGCCTTGCATCCGTCTGAAGGAATTCGAACCATGACTCAGATTGTAACGATGAAGGGCATGAACAAGTATTTCGGCAAATTGCATGTCCTGAAAGATATCGACCTGACCGTTGAACAGGGTGAAGTGGTGGTGATCATCGGTGCCAGTGGCTCCGGCAAATCCACCCTGATCCGCTGCGTGAACGGTCTGGAAGAATATGAATCCGGCACCCTGAGTGTCGATAATCAAGACCTGGCCCCAAAGGGCGGTAACCAGAAAACACTGGCAGAGATCCGCAAAGAAGTGGGCATGGTGTTCCAGCAGTTCAATCTGTTCCCTCACCTGACCGTGAGGAAGAACATTATGCTGGCACCGATGAAAGTGAAAAACACCTCGCAGGTTGTGGCCAACGCCACCGCAGAGCGGCTTTTGGAGCGGGTGGGCATCGGCAACCAGGCCGACAAGTACCCCAGCCAGCTTTCGGGCGGACAGCAACAACGGGTCGCCATTGCCCGCGCATTGGCGATGGAACCCAGGCTGATGTTGTTTGACGAGCCAACCTCTGCGCTGGATCCGGAAATGATTGGTGAAGTTCTGGACGTTATGCGGGAGCTGGCCAAAGAAGGCATGACCATGATGGTGGTCACCCACGAAATGGGCTTTGCTCGCGAAGTGGCCGACCGGGTTATTTACATTCACGAAGGGCAGATTGTCGAAGAAGGCAAACCCTCGGACGTGTTCGATAATCCGCAAAACGAGAGAACACAAGCGTTTCTGTCTCGGGTTCTGGCTCACTAGCGAACTGCGTCTAACCTCATTCCCCCCGATTTCAGCCGGCCGTGAGACCGCCCGAAATCGGGGTTTCTGCATCAAAAGGATTGTTTTCAACCATGGTTCTATCGACCGCTCAGCCCCACGCCTACTATGAAAGCAACCGGTTACTGGCTGAATACGCCGAATTCCACTTTGGCGACCCGTGGTATGGCGTCGAAAACTTCCCGAAAGCGCTGGCGGACCGTGCACTAAGCGTGATGACAGGCAAGCCAACGGGTAAAGCTCTGGATCTGGGATGCGCCTGCGGCCGGGCGAGCTTTGAACTGGCAAGACAATTTAGCGAAGTGGAAGGCATCGATTTCTCAGCCAACTTTGTCAATCTGGCATCTGAAATGGCGAAACAAGGCTCGGTTCGCTATCCGCTGACTGAGGAAGGCGAGTTGGTAAGCGAGCGTACACGGTCACTGAAAGACCTGGGGCTGGATTCCAGCGCGCCGAAAGTAGCCTTCCATCAAGGCGATGCCTGCGCTCTAGAACAGCGGTTTACCGGTTATGATCTGGTACTGGCAGCCAATCTGATTGACCGGTTGTACAAGCCCAAGCTCTTCTTGGACAGCATCCACCAGCGCATCAACGACGGGGGCATTCTACTCATTGCCTCACCCTACACCTGGATGGAAGAGCACACACCAAAAGACGAATGGATCGGAGGCTTCAAAAAAGACGGGGAGGATTACACCACTCTGGATGGTTTGAAGGAGATTCTGAGCCCGAACTTCCGGCTTCTTCAGGTACCGGAGAAAGTGCCCTTCGTGATCCGTGAGACCCAGCACAAATTCCAACACACCTTGTCGGAAGTGACACTTTGGGAGCGACTACCTCGATGAGCTGCTTTGGCGGGCCAGACCCTCCGGCCCGCCAAAGAACGCGAGTTGATGCCTGCATGCATAGCGCTGACAGGCTCAACGCCATTATCAAAGCAGAGAGGCGATTGCCTCTTGCTCCTGATTGATCTTTGTACGGGTATCATCAGCCAGGAAGCGCGCAATTTTCTTACCCAAGAAGGGCACATCCGACTTCACCGTGATGTTGATGTAGTTGATACAGCGGTCGCCGTTACCCTGAACACGCATAACGCCTTTGATCTTGGCCGGAACACCTTCAACCTTCACCCGAAATTCGCAGTGCCATTCGCCGTCGTCCTTCTTGACCCAATGCTCTTCCTGACGGATTTCGTTCCACTCACGGTGAAAACTCGCGAGCACTCCCGGCACCTCAGTCGATGCGGTCATTTCGCGCTCGACAACCAGCTTTCCAGAGGCATCGTCTTTTTGAACATCGACAACTTTTACGTTGCGAGCACCCAGTTTCTCATTTTTGGCAAGAATGAGTTCTTCTGAAAAAAAGTGGCTGATCACGTGATCCAAGCCAGCATCGTATGAATGCTCAAGAGTAAGTTCCATAAATCCTCCATCGTATGATGACGCTATTGTTGCGACACACAGGATCTACAGCATTGGCCCTGACGGCGGCGTGCTATGGCATGGAGGCCAGAGCGAACGGATCACACTTTAATTCTTCCGAGCTGGCTTTTCGGCGCGTGTCGTTCACTGTGCCCCGGTAGTCAGCAGCCGCTGTTAACTGTATTATCCGGACTGGTTAACAGCGAACAATTTTATCTTCAAACAACCGCCCAACTGGAGCCCCGCCCTATGCGTAATGCTGATCTGGTCGCCCGCGGCCTCAAATCTGTGTGGCATCCCTGCACCCAAATGAAAGACCACGAGACCCTGCCGCTTGTCCCCATCAAACGTGGCGAAGGTGTTTGGCTGGAAGATTTCGAAAACAACCGGTTTATCGACGCGGTCAGCTCTTGGTGGGTCAACCTTTTCGGCCATTCGAACCCCAGAATCAACGCGGCGATTCAACAGCAGGTTAGTGAACTGGAACACGTCATTCTTGCCGGTTTCACCCACGAACCCGTGGTGAATCTTTCAGAACGGCTGATTGAGGTGACACCGGACGGCCTCAACAAGTGTTTTTACGCCGACAACGGGTCATCGGCCATCGAGGCTGCGCTCAAGATGAGCTTTCATTACTGGAAGAATCTGGGCAAACCGGGCAAAAAGAACTTTGTGAACCTGAGCAACAGCTACCACGGAGAAACCTTGGGGGCTTTGGCGCTCGGTGATGTTGGTCTGTACAAAGACACCTACCAGCCACTGCTGATGGAGGTGATCACCGCGCCATCACCGGATGCCTACAACGCTGAGCCCGGCGAAACCGACGAAGAGTACGCTTTGCGTCAGTTCGAGGCGATGGAAAAGCTGCTTGCCGAAAAACACGACGAAATCTGCGCCGTCGTGGTTGAGCCACTGATTCAGTGTGCCGGTGGCATGCGCATGCATCATCCGATTTACCACACCAAGTTGCGTGAAGCCTGCGATCGCTACGGCGTGCATTTGATTGCGGATGAAATTGCCGTCGGATTTGGCCGCACCGGCACCCTGTTTGCGTGCGAGCAATCCGGTATCACGCCTGACTTCATGTGCCTGTCTAAAGGGCTGACGGCGGGCTACCTGCCGCTCTCTGTCGTGCTGACCACCGATACTGTCTACAACGCATTTTACGACGACTACGAAACCCTGAAGGCGTTCCTGCACAGCCACAGCTACACCGGCAACCCCATCGGCTGCGCCGTTGCTTTGGCCACGCTGGACATCTTCCGGGACGACAACATCATCGAAAAGAACCGTCAGCTGTCGCGCTGCATGGCCGATTCCGTGGCCCATTTGGCCGACCATCCCCACGTCGGCGACATCCGCCAACACGGCATGACCCTGGCCATCGAGATGGTCAAAGACAAAGCATCCAAAACACCGTTTCCATGGCAAGAACGCCGTGGCCTGAAAGTGTACCAACACTCTTTGACACGCAAGGCCCTGCTACGACCATTAGGGAACGTGGTATATTTCATGCCCCCTTATGTCATCACTGAAGACCAGATTCGTCATCTGGCTCAGGTGGCAACTGAAGGCATCGACATTGCTGTAAAAAGCTAAGGAGCTCCACGCCCCATGCGCATACCCAGAATTTTCACCGACAGCCCCCTGAATGTGGGCAGCCAGTGTGAACTCGACGAAAACGCCGCGAACCATGTCGGCCGTGTACTGCGCATGCAACCGGGGCAGGAGCTTCGGCTTTTCAACAACGATGGTTGCGATTACCGCGCAACCATCGCTCAGGCCAGCAAGAAAAACGTTACCGTTGAAGTCGTGGGCCAAGAAGACAATGCAACGGAATCGACACTAAACATCACCCTTGGGCAGACATTGTCGAAAGGTGATCGTATGGATTACGCCGTTCAGAAAGCGGTGGAAATGGGGGTAACGACCATTGTTCCTCTCAGCACCCAACGCAGCGATGTAAAACTGAAAGGCGACCGTGAGGAAAAACGTCTGCGCCACTGGCAGCAAGTGGCAATCAGCGCGGCGGAGCAATGCGGCCGCGCCAAGGTGCCGGACATCCTCCCGGTTATGTCGGTACAAGAATGGCTGGAATACAGCCAATCCTGCGACCTGCGACTGGTGCTCCACCACCGCACAGAGCAATCTTTGAACACGCTCGACAAGCCCACCAACGTTGCCCTGATGATCGGCCCTGAAGGCGGATTAACGGCTGACGAGATCGCTCAAGCTGAACAAAGCGGCTTTCTGCCAGTGGCTCTCGGCCCCCGGGTTCTGCGCACAGAAACCGCTCCGGTTGCCGCCATGGCGCTGTGTCAGTGGTTATGGGGAGACATCGGCGGTTAACCGACTCATGACCGTGACACGCAATTTTAGCGGCAGCTCAGTCATTGACAGAACCTGCCGTGCTCCACATCATTCATAGCTTATCGAAAGCCAGCCGAAACCCTTCTGGCAATAACAACTGACGATGCGAGCTCAGGATGACAGATTTATTTTCGACCCCGGAATTCTGGCAGTACCTCAGCATTCCTGTAATCGCCGCTATGATCGGATGGGGTACCAATTGGTTGGCCATCAAGATGACGTTCTATCCTTTGGAATTCATCGGCAAGCCGCCCCTGCTCGGCTGGCAGGGCATCATTCCCTCGAAAGCCAGAAAAATGGCTGCCATCAGCGTTGATGCCACTATCTCCAAAATCGGCACCGTTGAGGAGATTTTCGAGCAAATAGACCCGAACGTTCTCGCTGCCCACATCATCTACACCGTCGAACCGCGAGTTGAAGAATACGTCGACGAACTCATGCTCAGAGAACATCCCACCTTCTGGGAAAACTTGCCATCGTCGGCACGCAAACTGGTTTACGACCGAGTTAGAAAAGCCGCCCCGAAGCTAGTGGACAACCTGGTTCAGGACATCGCCAACAACATCGAAGACCTGCTCGACATCAAAGGCATGGTGATTGACCGTCTGGCCAAAGACAAACGGCTACTAAACCGCATCTTTCTGGAATGTGGCGACGTGGAGTTTCGATTCATCATCAACTCCGGCATGTACTTTGGATTTCTCTTCGGCCTTATCCAGATGGCTGTTTGGTATCTCTATCCAGCTATCTGGGTACTTCCGGTCTTTGGTCTCCTGGTCGGCTGGGCCACCAACTGGATCGCCCTGAACGTTATCTTCCGCCCCTTAAAACAACACAAAATCGGACCATTCAAGATCCAGGGCCTCTTTCTCAAACGCCAGCCTGAAGTGGCCCATTCCTTCTGTCACATCGTCACTCACGAGATCCTCACCGTTGGCAACATTATTCAAGGAATCCTTGAAGGCCCCAAAGGTGACCGAGCCCGCAACATGGTAAAAAAACACATTAAACCGCTGGTCGACGAAACCGCCGGCATGGGAAAAGCATTTACTCAAGTGGCGTTTGGCCCCACTGGATTTGCTGCCATGAAAAATCATGTCGGTGAGAAAGCCATCACTATTTCACAAAGCTCCTTCGACAACCCGGCGTTTGAAAAAGACCGGGCTCGCGCGGTTGAATCCATCATGGTGGAAAGGATGATCGCGCTCTCCTCCGAAGAGTTCCAGGATCTGCTACGCCCCTGTTTTCAGGAAGACGAAATCAAATTGATCCTGGTTGGCGCGTTCCTCGGAATGGCAGCCGGTATCGGCCAGCTGATCTTTATTTTCGGCGACGCCCTGCTGTAAAACTAAGGAATACTGTGCAGAGAAGCTGCACATATCTATACTCACAGGACAAATCACTCAAGACATACCCGTTCGGAGGCAATGGATGCCGGGATTTATCTCTTGGGTTTCAGGCTTGTTTGCGAAAAAACCGCCCGTGCAAACTGTGCAAGAAACCCGCTTGTTCAACCATCCGGCCAATGAGCCGTCCGCCAGCGAAGACTCCGCAGCCAAACCTCCCCCTCGCCTGGAAGAGCATCTGTTTTGCTGGCTACTGGACGTTCAACCTGCCCAACTCAAAAAGACCGCATCCAGTGCTGACAAGGTGCTGGCCGAGCTAGAACGCCGCTTGCAAACCAACGCCATGGAAGAATTGCCTCGCAAACCCGGCACCTTGCCCATGCTGATGAGAGCACTGTCTGCCGAAACCACAGACCGAAAGCACCTGACCGACATCATTCTGAGCGATCCGTCACTGACCGACCAACTGCTCCAGGTAGCCAACAGCCCGCAATTCAAACCGGGCGACTACCTCATAGAGTCGGTTGACCAGGCGGTTTTTGTTCTCGGTTTGAACGGCATCAGAAATGTCATTGCAGCAGCGGTGATGCGCCCGATGATGGCAGCCAGAAACAGCTCGGAAGCACTGTTCGCGCAGCGGGCATGGCGCTGGGGTCTGACCTGCGCTCGCTCCGCCGAAATGATCGCCAGAATTCACAACGACGACACTAGCGCGCACTTCATGGTGGGTTTGCTGCCATCTCTGGCTTACATCACCATTCGCCGTGAAATCGCCGCCATCTGCCGAGCTCACAATATTGACAGCGAGCCCGAACCTGCGTTGCTCAGGCAAGCCTTAGCACAACATCAATGGGCCACGTGCCAGTTACTGGCCAACGTTTGGGCACTGCCGCCGAAATACCACGCGTGGCTGCTATCGGCCGAAAGGCCAGCCCCCAGCCAGGAAAACTGGCCACTACTGGACGGGCTGTTGGTAGGAACGCGAGAAGTGCTGCGTCATGCCCGGCAACGCAACCTGGCAGAGGAAGAGCTCCTGAGGCTTGTTCACATTTCGCCGCAACAGCTCGATCAGGTGCGGGCGGCGGTTCTGACGATGCTCAAAGAAGGCGGCAGCGAGCACTAACTGGCGCCAATCGGCGGCAATTCATTCGGTTTCACTGTCGGCGGGCTTGCCAAGCAGGTCCGCAAAACTGACATCGTCCCGCCCGTACGATACATCAATCAATTGAGTGGGCAGCGCGTTCGCGGGCAAGCGGTCAACCACTCGGTCTTCATCGCGGCGCACCACCTTCAGGACCATCTCGACAGTAATCAAATCAAGCGCGCGCCCGGGCACCAGCTGGTCGCCGTTACGCCCAGCCAAACTGAGCACACCCGCCCGAATCAACTTATCACTCACGCGCCGCGTCACCTCACCCGGCACTCGTAACTCGTGCTCCAAAGATTCCTGTTGTGGCGCGGGTTCACCCTGACTAAACGGCTTGGCCACCATCCACATCAAGGCCAAAGCCACACGTTCCTGCAGTTCTGGCGCCATTTGCACGTTGCGTTTTTTTGCCACAGAGCCAGGATTCTGCATGTAGAACGCCAGGCTGGCCCCCAGTAAAAGAATCATCCAGTTCAGGTAGATCCAGATCAACAAAATGATCCCGACCGCAAAGCCTGAATAGATCGCCGCGTACTTGGCTGAACCCGCGACAAACGAGGCGAAGAGCATGCCGCCTGCTTGCCATGAAATACCCGCCAACAAGCCGGCAATAAAGGCATAACGAAACTTCACCCGGGTATTGGGAATGAAGATATAGACGAAGGTGAAGGCGGCCACAACCAGGAAGAACGGGGTAAACCGGCTGGCCATCACGATGAGCGAGCCGAACGGTTCGATGGCCAACAGCGTTTGCGCCAGGTCTGACGACAACACCGTGGCGGTCGCCCCCACCGCGGAAACCATCAATAGCGGCCCCACCATGATCACACTCAGGTAGTTGCTGAATCGTTGCGCCATGGAGCGCATATCCGGCACGCGCCAAATCATGTTGAACGATCGTTCGATCTTCTGGACCAACGAGATCACGGTATACACCAGCATTGCCAAACCCACAGACCCCAGCACGCCGACTTTGATGTTGTCGACAAATCCCAGGATTTGCTCCGCGATCTCAATCCCTTGCGGGCCCATCGGCTGGAAGAACTGGTAAAGAAACGGCTCCATGCGCTGATGCACACCCAACGCTTTCAGTACTGAGAAGCTCAACGCCAGTAAAGGCACAATGCTCAGAAGCGTGGTGTACACCAAACTCATGGAATGCAACGTGAGCTGACCGCTGATGACATCCCGGACCAACGCATACAAAGACCGGCCCGACTTATACAACCATGTCCAAGGCCACGACTGAGGTGGGTTGGGGTTAGAAAGGATCCAGTCTTCTGCGGCCTGAAGCCGCTCCTTAAATTGTGTAGACGCCACGTAGATTCCTACTTTGTTGGTCTTTTCTACAGCTTATCAGGCAGATGGCAGTAAACAACCTGCCATTGCTCATTTCCGAAACCGGCAAAGCGTTGTTGTTTACGCCTTGATCACTCCACAGACTGCAGGTTCGCAGCCGTTATTCCGACAATCCGCTGTCGGGCCTCTCGGCTGGCCCAGGCGGAGTGAGGTGTCACGATCAGGTTCGGAATATTCTCCGCCAGCAGCGGGTTGCCGTTGCGCGGAGGCTCTTCGGTTAATACATCAAACCCTGCCCCGGCTATATGCCCGGCTCGCAGAGCTTTTACCAAAGCGCTTTCATCAACCAAACCGCCCCGACTGGTGTTGATCAGCAGCGCAGTGGGCTTCATCAGCCCTAACTCCCTCTCGCCAATCAAATTGCGAGTTTCTTCGGTTAGCAAACAATGTAGCGATAACACGTCGGCCTGAGCCAACAGCTCGTCCAACGGAATGCGCGGATAGCCATCCACACTGCCCGCTTCTTGTCCGGGGCGACACCCCAACACAATATTCATTCCGAACGCCTTCGCCCGCTCGGCGACACCCTGCCCCAAATCGCCGTAGCCCAGAATGCCCAGCGTTTTACCTTCAAGTTCCATGATCGGATGATCCATCAGGCAGAACATGTCGCTGCGCGCCCAAGTACCGTTTCGGGCATCCCGGTTGTAATCCAGCAAGCGCGTTGCCAGCGCCAGAATCAACGCCATGGTGTGCTGGGCGACTGTGGAGCGGCCGTAGTTGGTCACGTTGAGAACGGCAATGCCGTGCTCCTTTGCAGCCTGCAAATCAATATTGTTCAACCCCGTCGCCACCACTGCGATAGTTTGCAGCTCCGGGCAAGCTTTAAAGTGCTCCCGCCCCAGCACCACTTTATTCACCAGCACCGTGTCGAACCCGCGGATGCGCTCCAAAACCTGGTCCGGCGCAGTGCGTTGGTGGCAGGTTAATCCGCCCGTCACCTGCTCGATGGGGGACAAATCCACATCATCCCCGAGGGTTTTGGCATCCAGAAAAACGGCTTTCATACTTTTCTCCTGTCTCAAGCAGTGAACAGATTAAGCTAGACTGAAACAAATTGATCAATCGCGGAGGCGCACCATGGAGCACGAATTCTGGCACGAACGCTGGGCCAAAGAGCAAATCGGCTTTCACGAAGGCACCGTTAACCAGTACCTGCACGATCACTGGCAGCAGCTGGCCGGCTCAGGGACCGACGCGGTGTTTGTGCCGCTGTGCGGCAAAGCCCACGATATGTGGTGGCTGCACGACCGGGGCCACCCTATCATTGGCGTCGAACTCAGTGACGTGGCCTGCAAGGACTTCTTCGAGGAAGCCGGCGAGAAAGCCATGGTCAGCCCGGGCGAACCCTTCACCACATTCACCCACGGCAGCCTGCAACTCTGGTGCGGCGACTTTTTCCAACTGGTGCCACAAGACCTCAAACACATCCGCCTGGTCTACGACCGAGCTGCTCTCATCGCACTGCCGCCGGAAATGCGCCGAGACTATGTCAATCACCTGACGGCCGTCACACCGGACAACATCACCATGCTGCTGATTACCCTCGACTACGACAGCCAGGAGATGAAAGGGCCGCCTTTTAATGTCAGCGATGACGAAGTTCACGAGCTCTTTTCCGAAGACTACAACATTACTCAAATACACAAGCAAGACATGGCACACGACAGTCCGTTCGCCAAGCGAAAAGGACTGAGCAAAGGGGCCACAGAAAGCGTGTTCAAACTCACCAAAATATAATTTAATGAACCCATTCAGCACTCGGCCTGTCCAACCTCACGAGTCTGAACTAAGCTCAAATTAAACACACCATTCAACCATTCACACGGCCCCGGAACACAAGACCCGGGGCACTGCGGAGACACTGCGTGAGTTAGAACTGTCTATAACAAGCGAATGTAAGCGAGGGTATCTATGAGCATTCTGCAGCATTTCAAAGACCGGTATGCACAAACTCAGGAAGAAGAATTCTCTCTTGAGGAATACCTGGAGATCTGCAAAAACGATCCAACAGCCTATGCCACCGCCGCGGAGCGTATGCTGATTGCCATCGGCGAGCCGGAAATGATTGACACCTCCCGAGACCCTCGCCTCTCACGCATTTTTTCCAACAAAGTCATCAAGCGCTACCCGGAATTCAACGAGTTCTACGGCATGGAAGAAGCCGTGGAAAACATCGTGGCTTTCTTCCGCCATGCTGCCCAAGGGCTGGAAGAAAAGAAACAGATTCTCTATCTGCTAGGTCCGGTCGGGGGTGGTAAATCGTCACTCGCCGAAAAGCTTAAAGCGCTGATGCAAAAAGTGCCGTTTTACGCCATCAAAGACTCACCGGTGAACGAAAGCCCGCTGGGCTTATTCAGTTCGGAAGAGGACGGCCATATTCTGGAAGAAGAATACGGCATTCCGGGCCGTTATCTGAACAACATCATGTCGCCGTGGGCAGTTAAGCGCCTGCACGAATTTGGCGGCGACATCAGCCAGTTCCGGGTGGTTAAACGCTACCCCTCAATTCTCGACCAGATTGCCGTGTCGAAAACCGAGCCCGGCGATGACAATAATCAGGACATTTCTGCGTTGGTCGGTAAGGTGAATATCCGCATGCTGGAAGACTTCTCTCAAGACGATCCGGATGCGTACAGCTTCAGCGGAGGCCTTTGTAAAGCCAACCAGGGGTTGCTGGAATTCGTCGAGATGTTCAAAGCCCCCATTAAAGTGCTCCACCCATTGCTGACCGCGACACAGGAAGGCAACTACAACACCACCGAAGGCATGGGATCGGTCCCCTTCGATGGCGTGATACTGGCCCACTCTAACGAATCCGAGTGGCAAACCTTCCGCAATAACAAGCATAACGAAGCCTTCCTCGACCGGGTCTATATCGTCAAAGTGCCCTACTGCGTGAGGGTGACCGAAGAGATCGAGATCTACCGCAAACTGCTCAAAAACAGTTCGCTGTCCGGCGCCCCCTGCGCTCCGGACACGCTCGACATGCTGGCCCAGTTCTCAGTGCTGTCCCGCATCAAAGATCCGGATAACTCGAGCGTCTTTTCCAAAATGAAGGTGTACGACGGCCAGAACATCAAAGACACCGATCCGAAGGCCAAGTCCATTCAGGAATATCGGGATGCGGCGGGTGTTATGGAAGGCATGGATGGTTTGTCCACCCGTTTCGCCTTCAAGATTTTGTCCAAGGTGTTCAACTTCGACACCACAGAAATCGCCGCCAACCCGGTTCACCTGCTTTACGTACTGGAAAAGCAGATCGAGCAGGAGCAGTACGCGCCCGAGACTCAGGAAAAATACCTGCGCTTTATCAAAGAGTACCTGGCACCTCACTACGTTCAGTTCATCGGCAAGGAAATCCAGACTGCGTATCTGGAAAGCTACAGCGAATACGGCCAGAACCTGTTCGACCGCTACGTCACCTACGCCGACCTGTGGATACAGGATCAGGAATTCCGCGACCCGGAAACCGGCGACATTCTGGACCGCTCGTCCATCAACGACGAACTGGAGAAAATCGAAAAACCGGCCGGCATCAGCAACCCGAAAGATTTCCGCAACGAAGTGGTCAATTTCGTACTGCGGGCCCGCGCCAACAATCATGGCGAGAACCCGTCCTGGCTCAGCTACGAAAAGCTGCGCAGCGTGATCGAGAAGAAGATGTTCTCGAACACTGAAGACTTGCTACCGGTTATTTCGTTCAATCCGAAAGCCAGTCAGGAGGATCAGAACAAGCACAAACAATTTGTCGAACGCATGGTCGATCGGGGATACACCGAGAAACAGGTCCGCTTGCTAGCCGAGTGGTATCTGCGTGTACGTAAGTCCCATTAACGATCAGCGGGAGCAGTAATATGGGCATGACCCACGTAGTCGACCGACGACTGAATGGTAAGAACAAAAGCGCGGTGAACCGGGAGCGGTTCCTGCGCCGATACCGGCACCACATCAAGAAAGCGGTCTCGGAGGCTGTTCAACGTCGCTCTATTACCGATGTGGAGCGCGGCGAAAAGGTCAGCATTCCGGCTAAAGATATTCAGGAGCCTATTTTTCGTCATGGCCATGGGGGCCGCCGGGATGCGGTTCATCCGGGCAATCAGGAATGGGTAGCCGGAGACACCATCGCCAAGCCCGAGGGCGGAGCCGGACAAGGCCAGGGCGCTGGGCAGGCCAGCCCGGACGGCGAAGGCATGGATGAATTCGTGTTTCAGATCACTCAGGAAGAATTTCTGGAATTTCTGTTCGACGACCTGGAATTGCCCAACCTGGCCCGCAAAAAACTCAAAGACACAGAATCGTTCAGCTATGTGCGAGCAGGCTTCACCAGCCAGGGTGTACCGGCAAAGCTGGATGTTGTTCGGTCACTTCGGGGAGCCCACGCCCGACGACTGGGGTTAAGTGGCGCTCGCAAAAAAAAGATTCGGGATCTCGAAGCGCAGCTTGAGGCCCTGAAGAGCGCACCGGACGATCTGGACCCGGCGTTCAGTCACGAAGACCAGATCAAAGCGCTCATGGAAGAGATCGCCGAGCTTAAAGCCAACGTGAAGCGCATACCCTTCATCGATGAAATCGATCTGCGCTACCGCCAACACGATAAACAGCCCAAGCCGGCCACCAGTGCGGTGATGTTTTGCCTGATGGATGTTTCAGGCTCGATGACCCAGATGCACAAAGACATCGCCAAGCGCTTCTTTATTCTTCTCTACATGTTTCTGAAAAAGAACTACAAGAAGATCGATGTGGTGTTTATTCGCCATCACACCAGCGCGAAAGAAGTGACCGAGGAAGAGTTCTTCTACTCGCGCGAGACCGGTGGCACCATTGTTTCCAGCGCGCTAAAACTCATGCGCAAAATTATCGACGACAGATACTCACCGGCGGAATGGAACATCTACGCGGCGCAGGCTTCGGATGGCGACAACTGGAACGATGATTCGCCTACTTGCGGCAAGCTTTTGGCTGAAGGCATTTTGCCCCAAGTTCAGTACTACTCGTACATCGAAATCACACCGCTGGACCACCAAACGCTCTGGTATGAATACGAGAAACTCATGGCCGAGAACCCGCAAAGCTTTGCCATGCAACAGATAGCTGACCCAGCGGACATATACCCGGTTTTCCGGAAGCTGTTCGAGAGGAAAGCGGCATGAACGAATCAATCGATCGCCCCAAAGATACGGAAGGTGCTGAGCCCGGAACCGGCTCTCCCATTTCGACCAGTTCGGAATGGACCTTTGAGCTGATTCAAAAATACGATGAGGCTATCGCTGAATGCGCCGCCGAATTTGGTCTGGACACCTATCCCAATCAAATCGAGGTGATCACCGCCGAACAAATGATGGATGCTTACAGCTCGGTGGGCATGCCGGTCGGCTATAACCATTGGTCTTTCGGCAAACAGTTTCTGCAAACGTCCAAGGGCTACCAGCGCGGCCAGATGGGGCTGGCCTATGAGATTGTGATCAACTCCAACCCCTGCATTGCCTACCTGATGGAAGAGAACACCTTGCCCATGCAGGCACTGGTTGTTGCTCATGCCTGCTATGGTCACAACTCCTTCTTCAAAGGCAATTACCTGTTCCGGACCTGGACCGATGCCAACGCCATCATCGACTACCTGGTGTTCGCCCGAAACTATGTGTCTGAATGCGAAGAACGCTACGGCATTGATGCCGTGGAAGAGATTCTGGATTCCTGTCATGCCCTGATGAATTATGGCGTAGACCGCTACAAGCGCCCGTCCCCCATTTCCGCCGAGGAAGAAATTCAACGGCAAACCGAAAGAGAGGAATACCAACAGCGCCGGATAAACGACCTTTGGCGCACGATCCCGAAACCCGAAGAAGACGACCCGGTCAAACGCAAGCCCCGATTCCCCTCCGAGCCGCAGGAGAATCTGTTGTACTTCATCGAAAAGAATGCGCCTTTGCTGGAAACCTGGCAACGGGAGCTGGTTCGGATTGTGCGCAAGCTGGCTCAATACTTTTACCCGCAACGCCAGACTCAGGTCATGAACGAAGGCTGGGCCAGCTTCTGGCACTACACGCTGCTGCATCGGCTGTTCGAAAAAGGGCTGGTGACCGACGGCTTCATGCTGGAATTCCTGCAAAGCCATACTTCCGTGACCTACCAGCCACCGTTCAACAGTCCTTGGTACTCTGGCATTAACCCCTATACCCTCGGGTTCTCGATTTACACAGACCTGCGCAGAATGTGCGAAACGCCCACCGACGAAGATCGAGAATGGTTCCCTGATATTGCGGGCACCGACTGGCTGGAAGCCCTTCATTTCGCGATGCGAAATTTCAAAGACGAAAGTTTCATTCTGCAATACCTTTCGCCTAAGGTAATGCGGGATCTCAAGTTATTTGCCATCGAGGACGACGACAACGAAAACCATTACACGGTCACTGCGATTCACGACGAAACCGGCTACAGGGCACTGCGCGAAAAACTGGCCGCACAATACAATCTGAGCTATCGGGAGCCCAACATTCAGGTTTGGAATGTGGACGTTCGGGGCGACCGCTCGCTAACGCTGCGCCACATTCCGGTTGACCACATCCCTTTGGGTAAGGAGACCGATGAAGTGCTTCGACACGTTCACCGGCTATGGGGTTTCGACGTGTACCTCGAAACGGTGGATGACGGCAAAGTACAAAACACTCACCGATGCCCGCCTCAGTCTGCCGATGACGACTGACTGGAATCCACCCTTAGCTTATAGCCGGAAACACTAAAAAAGAGCGGCATCAACGGAACGCTTTTCATCGTTGTGTCGTCTACTAACCGGTATACTCGTTTACATAATTAAAATTTTAATTTTGACGGAGACAACAAAGGAATGGCACGCCTCAACACCTTGGACGCCTCATGGCTGGCGGTAGAATCCGAAGATACACCCATGCACGTGGGAAATCTGCAAATATTCTCATTACCGGAAGGGGCCCCTGAAACCTATTTGCGGGACATGGTTCTCCGCATGAAGGAATCTCACGATGTGGCAGCGCCATGGGGAGACAAACTGGCTTGGTCAGGCTTTCTCGGGAGAGTGATTGCACCAGCCTGGAAAAAAGACAAAGACATCGATCTCGATTATCACGTCAGGCATTCTGCACTCCCCCGCCCTGGTGGTGAGCGGGAACTCGGCATTCTGGTATCTCGCCTGCATTCCAACCCGCTGGATTTTTCCCGCCCACTTTGGGAATGCCACGTTATTGAAGGGTTAGAAAACAACCGGTTTGCACTGTACACAAAAATGCATCATTCGATGATTGATGGCATCAGCGGCGTACGTTTGATGCAGCGGGTGCTGACCACCGATCCGGACCGCCGTAATATGCCACCACCCTGGGCCGTGCAACCGAAAAAACGCAGGGCTCATAAAGGCGACAGAGAAGCCAGCGTACCCGGAGCTTTTGCACAGGCTATGGACGCTTTGAAGCTGCAGGTCGATATGGCGCCACGGTTATGGCAGGCCGGCAACCGTCTGGCTCAATCGGCTCTGCACCCGGAGGATGGTCTGACCGCTCCGTTTACCGGGCCGGTATCCATTCTGAACCACCGGGTAAAAGGCCAGCGCAGGCTCGCCACCCAGCATTACCCGGTAGACCGCTTAAAAGCATTGGCGCACGCTTCCGGCGGCTCGCTGAACGATATTGTTTTGTACCTGTGTGGAACCGCTCTGCGCCGATTCCTGCTTGAGCAGAACAGCCTGCCTGATACGCCGTTGACTGCGGGTATTCCGGTGAACATCCGCCCGGCGGACGATCAAGGCACCGGCACGCAAATCAGCTTCATGATCGCTTCGCTGGCAACCAACGAGGCCGACCCGCTGAACCGCCTGCAGCACATCAAAGAATCCAGCCGCCGCGCGAAGGAACACTTACAGAAGCTGCCCAAGAAAGCCTTGACGCAGTACACCATGCTGCTCATGTCGCCTTACATTCTGCAACTGATGTCAGGATTGGGTGGGCGCATGCGGCCGGTGTTCAACGTGACCATATCCAACGTGCCAGGGCCAGAAGAAACCTTGTACTTTGAAGGAGCAAAACTGGAAGCAACCTATCCGGTCTCGCTGATTGCGCACGGAGGTGCCCTGAACATTACCTGCCTGAGCTATGCAGGCACGCTGAATTTTGGCTATACCGGATGCCGGGACACCCTTCCAAGCATGCAGAAAATCGCCGTTTTCACCGGTGAAGCTCTGGATGAACTCGAAGCGCTGATTCTGCCTCCGAAACCCCAAAAAACTGCGGGCCGCAAAAAAAGCAGTAAGGCCTAGCCACTTTTCCAGTGGTCGGCCCCGATCAGGACAAGCTGCAAAAAACGGGTGGTGCGCTTGCGCACCTGCCCTATCTGGTAGTCGTCTTCCGGTGAAATACTGAGGATATCAGTCAAACTGAAGGCGACCGTCCGGACCACCAGATCACACGTCATATCCAGATCCGAATCGCTCAAATGTGCCAGCAGCTTGAGCCGGCGTAAGTCATTGCCCAGCTCGTTGGCAAAGTACCGCATTTCGCTTCGAATCCCTTCCTGAACCGCCCGGCTTTCTCCAGCCAATCCTTGCGCCATAAACATGAAGAAGTTGCGATTGGCCAACGCATGGGCCACAAATATAGCCACAGACTCTTCGATCAGCTTATCGGCTTGCAACACGTTCGCGCGGGCTTCCCGCATCATTCGGCGCAGCACCAACCCCAGTTCATCGACCAGCTGAAGCCCCAGGTCATCAACGCTGCGAAAGTGCCGATAGAAAGACGTGGGCACGACACCGGCCTGCCGGGTCACCTCCCGAATCCCTATGCTGGCGAAATGCCGTCCTTTACCCACCAGCGTCAATGCCGCCGTCATCAGCTTTTCCCGGGTTTCACCCGGTCGTCGCCTTTGTACATCTGCCATGGCTTTACCCGTACAACATCATCAAGCTCACAAGTGTACACACTCGACCGATAAAAAACCGTTTTCACTTGTCATTATGAGCCAGCTTTACACCAAGGCCATTGCCCAGAGCACAACCCATGTGTACAGTCGTACACATCATGTGAACAAGTGTACACATCAAGCTGAACTGATCGCTATCTACCCCTGGAGACATACAATGCTGGCAAAACTCACTCCGTCCAAAGCGGCACACTGGCTAGGCCGGCAATTGCTGAACCGAGACGATCCTGCCGCGTTTTTTGACCCGTTGACCACGGCCATCAATCCAATGTGGGTACAACAGTACACACCGGCCAGAGTAGAGCGCATCACGGCCGAAACAGCCGACACCAAAACCTTCGAGCTGAAACCCGCTCATCGCTGGGGCGGCTTTAAAGCGGGCCAACACGTGAACGTGCGCATCGACATCGACGGCGTCCGCCGCACCCGCACCTTCAGCCTTTCGAGCCCCCCCGCGCGCTGGCATCGGGAAGGACGGGTTACGCTCACCATCAAGCGTTTACCCGGCGGGCGGGTGACCAATTGGTTACACGATGAGCTGAAAACCGGCGATGTCATCGGGCTGACGGAAGCATTTGGCGACTTTTCAATACCAGAGGACAAAAAGCCGGTTCTGTTCATTGCCGGCGGTAGCGGTATTACGCCTATTCTGAGTCAACTCGAAACCATGGCACTGGAAAATTACCCGGGGCCCATCACGCTGCTCTATTACGTGCGCACTCAAAACAACGTGATCGGGAAGGAAAAGCTGGATGCTCTGCACAGTCGCTACCCCGCTTTCTCACTAAACATCATAACCACTGACGAGGGCTCTGCGCCTCGCTATCTGAATGATCAGGATCTGGACTCGATCTCCGATCTGACGGCACGAGAGATATTTCTGTGCGGGCCGAAAGGATTGATGGATTTGGCATCCGACAAACTTCGCCAACGAGGCCTTAACGACGAACAACTGCACAGCACCTTCTTTGCCCCACCCGCGCCGGCTCAATTGTCATCGTCCGCTACGGGCGGCGAAGTAACGTTCAGCACCAGCCATCTGACCGTCGATTCCAAAGGCGACGCCAACCTGTTGGAGATTGCAGAAGCCGCAGGCCTGACGCCTCAACATGGTTGCCGCATGGGCATCTGCCATCAATGCACCTGCACGAAAACCAGCGGCACGGTGGTAAACCGACTGACCGGCCAGGTATCCGGTGCGGGCTCTGAAAGCGTGCAGTTATGCATTTCTATCCCCCAGGGCCCGGTGGCTCTGGAGGTATAACCTTTTCCTGTTTTCGCACTGCGGCCAGAAGGGCTGCAAGGAGTACACATATGAATACACTAAATGATCAACAGCTGGATGAGCTTCAAAAAGACCTGGACGCGATCCGCGATGAAGTGGTGGCCGATCTGGGCGAGCGAGACGCCAATCACATCCGCGGCATGGTTCGCCTGCACCGAAAGCTGGAAGTGGCGGGCCGGGTAATGATGCCATTCGGTTTCATTCCGCCGGTGTTTCTTGCCGCTACTGCGTCGTTGGGGCTAGCCAAGATCCTCGAGAATATGGAAATCGGCCACAACGTGATGCACGGTCAATACGACTGGATGAACGACCCGAGCCTGAACTCCCAGACCTACGAGTGGGACACCGCATGCTCCAGCGAATCCTGGCGCCGAACCCACAACTTCGAGCATCACACCTACACCAACGTGATTGGCAAAGACCGGGATTACGGTTACGCGGTTCTAAGGTTGAGCGATGACGAAGCCTGGAGACCTCGCCATACCTTCCAAATTCTGAATTATGCGGTCCTGAGCATTCTGTTCCAGTGGGGTGTTGCTCTGCACGAACTAGAGGCGGAAAAATTGAGCTATGGGAAAAGTCATCTGAAAGAGAAGCGCCCCTTTCTGAGAGTCGCCGCCAAGAAAGCGGGACGCCAGGCGTTTAAAGATTATGTATTCTTTCCGGCCCTCACCCTGCCTGTTGCTCCGATTGTGGTCGCCGGCAATGCTGGAGCGAACCTGATCCGGAACCTGTGGTCGTCCACTGTGATCTTCTGCGGACACTTTACGCAGGATGCAGAAACCTTCACCGAAGAACAGGCCGAGGGTGAAAGCAAAGGCCATTGGTATCTGCGGCAGTTAACCGGATCATCTAATTTTACCGGGGGTAAATGGCTGCACATTATGAGTGGCCATCTGAGCTTCCAGATCGAACACCACGTCTTTCCGGATCTTCCCGCTCATCGCTACCCGGAAATATCCGAAAAGGTTCAAGCGGTATGCCGCAAACACGGCATTCACTACAACACTGGCAGTTTCGGGAAACAGTACAGCACCGTGCTAAAGCGCATACTTCGTTACTCACTACCCGAGCGCTTTACTCAGCGGCCAGCTGTGGCTTAACCGCGGCTGGGCCAACAGAGTGACCGCTCACATCCAGAGCGGTCACTCTGTTTCGGCCTTCGGCCTTTGAGGTGTAAAGCGCTTCGTCTGCAACAGCCACCGCTTCATCAGGCTCAACGGCAATGCCCGACCCAACCACGGCCACACCTATACTTACCGTCACCGAATGAGGCTCGCCTTCCCATTCAAACCAAAGATCCGACTCAACACCGGCGCGAACCTGATTCGCCACCTGCCTTGCCCCGGCCGCATCGGTATAAGGCAGGACAATCGCAAACTCTTCACCACCGTATCGGCAGACGATGTCGGTTTCGCGCCGAACCAGATTGGTCAGTTTATCCGCCAACTTGCGCAGGCAACTGTCACCTGCCTGGTGGCCCAGGTTGTCGTTAAAGGCCTTGAAATGATCTACATCCAACAGGATTAGCGCCAACGACCCTCTGCGCCGGCACCGAACCAGTTCTTTTCTCAGGTGCTTATCAAAGTAACGACGATTGAATACGCCCGTCAGCCCATCGGTTGAACTCAGCATTTCCAGCTGTCGATTGGCAGATTCCAATGCAGCCGTTCGCTCCGCAACGCGAGACTCAAGAGCCGTATTCATCTCACTCTGGATCCGTTGGGTTTCCTGCGTCATGTGCCGCAAACGGTCCGCCAGCGCAATCGACAACAAAATGACCTCAAACGCCGAGCCAATCTGAATGGCATATTCCGTCACGACATTGGCGGGCAACACACCAAAGGTTTTAAACAGATACAGCAACATACCCGCCAACAATGCCGTCCACGCCAACATAAAAAAGCGTGCCGGCCGGTAATTGCGGTACAAACACACGCCTCCGGCGAACATCACCAGGGTCGCCGCCAAC
Source organism: Marinobacter sp. MDS2 (assembly GCF_030718085.1). Lineage (NCBI taxonomy): Bacteria > Pseudomonadati > Pseudomonadota > Gammaproteobacteria > Pseudomonadales > Marinobacteraceae > Marinobacter > Marinobacter sp. MDS2. The sequence continues at coordinate 1,181,721 of NZ_JAVAJF010000001.1, forward strand.
ACCGCAAAAAAACTATTGAAGCGAATAACGGGGGCGTAACTCGGGGAAATCATCGGCGCAACAGCCGCCAGAGCAAAGACCCCCATCATGGCCAGAAAAGTGCGATTCAACACCGGTGCATTGGCCTTAAGCGCCAAAAAGGATCGGGAGAACCCGAGTACAAAGAACATGCCCGAGGCAATCAACACGGCGACCGCGCGGTTATTCCACCATGGCGAATCCGGCCACAGATGCTCAAAAGACAGGCCGTTCAAACTGGATTGAAGAATGCCGTAGTTAAAAATGTATCCTGAATACCAGAGGTAATTGGTGTCGCGGATTGACAGAAAAATGAGGAAGCTGAAGATCAGCATGGCTATCAGCAAGCCATAGAACAAACCGAGAACAAACCGTTCCTGGTGATCGGCATGACTGAAACTGTCCAGGCTCCAGAGTTTGGTCCGCATTTGCACCGCACCGCTGGTTTTCACGCGGAAATACAAATCGACGCTTTCACCCCGATTCAACGTCAGGTCGAAGTTGATATTGTGGTGATCTCTGGCGCGCCGATGAAAAGGTACGGAATCGCCGGCGATCTGACGCTCAATCGGCCCTGCGGCACGGACAACAAACAGTTCCATTTCATCAATAATCGGATACAACCCCTCGATCACCCATTGATCGTTCGGGCTGGAAACATTTTCGACGCGAGTGTGAAACCAATACGTCGAGTCCGTAAAACCGAAATTGTAGGCTTTTGGCTGAATGGTTTTTGAGCCTATATCCGGCCAGCGCCGCTTGATCTGATAGATGTTCAGATTCGAGGAAGGGTCTTCATAGAAAGCGAGATGTCGGGAAATATCAATCACGTCACTGGCCCGGTCCAGCTTTACGGACAAGCCATCGGGAGCACCCGCAGCCAGTACCTGCAACGAGCTCAAAGCCAGCATGACAACCAGCAACAGACGAATCAAACGGCCCCCGGAATACGTAGAATGACTCTATGTGAGAACCAGAATAATAGCTGACTCGAGGTCAATTAAGCGTAAGGATTGGCGTTTGTTCGTTACGATGTGTATCGCACCACTACACAACCTGTAGCAAGCGAAGCAATTCCGAGCGATGCTTGCTCTGCACGACGTCTGCAAGCGTGTATTTATCGAGCACTGCAAGAAACGCCTGCAGCGCTTCTCTGAACATACCCCTCAAACCACAAACAGGCGTGATTTTGCAGGTGTTACCCCGGGAAAAACACTCGACAAGATTCAGTTCTTCTTCCGTTTCCCGAACCAAAGCACCGATATTGATACCCTGAGGCTCACGGTGCAGGCGCATGCCACCATTTTTGCCCCTCACCGTTACTATGTAACCTTTTTGATTAAGCTGATGAACCACCTTCATCAGGTGATTTTTAGATATCGCGTAGCTGTCTGCAATCTCTTGAATGGTCGACAAATGCCCCTCTTCCTGACCCGCCAAATAAATCAGTACTCTTAAAGAGTAATCGGTAAAACGGGTAATGCGCATGGATGCTCCGAACCAATCAGGTATTGCATTGTCAGTTTGTCAGACAAATTATACATTCAATTCCAACGGAGGTCTGTTAGCTTGCATAATGGAGGGTATCAACAACACACTGGTCTTTGAGATACTCAACAAGCACGTTTGTGCCCATGCACGCAGAGGATCGATGACATGCCGCAATCCGAGCTAGTAGACCGCTTCGGCCGAACCGTGAATTATGTGCGCCTGTCGGTGACAGATCGCTGTGATTTCCGATGCGTATACTGCATGGCCGAAGAGATGACGTTTCTTCCTCGGGAAAAGATCATGTCGCTTGAGGAAATCGCTCAAGTGGCTCGCAATTTCGTATCGCTCGGCACTCGGAAAATTCGCCTGACCGGTGGTGAGCCGCTGGTTCGCAAGGGCGTTGTTGATCTGGTTCGGGAAATCGGCAGTTATGGTCTGCGCGATTTTGCAATGACCACCAATGGCAGCCAGTTACCTGCCTTGGCGGAGGAGTTGCGAAAAGGCGGACTCGACCGGCTCAACATCAGCCTGGATTCGTTGGATGCGCAGAAGTTCAAGGCGATCACTCGCACCGGCAAGCTTAGCCAGGTTCTGGAGGGTATTGCAGCGGCGAAAGCGGCAGGGTTCAAGCAGATCAAACTCAACACAGTGGTCATGAAAGGCCGCAATGAAGAGGAGATCCCTGAGCTGGTTGAGTTTGCTCGCGCTGAGGGTCTAGACATAACCTTCATCGAGGAGATGCCCCTCGGAGAGATCTCTGAGCACGACCGTGGATTGGCGCTGTGCACCAGCGACGAGGTTCGGGCGATCATAAACAAGCACCACGATCTCCAGCTGACCGATGACGATTCTGGTGGGCCATCGCGTTATTACCGTATGTCCGATAGCGCGACTCGAATCGGATTTATTTCGCCTCATTCCCATAACTTCTGTTCGACCTGCAATCGGGTTCGGGTGACCGTGGAGGGGCGGCTTTTGTTGTGTCTGGGCAATGAGCATTCGATGGATTTGTTGCCGCTGTTGCGAGAGCATCCGGGGGATGATGAGCGGCTTCGGGAGGCGATAATTGCGGCGATGGATTTGAAGCCGGAGCGGCATCATTTTTCCAGTGAGGGGGAGGTGGAGATTCTTCGCTTTATGAATATGACGGGGGGATAACCCGGCAATTAACTCACCGCACCATCCCGCAATGCCCCCACCTCCTTCAGCGACATCAGGTCCGAACGACCAAGCTGCTTGATCGTCGTTTTGCCCATCAGCGACAAAGTCAGTTCCGTTTCCAGCCGTATATTATGAAGCAGGTTTTCTACAGAGAGTTGCCCGCCCGCTGCCAGAGCATAGCCCCACGCTCGCCCCATCAAACACCCATCCGCACCCAGACACAAAGCACGAACCAAATCCTGCCCTGTCTGAACACCGCCATCAACAAGAACCTGGCATTTTCCATCTACCGCTTCGGCAATTGCCGGTAACACATCCAAACTGGCCGGTGCGCCTTCCAGCTGCCGTCCGCCGTGATTGGAAACCACAATGGCATCGGCGCCCACGGCGATAGCCGAGCGCGCATCGTCGCATTCCATAATGCCTTTTATGACCAATTTCCCGGGCCAGTTTTCGCGAATCCAATCCAGATCACGCCAGGTCACGGAAGGATCAAACTGGCTTTCAACCCAGGCTTTGAAATCTTCAGGCTTCCGGCCGGATGGCACCACACTGGCCAGATTGCCAAACGTCAGCGGCTTTCCGCCAATGGCGACATTCACCAGCCAACCGGGATGGCTCAACAGATCCAACGCCTTGCGGAGTTTCGCCGGCACCGACAGGTTGCCATTCATACCGTTACGCACATCGCGATAACGCAGCCCGAGGCGCGCAAGATCGACTGTGAACACCAAGGTTTTGAAGCCGGATTGCCAGGCGCGCACCAACAAATCTGCCGAGAATTTCCGGTCTTTCAGCACGTAAAGCTGAAACCAGAGATTGGCACCTGGAGCTTCCCGTGCAACTTCTTCGACAGAACAAATGCCCACGGTGCTTAAACAAAAGGGAATGCCTGCATTAGCGCCAGCCTTTGCTGCTTGCGCCTCTCCGCGCTTGGCCAGCATGCCCGACAAGCCCATCGGTGCCATGACCAGAGGCAAGCTGGCTGCAGCACCCAGCAGCTCCGTAGTGGTATCAACCCGAGAAACATCGGTCATTACCCGCTGGCGAAAGCGCCACTGAGTGAACGCCTGTCGATTGTCCGCCAAGGTGTATTCAGAAAAAGCACCACCATCGAGATAATCAAACAGCATGCGCGGTAGCTTTCGTTTGGCCAACAAGCGATAGTCAGAAACAGATGCGGGAGCGAGCATGGCTAGCACTCTTGTTATTGGGGTTTACAGCCCCTTGTTTTTATTTGAATTAGCGTTCAAAACCTATTTTCTTGCACAAAGACCTTCAGGGCAACCGCATTATTGATCTTAGTATCCTTAGCGACAAACCCCACCCCATACCCTGCATCAAGACTGGCCCAAGCTGACTATTATCACCCTACCCGTTCTGATAGATTCCAAGACCGAAGCACCCACAACAACCTACCCCGCCACCATCATGGCTCTCATGCAAGGACTGAATTCAATGAGTCTGGCCGAAAAGCTTTGTCTCTCCGCCGCTTTTATCTTTTTTATGACGGGTTTGTTGACCGGTATCTGGAAATACTGGTGCATGGCCACCAGCCCTAAAGCCGCCGCCCCAAGATACGTGGATATCGCGCACCGTAGCTCACTGATGTACAGCTTTGCCGCCTTGCTTTTGGGATGGTTCGCCAGCTATAGCGTTTATGCAGATTGGGTGAACACGTTGGCAGCGCTTGGCGCCTTGGGCTTTTTTGCACTGGCCATCGGCACCTACATCATCCACGGCATTCTGCGAGACACCAGCAACCAGCTTCGCAAACCCCACAAGCTGGGCCAATCAAACCTGCCGGGGTGGTTGATACACGGTTTTATGATTGCGTTGATTATTGCCGAAGTGGGTGGCTCGGCCGTGCTGGGGACCGGGGCTTTAATGAGTATCTGGCAATAATCTGGGGGCCAAAAAAAGCCGGGGCTTGCCCGGCTTTACGTCAAATCACTTCTAATCAGATCAAATCTTCATCCGATTTGCGGCAGTTACGGGCATCCCGCGCTACTGCGCCACAGATAACCGCGAGCACGCCTAACGTCAGAGCCGGCCATACCAGGATATACGCGCCATAAACCAATTCATTTGTCATTTTGCACCCTCCGGGATCATATCAACAGTTTCGTCAGTGTCTGCTTCGTCGTAGCAACCGACCCGTTTTTCGATCAAATCAAAGTCAAAACGCTCTTCTTTGCTGAGCAGTGTCATTGCTGTGCAAACCACAGCGCTGGCACCGTATGCGGTGAGCGACGCCACCAATACCATGTAGTCACGCAGGAAGCCGGTCGCAAAAATCAGCATTAGTACCAAGGTGATTGCACCCGCAATCAATCCGGCCGCACGGCCGAAGAAACCGAACACCATCATGCCGATCACCACAGCGCCGCCTGCAGACGCCAGAACTTCAAACAGCAGCACGGTCAGCCCTGTCATCTCTACCAACTCGAAACGGGCAATGCAGAAGAACGCCATGGCCACCACAACCGACCAGGTGAAGGCCGCGTTGGTGACCCGGTCCCAGAAGCAGCTGACGATGACCGGGAATACAATTGCACCCCACAAGGCACCCACAAACACCAGCATCACCAGAATATCCAATGAGAAGCTGGCGAAAATCAGGCCCGCAACCGTGGCCACGATCATGGTGATCCGACCAACCATCATCATGATTTTCGGATTGGGGTTATTCTTGGCGATATTCTTGCCGTAAACATCGGCCATCATAATGGTGGACAGTGCCGACAGGTCGGAGTCCGCCGTCGAAGACAAAGAACCGATCACCAACACGAAGAACAGCGCCACGAAGAACGGCGACAGATAAGTGGACACCATCTGCGGAATCAGGTTGTTCATTTCGCCATTTAACGGCTCAACACCCACCGACAGCGCCATCAAACCGATCATGCCCAGCCCGATCACAATGGCACCGTAGCCGATCGTTGCGGTTACAAACGTCGATTTGATGTTCTTCTCACGCACCGCAAACAGGCGCTGGGAAATGGTCTGGTTACCAATGGCATAAGCCAATACGGCCACGAAGAAAGGCGCGCCCTGATTCATGATCGCGTCTACCGAGAACAAGCTGGCCTGCTCGTCGGTCATGCGGCTCAGGCCTTCTACCATCACACTTGGGCCACCCGCGGAAAACAGCACGGCCGGAATGATCACGACAGCGATGGCCATCAATGCCACCAGCTGGGCAAAGTCGGTAAACACCGAGGCACGGAATCCAGAGGTCAAGGTGTAAGACAACACGCCCACGCCTGCCACCAGCACACCGATTTCAAACGATAAGGGCGACAGCACAGACACCAGAGCACCTGCCGCTGTGAAGTTCACCATCAAACTGATAATGCTGCCCAACACGTTGGAGCCGGCCAGAATCAGCTGACTGGAGGAGCCGTGACGGGCATGAATAAGCTCGCCCAAGGTATGTCCGCTAGGGGCTAGTTCGCGAAAACGGCGACCGAACGGATAGATGAACAGAATCATCAGCGCGCCCCAGAAGCCGTAGTGAATCGGCCCCGACACGCCGTAGGTGTAACCAGACGTAGCCGCCGCGTAGAACGACGCAGCCCAGATCCAGGTGGCGGTCATACTGGCCGCACCCATTCCGAAACCGACCTGGTGGCCTGCCACCATAAAGCCGGACGTATCTTCCTTGTCTTTGCGGATGAGCAAAGTCAACAAGTAGGTACCGCCATAGAAGGCAGCAAGCAGTAACAGCACGGTTACTGTAGAAAACTGGGTAAATCCGTTCTCGTTCAAGACTCAACCTCTTTTCGAAGAAACAAAAATCCGCTGTCTGCCCGAACGTTTAATTTCGGTCGCCAAGAATCGAGCAGGGAGCTGTAGTTTCCGCTCAAGCGGGGCTGTTGCTTGGGGCAACAGGACGCGGGCAAAGGTGCCCGGTAGCTAAACGTAGCTAAGGAATACTAAGGCGAGGCAAAAGCTCAGAAAATTCTTTAGATGTCATGGTATTTTCAATCCTTTTAACCAGAAGCAAAACAAACTGACGACCGTTTCTGAATCCAGAGGTTGCTCTGTCTCTTGAAACGAACGCCTTCTATGTATTGAGTTTCAGGTTAATCACATAGAAGCCCAGACGTGAGGCCGAAAAAACCATACGCATTTTACTGCACATTGTCTAGTCTATAGAGGGCAGAATATTAGTGTACGACACAAATAGTAACTCATATTCTTTTCCAGACTGTTCAATGGCCCAATGCAAACAGGGCCACCCGAAGGCAGCCCTGTTTGTTGATTAACATCAGGTTTGTTGTGTTCAGATGATCCGGGAAAATCGCTGGCTGGCACCCTCTTTCCGGTACAGATCGAAAATCTGACAAATGGCACGAATTAACAATCTTCCTGCTGGCTGTACCTGCAAAACAGAACCGTCGTCGGCAATCAGTTCGTCCTGGATCATGGGCTTCAAGCGCGCCAGTTCATCCGCGAAGTAGCGGTCGAAGTCTTCATTCCATTGGTCAGCAAATTGTTTGCGATTCAAGCGGAATTGGCAAATCAGCTGGCCAATAACCCATCGACGAATACGATCGTCGCGGCTCAGCGCCACTCCGCGAACAATCGCCAACTGCCCGGCATCAATCGATGCTTCCCAGGAAGGCAGGTCGTGGTTGTTCTGGAAGTACGCATCATCAGTTTGACCAATGGCCGACACACCCAGTGACACCAGATCACAGTCTGCGTGGGTGGTATAGCCCTGGAAGTTCCGGTGCAGGCGCGCCTCGCGCTGGGCAACGGCCAAACTGTCATCGGGTTTGGCAAAGTGGTCCATACCAATGTACTCGTAGCCTGCTTCGAGCAACCGATTGATGGTGTTATGAAGGATCGTCAGTTTCTGCTGAGGGGTTGGCAAGGTATCTGCCAGTATCCGGGTTTGCGGATAGAAGCGATCTGGCAGGTGTGCGTAGCTAAATACCGACAGCCTGTCTGGTGACATGTCGATCACCGCCTCCAGCGTTTCGGCGAAGCTTTCCGGCGTTTGGTGCGGCAATCCGTAGATCAGGTCCAGATTGATTGAACGGAACCCAAGGCGGCGCGCTTCATTCAGCACACCCACGGTCATTTCCCGCGGCTGAATGCGGTTAACCGCTTTTTGCACTTCCGGGTTCACGTCCTGCACGCCCAGGCTGATTCGGTTGAATCCCAGTTTCCAAAGGGTTGGCAGAGTGTCTTCGTCGACTTCACGAGGGTCAATTTCAACGCTGTAGTCCCGATCGTCTCCGGACTGCAGATTGAACAGTTCGCCATAACCTTCCATCAGATGCTGCATCACATCTTTCGGCAGGAATGTCGGCGTGCCTCCGCCCCAGTGCAGCTGTTGCACTGGCCGGTTGGCACCAAACAACTTCGATTGGATAGCCGCTTCTTTCAGAACACGCTCGACATAAGGCATGGCTTTGTCGCGCTTTTTGGTGATCACTTTATTGCAGGCACAGTAGTAACAAAGGTGCGCACAAAACGGCAGGTGGGTATACAGCGAAATCGGCCCGCCCGCAGCTTTACTGCGACCGGCAGCCTTCACCATGTCTTCGATAGAGTATTCCTGCGTAAACTCCACCGCCGTTGGATAGGAGGTGTATCGCGGGCCACTGAGATCGTAACGACGAATCAGCGCCTCGTCCCAAATAAAGGCGGGCAGGTTGCTGTCTGCAGAAATCGATGAAGCCATAGTGGTCACTCTAACGTCAGGTAAAGCGGTAAACCGGAAGGCAGGGATTATGCCTTGGCGGCCCGTTGTATCTATTGATACGGATCAGTAAAGCTTATCACTGGGCGCTTTAAACCAAACTTGTGCTCATGGCGTAGTTCATCTACCCCTTAAGGATAAACTTTGCCGGAGAACGCCATGGCCAACCTCATTTTGATTCTTGGTGATCAGCTCAGCACAACCCTGTCTGCCCTTGAAGACGCTGATAAGGAAAATGATCTGATCGTGATGGCCGAGGTTCATGATGAAGCCAGCTATACCAATCATCACAAGAAAAAGCTGGTGCTTGTTTTCAGTGCCATGAGGCACTTCGCCCAAGAATTGGAACAACACGGTTGGCGGGTTCAGTATCAACCCTACCACCCGAATAACCCGGCGCAGTCTCTGCAACAAGTCATCGCCACTGCGGTGCAACAGCACCAGCCGAAGCGCCTGATTACCACCGAATGCGGTGAATGGCGTTTACATCGCCAAATCAGCCAGTGGCACAAAGCTCTGGGCATTCCCGTCGAAATTCGTCCAGACACCCGGTTTATCTGCAGCCACAAAGAGTTTGCCGAATGGGCGGACGGCAAAAAACAATTGCGCATGGAATTCTTTTATCGGGAGATGCGCAAGAAAACGGGCCTTTTAATGACGCCAGACGGGCAACCGGAGGGCGGCCAGTGGAATTACGATGCAGACAACCGCAAGAAGTGGACCGGCAAGCCTCCCGCCCTCGGCCCGTTTCGGGTCGAACCCGACGACATTACCCAAGCCGTTATCAAGCAAGTGAATGAGCACTTTTCAGACCATTTTGGCACAACCGACGATTTTCACTTTGCCGTTACCGCTGATCAGGCTCAACAGGCACTCGCGCACTTTGTTGACTTCGCCCTGCCCTGCTTCGGCGACTATCAGGACGCAATGTCGGATCAGGAAGACTGGCTGTTCCACGCCATTCTTTCGCCTTATATCAACACCGGATTGCTGGCCCCATTGGATGCCTGCGAAGCCGCCGTTCGCGCCTGGCACTCCGGCCAGGCTCCATTGAACGCCGTTGAAGGATTTGTGCGTCAGATTCTTGGCTGGCGTGAGTTTGTGCGCGGAATTTACTGGCGCTTAATGCCCGATTACGCCCGTGAAAACCGCTTGGGCAACACCCGCTCGTTGCCATGGTTTTACTGGACCGGTGACACAAAAATGCGGTGCATGCACAAGGCGATCGATGCCACCCACCGAAATGCCTATGCCCACCACATACAACGCTTGATGGTCACCGGCAACTTCGCTCTGCTGGCCGGGGTCAAACCCGAGGAAATCTGTGACTGGTATCTTGCCGTCTACGCCGATGCCTACGACTGGGTGGAGCTACCGAATGTGCTCGGCATGGTGATGCACGCGGATGGCGGATATCTGGGTTCCAAGCCCTACGCAGCCAGCGGCAAGTACATCCAGCGGATGTCAGATCACTGCCAGAACTGCCACTACCGCGTTCAGGATGCCACAAGCGAAGATGCCTGCCCGTTTAACAGCCTGTACTGGCATTTCATCGACCGCCACCGAGACGATTTCGCCAACAATCATCGCATGGGCATGATGTATCGGAACTGGGACAAACAGAAACCGGAGCGGCGCGAGGCGCTGATAAAGCGGGCTGATTGGATTCTGGAGCACATAGAGGAGATATAGCGATGGTTTACCTGACGCATAAAGTGGGTAACAGTAAGCCCATTATGGTGAACGAGGTATAACATGAAAATCGGCGCACTCTCCCAACAGGCCAACGTGCCCGTCGAAACCATTCGCTACTACGAAAAGATCGGCCTGATGCCAGCCCCGGAGCGCGGGGAAAACGGGTACCGAAGTTACGCCAAAGCACACCTTGACCGCCTGTTGTTTATCCGGCGATGTCGCAATCTGGATATGGCGCAAGACGAAATTCGCGAATTGCTTCGGCTGGCCGAAAAGCCCACCGCCGACTGTTCGGAAGTCGATGCGCTGCTCGCAAGCCACTTGTCGCATGTGCGTGCCCGCCTGAAGGAGCTGGCCAGCCTTGAACAAACTTTGGTAAGCCTTCAGCGTGCCTGCGCATCCCCCGGGGCCATCAGCGATTGCGGCATTCTTGACGGCCTGAATACCGAGTTGGAAAAACTCTCTGATGCGGAGCCCCACAATCATGTGCCCGGTACTCATGGAGCCGGTAACGGTGACTAAGCAGATCATCGTACAAAGGGCTTGACCCTGTAGCAACTACAGGGTTTTTAATGGTGACATTGATTCATTGGAGGTCACTATGGCTTGTTCCTGCTCTGCCCCTACACCCAAAACACCCGCACCCGGCTTTCGTCGCGCTTTGTGGTTTGCCTTGTGGGTGAATCTTGCCATGTTCCTGGTAGAAGGCGTTGCCAGTCTTTCGTCCGGGTCGGTGTCACTCATGGCCGACGCCATCGACTTCTTTGGCGATAGCGCCAACTACATTCTTTCGCTTACGGTTCTTTCCATGGGCATGCTGTGGCGTGGCCGTGCTGCCATGGTCAAAGGCATCACCATGGCCGTGTTTGGCTTAGTTGTCTGGGCTCGGGCACTGTGGGTACTGGAGGCAGGCACCACACCGGAACCTTTAACTATGGGCAGTGTCGGTTTTCTCGCACTGATGGCCAACGTGTGCGTGGCGGTTGTGTTGTTCAAGTTTCGGGAAGGCGATTCCGATATGCGCTCGGTGTGGTTATGCAGTCGCAACGATGCCATCAGCAACATCGCCGTTATGGGCGCGGCACTGGGCGTGTTCGGCACCGGCACCGCATGGCCGGACTTAGTCGTGGCCGCGATTATGGGCACCTTAGCCATCACCGCGGGTATCAGCGTTATGCGGCATGCCAAGAAAGACATTACCGCGGCCCGTGCTGAGACTCTGGCTCAGAACGTGAGCGCTTCGCCATCACACTCGCATTAAAATACGAGTGAAACCATCACCGGTATAAAGCCAAGCGCAAATAACGTGCTGAGCAGGGTGGTACCGGCCGCCTGCTGGGGCGATGCATCCAGCAGCGTGGCGATGACCACCGTATTGGCGGCTATCGGGGTGATGGAAATCAGAAAAATCGCCTGGTGTACGGCTTGGTCGTAGATGCCCAGAACACTGGCATCCAGCCACCAGAACGCCAAGGCCAGCACCGGCCAGGACACAAACTTCCCGAAAAACGCCAGCCCGGTAAACACCGGGTTTCCGGCCAGCCCCCTGAAACTCAGAATGCTCATTCCGATAATCATCATGCCCAATATGCTGTAGGCACCGCGCAGGTTATCAAACAGCGGCACGAACGGGTCTGGAATCCCCACCCCCGACAGGTTCAAACACACCGCCAACAGGAAAGCATACACAGACGGCAGTTTCGCAACGCGAATCAACGCATCGCGGATGCTGTATTTGCCTCGGGCCGCCAGATAAAAACCCACAGAATTTTCGAAAAGAGTGGTACCCAGCATGCACACGATGTATAGCGCCAGGCCTTGCTCACCGAACAATAACAACGCCACCGGGATGCCGAAATAGCCCGTATTACCGGTGCCCACGGTTAACGGGATCACCGGCGCACTGCCATCGGTCAGCAGCTTACGAGCCAGCGCCATGTGTGTTAACGCCAGAGCCGTACAAAAACCGAATACAAGAAACGGCAACAAAATCACTTCCGGCGACAAGGGCGCGGCCATCACGCCGGAAAACACCACAGACGGTGTCACGATGTACAGCATCATGCCCGCGATATGCTTTCCGCTGACCTCCAGATAACGACCCGCTATCCAGCCAAGCGCCACTGTTACGTATAGAGGTAGAAGTTTTATAAACAGGGCCAGCGCAGCGGTCATGGCGTCTCCGGACGGGTAATACATGAAAACGGATTAAACAGCGCAGTCTACCACCGAGCCCGAAAGAGGTAACTTCCCAATTAGCAGCTTATCTATTCAGCCAAACATCCTTAACCATTTAAATCATTTGAGATCTTTATTTTTGAGCAGGATAATCCAATTTGGGCCTACACAGAGAGAGTGAGATTATGAACAGCCGTTTCAGCCCTCCGCTCGCATCCGCTCCCTGCCTGCTGGGCGATGATGACCCTGAGATTATTCAACCGGATTCTGCACCTGCCGAAACCGCCCTGCTGAACGGACTTAGCCGTGCCTTTGGCATTTGCCTGAACGAAAAACAGAACACCAGCGAAGCACGCTTCCTCAGCGACATAGCCCGTTTGTTTCACCAGCGCCGCGTTGATGCTGAAACACCGCTGGAAAAGCACGACCACCCTTGGGCAAACGTTTATCTTATCCAATACGGGATCCTGCGTTTATTCCGCGAGTCTTCATCCGGTAAAGTCGCCGTTCATCACTTTTTCACAGAAGGCGACTTGGTTTGGCCGGTGTTTGGTCGCGCCAGAACCGTTCGTAACACCCTGTGCCTGACCAGTGTTGTCCCGGCCACACTGTGGGTGGCCGATTTTGCCGCCTTTCGCTCAGCCATTCAGCGCCATGGCGATGGCCTCTGGGCAAAATTTGCCTTGATGCTGACCGAAGAAATCGCAGAATTGACCAGCATGCGGGAATTTCGAAAGCAAACCATGCCCGCCCAGGAACGGTACGCGCTTTTGCTTGAGGAATACCCGGAACTCGTAAAGCGGGTGCCGGATAACCAGTTAGCAGCCTGGCTTGGCGTGGTGCCCGCCACCTTCTCCCGGCTAAAAGCCGCCAGCAAAAACCGCTGAGAAAACGGCGATTACTCGTGGAAAACTTGTGCGTACACCTGTACGCTGAATCGAATTATCTCTTTACAGGATTCAGGCAGCGCAGATGACACACGAAACCAACTACCCGAATGCAGCCAAAAACACCCCTCACGCCCGCATCGAAGAATGGTTAAACAGCGCTACTCACGGGCTCGGCGCAGCTCTGAGTGTGATCGGCACAATCGCGCTGATCGCCGGCGCCAGTCAGATGGGAGACATTTGGAAAATCATCAGTTTCAGCGTATTCGGCTTGTCACTGGTTCTGCTTTATATGGCCTCAGCGCTCTACCATGGCGCCCGCAGCCCACAACTAAAATCCCTCTATAAAACGCTAGATCATTGCGCCATATTCCTGTTAATTGCGGGCACCTACACCCCGTTTTTACTGGTCAACATGCGCGGAACAACCGGCTGGACATTATTCGCCGTTATCTGGTCGCTGGCCTTTGCCGGCGTTGCACTGAAAGTTATCTTCAAAAATCGCTTCAAACTGGCCCGGGTAGGCATCTATGTGGCCATGGGCTGGCTGATCACCTTCGCATCTGACGATCTGGCCGCGAGCCTGAGTGAAACAGCCCTGTACTTGACCGTTGCGGGAGGTATCGTTTATACCGCGGGTGTGGTGTTCTATCTGGCAGACCGCATCCCCTACATGCACGCGGTGTGGCACCTGTTTGTGCTTGGCGGAAGCGCCTGTCATTTTGGTGCCATCTATATTGGCGTGCTTCCTCACATTGTTTAACGGGCTCGACACTCATGGCCAAGTGGCTGGTAAAAACGGAACCCTCCGAATGCAGCATCAATGATTTTGCGAAGCAGGCGGATACAAGCATCCCCTGGGACGGCGTTCGCAACTATCAAGCTCGCAATTTCCTGCGGCAGATGGCCGAAGGCGATCAGGTATTGATCTATCACTCCAGCTGTAAAAACATCGGCATCGCGGGCGTTGTTCGGGTCACTCGAAGCGCCTACGCTGACCCGACACAATTCGATGCCGAGTCGCCCTACTACGATCCCAAAAGCACGCAAGAACAACCTCGCTGGCAAGCCGTCAATATGCAGTTCGAGGAAAAACTGCCGCAATTGATCTCGCTGGACCGACTGAAAAATACAGAAGGTCTGGAAGAGCTGCCGTTGGTTCGCAAAGGCAACCGACTGTCCGTCATGCCGGTGAGCGAGGGCGAATGGCAAATCATTCGGAGTCTGCAATGCGATTAAACTGTGATTTAGGGGAAAGCTTCGGTGCCTGGACGATGGGCATGGATGAGCAGGTCATGCCATTCATCGATCAGGCCAACATTGCCTGCGGCTTTCACGCCGGCGACCCCATCACGATGCAGCACACCGTACAGCTGGCTTTAAAACACGGCGTGGAACTGGGCGCACACCCCTCCTACCCCGATCTGCAAGGCTTCGGCCGCCGCGCGATGTCAATTAAACCCGCCGAACTTACCGCCATGGTCAGTTATCAAATCGGTGCGCTTAGCCACATTGCGGCCTCACAAGGCGGCCTCGTGCGTTACGTGAAACCCCACGGTGCAATGTATAACGACATGATGCGTGACGAGGCCATTCTTGAAAGCATTCTGCTCGCCGTTAGCCGCTCCCCGCATCAGCTCGCACTTATGGCCATGTCCACGGCCGACAACACCGGCCTGAAAACCCTCTGCGAAGAATACGATGTGCCGCTCATCCTGGAAGCCTTTGCCGACCGGGCCTATGACGAGCGTGGGTTTATCGTGCCGCGAAGCCAGGCCGGCGCCGTTTATAAAGACACCGCCACCATTGTTGAGCAAGCCCGCCATCTTGCGACCGGCACCCCGATACAAAGCATCAATGGTAGCCCGGTGCAACTCGAAGCGGACTCTTTATGCGTGCACGGTGACAATCCGGATTCTATTGCCGCCGTAGAAGCCATCCGAAAGGCCCTGAAGGATCTGCACTGATGCGATGGCGGTGTCAGGCAACCGGTATCGATACACTTACCCTGTATTTTGGCGACCGTATCGATATCGCGCTCACTGAAACGATTCACCTCGCTGGTGAAGCGTTATCCAGCAAACTCGGGTCGCGCCTTGTTGATCGGGTGCCGTCTTATACGTCGCTTCTGCTGCGTTACGACTTACTGAAAGACGACTATTCGAGCCTGCTCGCAGATGTAACCGCCATCCTGGACGACTTACCCGAGCGCCCGGCAGAACCGAATAACGCAGGCATCATCGACATCCCTGCGTACTATCACTCCAGCGTTGGCCCAGACCTGGAGGCCGTCGCTAAACGGGCCGGCTTGACCATAGACCAGGTCATTCAACGCCACAGCGAGCAGGTTTACCACGTGTTTGCGATCGGTTTTGCGCCCGGCTTCGCCTATTTGGGAGAAGTTCCTCAAGAACTCGCTACACCCCGGCTTGCCACTCCGAGGCCGAAAGTCCCTGCCGGCAGCCTTGGCATTGCCGATCAACAGACCGCTATTTATCCTCTGGAATCGCCGGGCGGCTGGAACCTGATTGGCCGCACCCCGCTGACCATGTTCGATGCCAGCAGAGAGCAGCCCTCGCTCTTGAGCGCGGGACAAAAGGTCCGGTTTCGGGCCATCACACGAGACGAATACCTCGCGCTGGGTGGGCAGCCCGAATGAGCGCCCCCACAGGCTTTTATGTGACTAGGCCGGGCTTCTTCACGCTGCTTCAGGACGCAGGCCGTCGGGGTGTCATGCACATGGGGCTTACCACTGGAGGCGCCATGGACCGGCATGCATGGGCTTGGGCGAACCACCTGTTGGGCAACAGATACCGTGCAGCGGCACTGGAAATCACCTTTGGTGGCGCCACATTCACCAGCGGCCTGGACACTCAAATCGTCGTGACCGGTGCCGAGGTACAGCTCACAGTGAATGGCGAACCAAAACCTCTGTGGACCACCATTCGAATCGAAACCGGAGATACCGTGGCGTTAAGCGCGCCTCGTGCCGGTGTCCGCTCTTATCTTGCTGTGCGAGGCGGTTTTGTGGCCGATGCCCATCTGGGGAACAGTTGTGCCACGGTCTTCCGTGAAGGCACCGGCGGCTTTCTCAGCGATGGCCAGCCGCTGAACGAAGGCGACTTTTTAGCGTGCGCAGCCGCCGCGCCTCCGGTTGCCAATCGCACCATACCCAACCAATGGATTCCGGATTACAGCACGCCGCTGACGCTGGATGTTGTGCCCTGCGCACAGATTGAGCGGTTTTCAACAGCCGCACGGGCAACCTTCTTCACTAACACCTATACCCTGAGCCCTCAATCTGATCGAATGGGAGCCCGCCTTTCGGGCCCGACGCTGGAGGTCTCAGGCCGCCAGCTTATCTCCGAAGGCACCAGTCTTGGCGCCATTCAGGTCCCGGCAGACGGCCAACCCATCATCTTGCTGCAAGACCGCCAAACCATCGGAGGCTATCCAAAACTGGGCGCCGTTACGCCTCGGAGCCTCGACGCACTGGCCCAAAGGCCGCCTGGCACCCGGCTTCGTTTCAACGAAACAACCCTGCACGACGCCCAGCAGAAAGAGCGGCAATTTCTGACGTTTTTCAGGGCGGCCCGTTAACGCTTCGTCAGATCTCCATACAAAGCTACCACCGACCGCACCAGACCATTAGAATTGCCCCGATTCTTTTTATCCGGAGCCTTAGTGATGTCTGTTGAGCTGTCTTCTTCCAACAGTTTTGAACAACTCAAGCGCATTGAGTCCAGTAAGATTTTTCAAGGCGCGGTCATTGCCATCATTATTCTTTCCGCCCTCACTATCGGCGCGAAGACCTATGACTTACCACCACTGCTGGAACAGGCAATAACAGTATTAGATAACGCCATTACCCTGTTTTTCTTAATTGAAATACTCTTCCGCTTTGCCGCCTGCCCCGCGAAACGGCGGTTTCTGATGGATGGCTGGAACCTGTTCGATACCCTAGTGGTGATTGGCAGTTTGATCCCCCTCGACAATTCCGAGGCGGTATTGCTGGGCCGGTTACTTCGGGTATTCCGGGTCTTGCGACTGGTATCGGTCGTACCCGAGCTGCGCTTCCTGATCAACTCGCTGCTTAAAGCCATTCCGCGGATGGGCTACATCGCGCTGCTGATGTTTATCATCTTCTACATCTACGCAGCCATTGGTTCCATGTTCTTCGCCAGCGTGGATGAAGAGCTCTGGGGTGATGTGGCGATATCCATGCTTACTTTATTCCGGGTCGCCACCTTCGAAGACTGGACCGACGTAATGTATGCCACCATGGCGGATTATCCCCTTAGCTGGATTTTCTACCTGACCTTTATCTTCCTCACGGCGTTCGTGTTTCTAAACATGATGATCGGCGCGATTCTGGAAGTGATGGGCGAAGAGCAAAACGCCGAGGCGGCGCAGAAGGCCCACGATGAGCGGGACCAAATCGTTCAACAGCTTCAGTCGGTTCAGCGCAAACTGGATGAGCTGAGCGAAAAACTGGAGCGCTGATGTCGCGGCACCGCGCTGGTTGGTGCCATAAAAAAGTGCCCATGCCTCGACAAAAGCATGGGCACCTTTTGCTGTTCGGGCTTCGGCCGCAGCCTTAACCCAGAAGCGGCTTAGCCATAGCCAAGTGGAAAATAGCGCCCACCTGCAACAAGGCAATAATGGCCGCAATCACACGAACCGGTGTGGAAAACTTCGGTTTGATGGCAAAGACACCCGCCACAATATAACCCACCAACAACACGATTTTGGCGATCAACCAACCCGGCATGCTTGACGCGTAACCGGCCACAAACAAAAGCGCGATGGCAGCGACCAACAGCACCGTGTCGTTAGCATGGGGAATCCAACGCAGTGGCGTTTCTCGCCAGCCTGGCCGGCCCACCACATCCAGCACCAACCTCAGCACAAACAATGTCAGAGTCAGGTACGCAGCGGTCATGTGCAGGTGCTTCAGAATCATGTACGCAGTCATCAACACTTTCCTTTTAGTCATCCATTTATCGCCGGCATTGTACGCAAAACGCGCGGTGACGGGTACGGAGATTGTCTCCGCGCCCGTCGCGTTTGAGGAAAACCGTCAATCATCCACTAAAGGTCAATAGCCGTTTTCGTATCAGGCGCTAAAGTAGGTGTATCAAATATTGAAACAGAGACACCCTCAATATGTATCCTGATCACTTTGACAAAGAAGACCTGATCCGTTGCGGTCACGGCGAATTGTTCCCCGGCGATATGCGCTTGCCCATCGACGAGATGCTGATGGTCGATCGCATCACCCACGTTGGCGCTGATGACGGCCTGTACGGTAAAGGCAGCCTGGTCGCTGAGCTGGACATCAATCCGGACCTCTGGTTTTTCAAAGTTCATTTCCAGGGCGACCCGGTCATGCCGGGCTGTCTGGGGCTGGATGCCATGTGGCAGCTGGTTGGCTTTTATCTGGCCTGGGGCGGCGGCGAAGGCAAAGGTCGCGCACTGGGTGCCGGTGAAGTGAAATTCTTTGGTCAGGTGCTGCCGAGTAACAAAAAGGTCACCTATTATCTGGATATTAAGCGCCTGATTCGCCGCAAATTGACCATGGCGATTGCAGATGCCCGAATGGAAGTGGATGGTCGTGAAATATACACCGCCAAAGATCTGCGGGTTGGCCTGTTCACCTCCACTGAAGACTTTTAGGAGTTAGCAAGATGCGTCGTGTTGTTATCACTGGCATGGGGATTGTCTCCAGCCTTGGAACCAATCAAAAAGAAGTCGCCGAATCTCTGCGTGAGTCCCGCTCTGGCATTGCGCTCAGCGAAGAGGCCCGCGACAACGGTTTACGCAGCCACATTTCCGGCAAGATTGATTTAAACCTGTCCGAGCTGATTGATCGCAAAATCTTGCGTTTCATGTGCCCGGCCGCCGGTTACAGTTATCTGGCCACCAAAGAAGCCATTGAACAGGCAGGCCTGACCGACGAGCAAATTCGTGCGAACACCACAGGTGCCGTGTTTGGTACCGGCGGCGCATCAACGGTTGAGTTGCTAGATGCCATCGACACCCATCGCGACAAAGGTATTCGCCGGGTTGGCCCCTACCGAGTTCCGCGCACCATGGGCAGCGCCATCAACGCTTCCATCACGACCGCGTTCGGCATTACAGGCATCAATTACGGCATTACTTCTGCCTGTGCGACCAGCGCCCACTGCATCGGCCACGCCGCTGATCAGATTGCACTGGGTCGCCAGGACGTCATGCTCGCCGGTGGCGGTGAAGATATCCACTGGACGCTCAGCCTGATGTTTGACGCCATGGGCGCACTCTCTACCAAGTACAACGACACCCCTGAGCAAGCCTCACGCACCTACGATGCAGACCGCGACGGCTTCGTCATTTCTGGTGGTGGCGGCGCTGTGGTATTGGAAGCATTGGAACACGCAGAGGCACGGGGCGCGACCATCCTGGCGGAGCTGGTAGGCTTTGGCGCAACATCGGACGGCGCCGACATGGTTGCACCAAGTGGCGAAGGCGCTATTCGCTGCATGCAGCAGGCGATGGCCAACGTTGATGGTGAAATCAATTACATCAACACTCACGGCACCAGTACCCCTGCGGGTGATATCACCGAGCTTCAGGCTCTCAGGAAAACCTTTGGCGATAACATTCCGCCCCTGAGCTCAACCAAACCACTGTGTGGCCACGCACTGGGTGCGGCGGGTGTGCATGAAGCCATTTACTCGTTGATCATGCAACGAGAAGGCTTTATTGCACCATCGGCCAACATCCAGAATCTGGACGAAGGTGCGGAAGGTTTCCCGATTGTCCGGGAACGCATGGACAACCAGAATCTGGACTTGGTAATGAGTAACAGCTTCGGTTTTGGCGGCACCAACGCCACCCTGATTTTCAAGAAAGTCTGATCAGGACATCCGAAGCGATCGGTATTCAGCCGGCGGCGTTCCCATCCAGCGCTTGAACGCCCGGCTGAATGCGCTCAGCTCTGAAAAACCAAGCTGTTCGGCAATTTCAACCAGCGGCTTGGACTTATCTTTCATATAAGCAATCGCCTGCTCTCGGCGGACCTGCTCCAACAACGCCGCAAACGTCACCCCTTCCTGACGCAACTTTTTGTGTAACGTGTAACGGCTCATGTTCAATTGACCCGCAACGGCTTCAACTCCAACCTTGCCGCGAGCCAGTTGAATTTTAATCAATGAGCTGACATGCCCACCCAAAGACTTTACCGAAGCTTCAGGCGACGAATTGACCGATCCCATATTGCTCCCTCGCTTAGTCATTTCCCTACCTTCATCAAATTCCAGACTCCAGCGTACACCTGTTAGCTGAAAATAAACAATGCGACCTTTTAGCAAGAACGATGAGAGAAGCCACTTCAGGTCACCTCAAGCATAGACCAACATCGCCCCCTCAACTCGGGCCGGAATGTAGGGCTGCAGGCATGATTAAGGTATAATCCCTACACGACCGATTTAATACCTGACTAAATTACTCTGGTATTGTATAATCATTCGCCAGAAGCAACGGGAGAGGCCCTTTAACCTTCAGCCTCCCCCGGCGAAACACAGGGCACCATGCCCCAGATGAGAGAATTACGGAGCGACGATCATGGCGACCACCGACAATGAGGTGAAAGAGCTGATCAAACGGGAATACGAACACGGTTTCGTGACCGAAATTGAATCAGACACCTTTGAACCCGGCCTCAATGAAGATGTAATCCGCCGCCTGTCAGAAATCAAGCAAGAACCCGAGTTTATGCTTGAATGGCGCCTCAAGGCTTATCGTCGTTGGCTGGACATGGAAGAACCCGAATGGGCCCACGTCGATTTCCCGAAAGTGGACTACAACGACATCTCCTACTATTCGGCGCCCAAGAAAAAAGAAGACATGCCCCAGAGCCTGGACGAAGTCGATCCGGAGCTGCTGCGCACCTATGAAAAGCTGGGTATTCCGCTGCACGAGCGGGCCAAACTGGCCGGCGTTGCGGTTGATGCGGTATTCGATTCCGTATCGGTAGCCACCACGTTCAAAGAACCACTGGAAAAAGCGGGCGTTATTTTTTGCCCGATTTCCGAAGCGGTACACAAGCATCCCGAACTGATCAAGAAATACTTGGGCAGCGTGGTTCCTGCCGGCGACAACTATTTCGCCGCGTTGAACTCCGCCGTCTTCTCGGACGGCTCGTTCGTGTACATTCCGAAAGGCGTTCGCTGCCCGATGGAACTGTCCACTTACTTCCGGATCAACGCTGCCAACACCGGCCAGTTCGAGCGCACACTGATCGTTGCTGAAGAAGGCAGCTACGTAAGCTACCTCGAAGGTTGTACCGCCCCCATGCGGGACGAAAACCAGCTGCACGCAGCCGTGGTTGAGATTGTTGTCCTCGACGATGCGCAAGTTAAGTACTCGACCGTACAGAACTGGTACCCGGGCGATGAGCACGGCAAAGGCGGCATCTACAACTTCGTAACCAAGCGCGCCGCCTGTATCGGTAAAAACTCCAAAGTGTCGTGGACTCAGGTTGAAACCGGCTCCGCGATCACCTGGAAATACCCGAGCTGCGTACTGCGTGGGGACAACAGTGTCGGCGAGTTCTACTCCGTCGCCCTGACCCACAACTACCAGCAGGCCGACACCGGCACCAAGATGATCCACCTTGGCAAGAACACCAAGAGCACCATCATCTCGAAAGGCATTTCGGCCGGCCGCAGCTCCAACGCTTACCGTGGTCTGGTGAAATTCGGCCCCGCGGCCGATGGCGCGCGTAACTTTACCCAGTGTGACTCGCTATTGATTGGAGACCGCTGCGGCGCCCACACCTTCCCGTACATCGAGAGCAAGAACAAATCGGCCATCGTGGAACACGAAGCCACCACCTCCAAGGTCAGCGACGAGCAGATGTTCCTCTGCCGCCAGCGTGGTATCGACCCGGAGCAGGCCGTATCCATGATCGTAAACGGCTTCTGTAAAGAGGTGTTCAAAGAGCTGCCGATGGAGTTTGCGGTAGAAGCCGGCAAGCTACTGGAAGTCAGTCTTGAAGGCTCTGTTGGTTAAACACCACGGCAAACACAAAGAATTCAGACGGTTAAAAGAGAGAAGCAACAAATGCTGAGCATCAAAAACCTGCACGCATCCGTTGAGGACAAAGCTATCCTCAAAGGCATCAACCTGGACATCAAACCCGGGGAAGTTCATGCCATCATGGGCCCCAACGGTTCCGGTAAGAGCACCCTGTCACAGGTTCTGGCAGGCAACGAGGCATTTGAAGTCACCAGCGGTGAAGTCACCCTGAACGGTGAAAACCTGCTGGACCTCGCCATTGAAGAGCGCGCGCGCGAAGGCGTGTTTCTGGCGTTCCAATACCCGGTTGAAATCCCCGGCGTAAGCAACCTTCAATTCCTCCGCACTGCGGTCAACGCCATGCGCAAGCATCGCGGTGAAGACGAAATGAACGCAGCCGAATTTATGAAGCAGGCCAAAGAAGTGTCCAAGCAAGTCGATCTGGACCCCTCTTTCCTGAAGCGTGGCGTGAACGAAGACTTCTCCGGTGGTGAGAAAAAGCGTAACGAAATCATGCAGGCCCTGCTGCTTCAGCCGAAGCTGGCGATTCTGGACGAAACCGACTCCGGCCTCGACATCGACGCGCTGCAAGTCGTTTCCAACGGTGTTAACGCTTTGCGCGCCGAAGACCGCGCCATTCTGATGGTCACCCACTACCAGCGTCTGCTTAACCACATTGTGCCGGACTACGTACACGTTCTGGCCGGCGGCAGGATCGTTAAATCCGGCGGTCGTGAACTGGCACTCGAATTGGAAGAACGCGGTTAC
Organism: Marinobacter sp. MDS2; assembly: GCF_030718085.1. NCBI lineage: Bacteria > Pseudomonadati > Pseudomonadota > Gammaproteobacteria > Pseudomonadales > Marinobacteraceae > Marinobacter > Marinobacter sp. MDS2. Next base: position 1,204,695 of record NZ_JAVAJF010000001.1, read on the forward strand.
GGCTGGTTGGGAATCAAAGACGAAGACACCAGCAACTGATCAGGAGGCCGCGGAATGAAACAAGCACCAATGCTTTCCAGCGCCTTCCTGCATCCGGCCGGGCAAACTCTGCCTGAGCCGCTGCTGGCGCTGCGTAAACAACGGGCGAGTCTGTTGGTTGACATGCCACTGCCTACCCGTAAAACCGAAAACTGGAAGTACTCCAGCAAGTATTTGAAGCTGCCCGACGAGATGGCCATTTCCTTGCCCGCCGAAGGCAAAACCGGCAACAGCCTGGCGGTGTCCGGCTACAAGGTCGTATTCCGCAACGGGATTTTGATTCCCGAAGCCAGCGACTTTCCGGATATAGACGGCATCACCATTCGGAGCTTCAGCGATCTTGATAACGAAGAAGCAGACGTACTCGCGCTTCAGCTGGGCAGCACACTGGACCACGATCAGGCCCAGTTCGCTCGCCTGAATGGAGCCCGTTTTGACGACGGGCTGCTCGTGCGCCTGCAAGCCGGTGCAGCCCTGGATCAGCCGCTGTTCATCATTCATGAAACCGCCGCGGATGCCAGTGGTTCAGCCTTCCCGCGGATTTTCGTTGAAGCCGGAGCAAACAGCCAGATCACACTGGTTGAAGAATACACCTCCAGTGGCGATGCACCTGCGTTCGTTAACACAGTGACTGAATTCACTCTGGCCGACGGCGCGAACGTAACCAGCATTCGACTGAACATGGAAGGCGAATCGGTTCAGCACATTGGTGCCACCGGCGTGGTTCAGAACCACAGTTCGCGTTTCGAAAGCCACTGCGTTGGTTTTGGCGGCCCATTGCGCCGGCACGACCTGCAAGTGCGCCTGGTCGGCGAAGAAGCCGAAACCAAACTCAATGGCGTTGTCGTGACTCAAGGCAAACAGCACTACGACAACCACACCTCCATTGACCATGTGGCGGCGAACTGCAACAGCGAAGAAACCTACCGGAATATCGCGGCAGACCAATCCCATGCGATCTTCAACGGGCGAATTCATATCCATCAGGACGCGCAAAAGTCCTTTGCGGATATGAACAACAAAAACCTGTTGCTGAACAACGGTGCCGAGATCGACACCAAGCCGGAACTGGAAATCTACGCCGACGATGTAAAGTGTGCCCACGGTGCCACCATCGGCCAACTGGACGAAGAATCCATTTTCTACCTGCTGTCACGGGGCATTGGTCGCCGCGACGCAAACGTACTGCTCACCATGGCGTTCATTAACGAACTGGTTAGCCAGATACCGCTGGAAGTCGTGCGGGAAACAGCCCAGGTACGTCTGAACGAATTCTTCGAGCAAACCTTCCAGGAGATCTGAAGGCATGAGCGATCTGTCCATGGCAAACAACACCAGCACCAAAGCGTTTGATGTAGAACGCATCCGGCGCGACTTCCCCATTCTGGCCCAAGAGGTTAACGGGAAGCCGTTGGTGTATCTGGACAACGGCGCCTCGGCCCAAAAGCCAACCGCCGTACTGGATGCCATGGACCGTTACTACCGGGAAATGCACTCTAATGTGCACCGGGGCGCTCACACCCTCGGCGATCGTGCCACAGCGGCCTTTGAAGGTGCCCGGGAAACCGTTCGCAGCTTTCTGAACGCGCCCAGCACGCGCGAAATCATCTGGACGCGCGGCACCACCGAAGCGATCAACCTGGTCGCCAACGGCCTGGCGCATCGCCTGAACGAAGGCGACGAAATTCTGGTCAGCCACATGGAGCACCACGCCAACATCGTGCCCTGGCAGATGGTGGCCGAACGTACGGGCGCCAAAGTGGTGCCGGTGCAGGTGAACGCTGCCGGTGAACTGGATCTGGATTCCTTCAACGACCTACTGAATGAGCGCACTCGAATTCTGGCGATTACCCACGTCTCCAACGTACTGGGTACCGTGAATCCGATTGCCTCGCTCATTAAACAAGCCAAAGATCAGGGCGTACTGACTCTGATTGATGGCGCCCAGGCGGTCCCCCATTTCAAGCCCGACGTTCAGGCCTTGGATTGTGATTTCTACGTGTTTTCGTCCCACAAACTGTTTGGCCCCACCGGCATCGGAGTGCTGTACGGTCGCGCAGAATTGCTGGAACAGATGCCTCCCTATCAGGGCGGCGGCGAAATGATCGAACGGGTGTCGTTCGAGCGTACCACCTGGAACGTTCTGCCTTACAAATTCGAGGCCGGCACGCCGGCTATCGCCGAAGCGGTAGGGCTGGCTGCAGCTATCCGCTATCTGGACGGCCTTGACCGGAAGGCCATGGAAGCGGCTGAGAACGCCCTCCTGGCCCGCGCTAACGAGTTAGTAAGCACGGTACCCGGCATGGAAATCATCGGTACGGCTAAAAACAAAGTGCCCGTGATGTCATTCAAGATTGCCGGGCTGCACCCCAGCGACATAGGCACCCTGCTGGACCAGCAAGGCATTGCCATTCGCACCGGCCATCACTGCGCCATGCCGTTAATGGATTTCTACGGAGTACCCGGTACAGCCCGGGCATCATTTGCGTTTTACAATACACTGGAAGAGGTCGAGCAACTGTTCGCCGGCCTGCAAAAAATCCAGCGCCTGTTTACCTGAGGAGGTGGAAACATGTCAGCCGAAGTCTTCACCCCGAACGATGTCAACGTGACCATGACACCCACAGCGGTCAAACACGTTCGCAAACAACTGGACAAAAAGCCGGATGCTAAAGGTATTCGCCTGGCCATCAGAAAGAGTGGCTGCTCCGGTTTTAAGTATGAAACCGAGTGGGTTGAACATCCCGGCGACGACGACCGCATTTTCTCTATCGACGGTGTGGACGTATACGTTAAGCAGGAACACCTGTCTTTGGTCAACGGTATTGAAATCGACTTTGTCACCGAGGGAGTGAACTCCCTGTTTCGTTTCCGCAATCCCAACGCGACCGCGGAATGTGGCTGCGGCGAAAGCTTTACGGTGTCATAAACAGAGGCTTTATTGAGCATGCAAGAACGGGAAGTTGTCCTGACGAAGCGCGAAGTGGAGGCACGATTGGTGCCCGTGGGAACAGAGATCATGATTCCGGCGGATACCTTCGTGACGATCACCCAATCTTTGGGCGGCACATTCACCGTTGCGGTCAACGGGAATCTGGCTCGCATCGAAGGCCACGACGCAGACGCGCTGGGCAAAAAACCGCTGGAAAGCAGCTTTGAAACACCCGCCGACGGCACGGTGAACGAAAACCAGGTCTGGGAAGCCATGCGCAGCGCCTATGACCCGGAAATCCCGGTCAACGTGGTCGATCTGGGGCTGATTTACGAGTGCAAAATTGAAAACGGCACCGAAGACGGCAACCACGTCTATATCAAGATGACGTTGACCGCTGCCGGCTGCGGCATGGGCCCGGTGATTACCGACGACGTGAAGCGCAAAGTTGAGCACGTGCCCAACGTGGACAAAGTGACCGTAGAGCTCACTTTTGATCCGCCTTGGAACAACGACATGCTGACCGATGAAGCCAAACTTGAACTGGGTATGCTATGACCGCTAGCAAACAACTATTTCTGGACAATCCGCTCGGCCAAAAAACCACACTGGAAGACGTGCTGGACGCCTTCGAGTTTCTGGACGACTGGGAAGACCGTTACGCCTTCATCATCGACTTGGGCAAACAGTTACCCGAATTTCCGGATGAAGCCCGCATCGAAGAGAACTACGTGCACGGCTGTCAAAGCCAGGTATGGGTGATCCACCAGCACGATGAAGACAGCGGCAAGCTGTTCCTGCTGATCGATTCGGACGCCATGATTGTGCGCGGTCTGGCTGCCATCATTCTGGTGGCTCTGAACGCCAAATCGCCGCGGGAACTGCTGGCGACCGATATTGACGAACTGTTCGAACAACTCGACCTGATGCGCCACATCTCCCCCACTCGCGGCAACGGCCTGCGGGCGATGGTCAGCAAGATTCGGGATATCGCAGCGGCCGAAGCCGCTGCCTGAGATCACCAGATAATCGCCAGATCGTCCCTCTGCACATTGATCTGGCGGCCCGATGTCGCAAGGCGACCAGTGCTGAAATCCGGGTGCACGCTGTCCAGCGTCATTGTCACGCCCGCATCGGCAAGCTCTGGTGTGCCGCCGAGTGAATCGAAGTAGCGTTGACTGCGATAGATGTTGAGCTGATCACCAGGGCGTAAACCGGCGGTCGCACCAGACGCCAGGGTTACCTTGTCATCGCTGACACGAGTGATGCGAGCCATAAAAGGCTGGCAGTTCAGAGCACTACCAACGGCTGCAGTCATCTCGTCAATCACCTCCGAAACCGCTGCTCCCCACTCACTTTTCTCGAACCCAGCTGCGCCAAAGCCTGCCGTGCCTCTGCCGGCCGGCGTCCAATTGGCCGTGGTTTCAAACCGTTTACGAAACACCGGTGAACCGCTGAAACCGTCGAACACCATCATCTCAGTTTCGAAACGCCGGGTCTTATCGCCAAAGCCCAGCCCTCCTTTCATTTTATCGAAGACCGATGTACCCCATGCGTCAGGATCGGACACTCCTATATCCCGGATAACGCCGGTCACAACAAACTGAGCCCCCAGCTCCCGAGCCAGCTGCACCACGTTGGTCAGGCGATTGCTGGCCATATTTGCCTGAGTTGTCGGTGCATCCGGTAAATTGCTGAACAGACGAAGCGATGTAGCACCGAGCACCTGCAGCTTGCCCTGTTTCTGCAGACGCGCCACCAGTGCTTGCGGCAACTGCTCACCCGCATTATCCAGGCCCGGATCGCCTCCTTGAGACGGCATCACAATCGGGAACCCGGTCACAGCCACCCGTTTACGCAGCCCCGAAGATTCTCCCGCCTGACAGCTGCCCTCGCCATCCGCAGTTTTACCGGAAAGCTCAGCCCGAACAACAACTCGCAACAAATTCCCCCGTCGAGACTCGTCGACGATAGTGGCATTACGGAGCTCGACATTCGAAGACAGTTCCATTTTCGATACCGTAAGCTGTCCGTTCTCAACGGTATCCTGCGTACTGACTTGTGCCTGATACTGCAATGCCAGATCGCGCATGGCTGCTTGCCGGGCTTCGGCGCGGGCCTCATCCAGATTGTCCTCGCGAATGTTGGCATGGCCAACGCCCTCAAGGGTTGTTGCAGCGTTCACCCAACCGGAACACACCACAATCAAACACAAAATAACGATGCGAGTCATAACGCTCCCGAACCCTGCCGAAAAGCGGCTGGTTTAATCCAGATAATAAAGTGAATCAATCTTTTCGCCTTTGACATCAGTGGTTGCCACGTCACTTTTCGATACGTGGTGACTCGGCATGGGGATCGCGCAAACATCCCGCACCTGATCATCCGCCACCTCGGATGCGCACTGCCGGAACCGGGGCTCCAGCTTCAACTCCATAACCGTTTCAACCACTCCCCCGGGGTGCTCATTCACGGACAAGGTACGAGCCCCGCGCACATAACTGTCCACGTAGGCACGGAAGCTATCGCTCTTGAGTGCAAAATCGCTCACAGTCGAGTGGCCGTATATCACGGAGCCATACACCCGTTCGGCCAGGTTTCGATAGGCATCCAACCTTGAAGCCCTGAGAGCCATCAGCCGTTGTTGGGGGTTCGACCGGCCTTGCTGGGACTGGCCGTAAACACCAAAGCCACTCACCTCAACCACGATCGGCTCAAACTCATCCGAGGCATCTTGCTTACTTCCGGTTGCGCAGCCAACCAATGCCATGGCCAGCAACACGGGCAGAAAGCACCTTGTCAGTGTCATTATCTCGTCTCCGGAACACAGGTTTTCCATGACCATGAAAAAATCACGCCATCACAGATAACCAATTGATTCAAATGGCCGTTCAATAAAAACTAAACTTTCCAGCCAATAAAAACGGCAAGATTTTGCCTTAGTTTACGAATCTGGAACAAACCGTTACGACTTGCCAGCTGTTTATTGCAAACACCTGGCCTAATCTCCTTATTATCGACTGCCCCCAAACAACACACACAAGCAGGCTCTACATGAACGCTACGCGCTTTAACAAACTCTCCCTGGCCATTGGCCTGTCCATCGCGACCACCTCCGCACTGGCCAGCCCTCAAGCCTTCATGTCGTCACGCTCTTTTGCTATGGCCGGAACCGGTGTCGCAGTATCTGCACCGTCTGCCGCACCAAGCACCAACCCGGCCATGATGGCTTCTCAGCAACATGACTGGGCGGATGATTTTGGAGTAATGCTGCCGTCTTTTAACATTCGCGCTGCCGATGAAGAAGAAACAGTTGACCAGATTGATGGCATTCAGGCCGTTATTGAAGACTTCAACAAGAAAGCTTCAAGCTTCGATAAAAACTCAGATGCCGAAGACGTCAGAAGCCTGCAAAACACAACCAAAGAACTTAACAGAAGACTTACAGCATTTAACAACGACACTGTGCGGGCCAATATTGGACTTGGCGTGGCACTTGCTGCTCCGAGCCCAAAATTTTCGATTGGTGCATTCACTTCAGGAAATGTCACCGCCACAGCTCGCGGAGAATGGGATGATAGTGGGGACGATAGTGATAGCTCCCTTCTTACACGCATCAGCAATGCCGATTCGGCAGCCGATATTGATGATATTCTCGATCAAAGTAAAAAAGTTGAGCGCGACAATGCAGGCAATACCAGCATTAAACTTGATTCTCGTGGTCGAATTCTCGCCTCAGCTGTAATCGAAGCAGGGGTCAGCTTCGCCTCGACCTTCGAGCTAAACAACGAAACTAGCTTTCAGGCCGGGATTTCTCCCAAATACGTCCAACTCCGCACCTACCAATACACCGAAACTGTCTCCGGCTTTGAAGACGACGAATTTGACGGCGACGACTACCAAACCGAAAAAAGCGGCTTCAACCTGGACGTCGGCGCAGCTTACGCGTTCGGGGAACAGCAGGAATGGAACGCCGGCGTCGTGGTGAAAAACCTGATCCCGATGGAGCTGGATTCGGCACAGAGCCGTCCCGCACTGGAAGACAAATACACCCTCGAACTCAACCCAATGGTCACGGCAGCTATCGCCCACAAAGGTGCCTACCATGTGGTAACGGCTGAACTGGATTTGACCAAGAAAGAAGCCTTCGGCTACGAAGACGACACTCAATGGCTGGCTGTGGGTGCCGAGTTTGATGCCTGGCGCTATGCCCAGTTACGTGCCGGTGTTCGCCATAACCTCGCCAGCAACAGCGACAACGATGGCATTGAAGAAACCACCCAGTTCACCGCCGGTTTCGGCCTGAACGTACTGGGTGCTCGCTTGGACCTAGGCGCGTTGTACAGCAGTGCTGATGTCGGTGCCGCTATCGAGTTCGGTGCTTCCTTCTAAAGAACTCCGACTACTTCGGGGGCACGCAAGCGGCCCCCGAACGAATTCCCCCTGCCCTCCGATTTGCGTCACTGCCATAACGCATCGATAATCCGCCTACGATTTCAGCCAAACATGGCGTTTAATTCCAATCAGGGCGAATAACATGGAAATCTACCTTGTGGGCGGCGCAGTGCGCGATGGACGGCTGGGCATTCCGGTCAAAGACCGCGACTGGGTTGTGGTCGGCGCCACGCCAGAAGCCATGAAACAAAAAGGCTATCGCCAGGTGGGAGCTGACTTCCCGGTTTTTCTGCACCCCGAAACCGGCGAAGAATACGCCCTTGCCCGCACGGAGAGAAAACAAGGCCACGGCTACCACGGCTTTACCGTGTACAGTGCCCCAGACGTCACGCTTGAAGACGACCTGTTACGCCGTGACCTGACCATTAACGCTATGGCTGAGCGCGAAGATGGCACCTTGGTTGACCCATTCAATGGTTTAGCCGATTTAGAGCAGAAAACCCTTCGCCACGTTTCCGAGGCGTTCGCCGAAGACCCCCTGCGTATTCTCAGAACCGCCCGGTTTGCGGCTCGCTTCCATCCGCTCGGTTTCACCATCTGTGCGGATACGATGGCACTGATGCGAGGCATGATCCGCGACGGCGAGTTAGAACACCTGGTACCTGAGCGCGTGTGGCAGGAAGTCCAGCGTGCGCTGCACGAAAAAGCGCCCTCCGTCTTTTTTGAGGTACTGCATGAGCTGGGCGCTCTGGACATTTTGATGCCCGAACTGGCCCATACCGAACATTTCCAGGCCGGCCTTCACGCTTTGCAATGCATAGGTTCTCAGAACAGTACGACCGCCCAGCGGTTTGCGGCGTTGCTAAGCGCGCTGCCTGAGCCCGAGGCCAGCACCCGGGCCATAACCATGAAGAGTCCGAACGACTGCCGGGATCTCACGCGTCTGGTTTGCCTGTTCGCCGATTGGCTTTCCCAACACAACGACGGCACCCTCCCCCCTGAAGCCGTGCTGGATATGTTCGACCAAGCTGACTTGTGGCGTCGGCCTGAGCGTTTTGAGCAACTCGTAGTCGCCCTCGCCTGCACGCCCCATAAACAGCATGTGGAGCCGCTAAACCGCGCGGCAGAATCTGCGAAAGACGTCAGCCCGCAAGAGCTACTGAAGCAAGGATTCAAAGGCAAAGAACTGGGCAACGCCATTCGTAACGAGCGGCTCGCCCGTATCACGCAGGCTTTGGCCCCATAACTCGACTTTGGTGGTTTTGGCGCACTCGGGCTTTCCCGCTACAATAGCTGCCAACAAATTACATTCCCGGGCAGCCGACCGGCTGAACCTGCATTTATACAACGGAGAGTTTCCATGCGTGATGTTGTGATTGTTGCCGCAAAACGTACCGCTATTGGCAGTTTTGGCGGTGGCCTGTCGAGCGTTCGTGCTGATCAACTCGGCGCGGCTGTTATCAAGGCACTGATGGAAGACACCGGCGTTGCCGGCGAGCAAGTTAACGAAGTCATCCTCGGCCAGGTACTGACAGCCGGCAGCGGCCAGAACCCGGCTCGCCAAGCCAGTATCCACGCCGGGCTTCCTGCCTCCGTTCCCGCCATGACCATCAACAAGGTTTGTGGCTCCGGCCTCAAGGCCGTTCACATGGCGGTACAGTCGATCCGCTGTGGCGATGCCGAGATGATCATTGCCGGCGGCCAGGAAAACATGAGCCAGGCGCCCCACGTGCTACCCAACAGCCGCAACGGCCAGCGCATGGGCAACTGGAACATGGTAGACACCATGATCACCGACGGCCTGTGGGATGCCTTTAACGATTACCACATGGGAATCACTGCCGAGAACATTGTCGAGAAGTACGGCATCAGCCGTGAAGAACAGGACGAATTCGCCGCCGCATCACAGCAAAAGGCCGTTGCTGCCCAGAACGATGGCCGCTTTGACGGACAGATTGTTCCGGTCAGCATTCCACAGCGCAAAGGCGACCCGATCGTGGTTGATAAAGATGAATGCCCACGGGACGGCGTATCAGCTGACGGCCTTGGCAAGCTGCGTCCGGCGTTCAAGAAAGACGGCTCTGTCACCGCCGGCAACGCCTCCTCTTTGAACGACGGTGCCGCCGCAGTGATGGTCTGCAGTGCCGAGAAAGCCAAAGAGCTTGGCTTAACCCCGCTGGCTACCATCAAAGCACACGCCAATGCTGGCGTTGATCCCACCATCATGGGGACTGGCCCAATCCCTGCCAGCCAGCGCTGCCTCGAGCGCGCCGGCTGGACCGCAGCCGACCTGGATCTGGTCGAAGCCAACGAAGCCTTTGCAGCACAAGCCATTTCGGTAAATCGTGATATGGGTTGGGACACCAGTAAGGTGAACGTCAACGGCGGTGCCATTGCCCTGGGCCACCCAATCGGTGCATCCGGCTGCCGGATTCTGGTTACCCTGTTGCACGAAATGCAGCGCCGTGATGCCAAGAAAGGGCTTGCGACCTTGTGCATCGGTGGCGGCATGGGCGTCGCCTTGGCTGTAGAGCGCTAAGGCGGGTGTTACACGTTGTCTTGTACGAGCCGGAAATACCGCCGAACACTGGCAATATTATCCGGCTTTGCGCCAACACCGGTTGCCAGCTGCACCTGATTGAGCCTTTGGGATTCTCTCTCGAAGACAAGCAGATGCGCCGGGCCGGGTTGGACTACAGCGAATACGCCACGGTAAAGATCCACACAGATTACGCCAACTTTCTGGAAAGCGAACGCCCCGAGCGGCTGTTCGGGCTCACCACCAAAGGCTCTCGCCATTACCATGAAGTCGCCTACCAAGACGGTGACTACCTGATGTTTGGCCCCGAAACCCGCGGGTTGCCGGTAGAAGTTCGGGAAGGGCTGGAAGAAAGCCACCGCCTCCGGGTACCCATGCAACCCGACAGCCGTAGCCTGAATCTGTCCAATACAGCGGCTCTGGTGGTGTATGAAGCCTGGCGCCAGTTAGGTTTCCCCGGCGCAAGCTGAACATTTCCAGTAGACATAAAAAAACCGGCAATCTGCCGGTTTTTTTATGTCTGGAAGTGAGAAACGCTTAGTGCGTTTGCTCAGCACCGGCCTCACCGGCCGCTTCTTCTTGCTTCTTCTTCAGCGCCTGAGCGTAGATCGCGTCGAAGTTCACCGGCGCCAGCATCAAGGCCGGGAAGCTGCCTTTGCCTACCGCACCATCGATGGCTTCACGAGCGTAGGGGAACAGAATTGTCGGGCAGTAGGCACCCAACATCTGGCCAAGCTGCGGACCTTCGATGCCCGCCACCATAAAGACGCCTGCCTGTTGAATCTCAACAATGTACGCAACCTTCTCGTCCAGCTTGGCAGTCACGGTCATCGACAGTACTACTTCATACTGATTGTCGCTGACTTTGGTGTGAGAGGTGTTCAGGTCCAGGTTTACCTGCGGCTTCCACTGCTCCTGAAACACCATCGGCGCATTCGGCGATTCAAAAGAGAGGTCCTTCACGTAAATACGCTGAAGGGCAAACTGGGGTTGATTCTGGTTTTCGTTGCCTGCGGCTTGCTGATTCTCAGCCATGATCCGTCCTTTCGTTTTTATTTCGTAGCATGGGCACCGCCCATTGTCCTGGTCACGCTTTGCCGGGACAGTCTAGCGCCCGCCCCCGACAAGTAATGTGAAACAGTGCGATAGATCGCCAATCAGATCAAGCCCTATTACTTCTTAACCACGGGCAAGTTATTGGCTTTCCAGTCGGCGATCCCGCCGTTCAGGCGCACAACTTCTGAAAACCCGGCTTCTTTAAGCTGTTTAACCGCCATTGCAGAGTGCTGGCCCATTTTGTCCACCACCACAATCTGCTTTTCTTTGTGCTTGTTGAGCTCGTTCAAACGATCTTTCAAGCCGCTTAGTGGAATATTGATGGAGCCGGTAATGCGCCCTTCTCCGAAGTCTTTGCGGTCACGGATATCCAGCACCACGGCTTCTTCCCGGTTAATCAAAGTGACTGCGCCCTGGGCCGAAATTTTTGCGCCACCACGACGGGATTCAAGCGCCAGAATCGCCAGAATCAGCGCGACAAAAATTGATACCAGAATGTAGTGATTAACAACGAATTCAAACAAACGATCCATGGAGCGCTACCCTGAAAATTAGTTTGGCCGGATTATACACACCCACACCCGCTCAAAGAAGGCGGGCAGCCCCGAGCGTTACTGCGTGGCCTGCGCAAATGAAAACGGTTACAATCTACGCCACTTTCTATTCGTTCAATCTACAACCAACCGGACAATACGATGACCGCGACGCGCAAGCCCACTGCACTGATTATCCTCGACGGCTGGGGCCACCGTGACCCGGCTGATGACAACGCCATCTCGAATGCCAACACCCCGTTTTGGGACAAACTCTGGCAGAACCAGCCGAAAACCCTGATCAACACCTCAGGTATGTTTGTCGGCCTGCCCCAAGGTCAAATGGGCAATTCGGAAGTCGGCCACATGAACCTTGGCGCTGGCCGGGTGGTGTATCAGAGCCTGACGCGCATCGACAAAGATCTCGAAGACGGCGAGTTCCAGAACAACCCGGCTCTGTGCAACGCCATCGACAAAGCTGCCAACAACGGCAAAGCGGTTCACATAATGGGCTTGCTGTCTCCGGGCGGCGTACACAGCCACGAAGATCACATTCTGGCTGCTGCCGAACTGGCTGCCGAGCGCGGTGCAAAAGAAGTTTATATCCACGCTTTCCTGGATGGCCGCGACATGCCACCCCGCAGCGCTCGTCCTTCGCTGGAGAAAGCCGCTGCCAAAATGGAAAGCCTCGGCGTTGGTCGCGTTGCCAGCATCGTTGGGCGCTACTTCGCCATGGACCGCGATAACCGCTGGGATCGTGTCGAAACCGCCTATAACGTCATGACTCTGGGCGAAGCCGAATTCACCTGCGCAGACCCTGTCATCGCGCTGGAGCAAGCATACGAGCGCGGAGAGAACGATGAGTTCGTGAAAGCGACGCGCATCCATAAAGATGGCCAAGCGGAAGGCACCATTAACGATGGCGACGCCGTTCTGTTCATGAATTTCCGTGCTGACCGTGCCCGGGAAATGACACGCACGTTCGTAGAGCCGGATTTCGACGGCTTCGATCGCCGCAAGCACCCGGAGCTGGCCGATTTCGTGATGCTGACCGAATACGCCGCCGACATTAAAACCTCTTGCGCTTACCCGCCCGAGCAGCTAACCAACGGCTTGGGTGAGTACATGGCGAAGTTGGGCAAAACCCAGTTGCGCATTTCCGAAACCGAGAAGTACGCCCACGTGACCTTCTTCTTTAACGGCGGCATGGAAACCCCATTTGAAGGTGAAGATCGTATTCTGGTGCCCTCTCCGAAAGTCGCCACCTACGACCTGCAGCCTGAAATGAGTGCTCCGGAAGTAACCGACAAGCTGGTAGAAGCCATCAAGAGCGGCAAATACGACCTGATCGTGTGCAACTACGCGAACGGTGACATGGTTGGCCACACCGGCAAACTGGACGCGGCCATCAAAGCGGCCGAATGCCTGGACCAGTGCGTACGGCGTGTGGTTGAGGCACTGGACGAAGTAGGCGGTGAAGCACTGATCACGGCCGACCACGGTAACTGCGAGCAGATGACTGACCCCAACTCCGGCCAGGTTCACACCTCTCACACCATTGGCCCGGTGCCGCTGGTCTACACCGGCCCGCGCGCTGTCACTCTGAAAAACGACGGCAGCCTAAGCGACATCGCGCCCACGCTGCTGACGCTGATGGGTGATAAGGCTCCGGACGAGATGACCGGTCAAAATCTGGCTGAAATAGGCTGACTGGTATAACGGCGAGTATTTTGAAACGTCTTATTGTATTGGTGCTGGCCCTCTCCTTGGGGGCTGCGCCTTTGTCTGCCGAGCAAGACGTCACGCCCGAACAGGTCGAAGCGCTGAAACAGCGCATCGCCAACATCGATGAGTGGCTGGCCGATGCAGAAGAAGACCGCTCAAAACTGGAACAACAACTCGCCTCCACCGAGCGAAAAATCAACAAGCTTACCCGGGAACGCCGGGACCTCCGCAATCAGGCTGCCGAGCAAAAAAAGCGCCTGCATTCGCTGGAAAAGCAAGAAAGCGAACTCACCAACACCCTCAATATTCAGCGCAAAGGCCTGATGAAACAGATTCGGGCCGCCTGGATGGAAGGCGAAGCCCCGGCTCTGAAAGTCCTTTTGAACGAGATCGAACCGGGCAACCTTGCGCGCACCATGACCTATTACGAGTATCTGAGCAAAGATACCGTCGCACGACTGGAAGCCTTCCAGCACAGCCTGCGTGAATTAAAAGCTGCCCGTGCTGAAGTGCAGGCTACGCGAGTAGAATTGGCCAAGACCGAGGCCAATTTGGAACAGCGCCAAAACCGTTTGGCTGAAAGCCGCCAAGAGCGAAACAAAACCTTGGTAGCCCTAAAGAGCGACATCAAAGACCGTCGCAGTGAAAAGAAGACCCTTGAAGCCGACCAGAAACGGCTCGAAAAACTGCTGAAGGAAGTTCAGGAGGCGATCGCCAACATCCCTTCCCCCAACGAGTCGCGCCCGTTTAAATCGCAGCGCAGCAAACTCGGCTGGCCAGTACAGGGTAAAGTGGTGAGCCAATACGGCACCCTGTACGCCGACGGCAAGTTACGCCGAAACGGCATGATCATCAATACTCAGGAAGACGCCGAGGTAACCGCTGTGCATCATGGCCGGGTTGTCTTTGCCAACTGGCTGCGAGGCTTTGGCCTGATGACCATTATCGACCACGGCGATGGCTACATGACGCTGTACGGGCACAGCAGCAGCCTGTTCACTTCTCCCGGCGACTGGGTGACCCCCGGCCAAACCATTGCTCTGGTGGGCCGCACCGGGGGCACGCAGGATCCAGCGCTTTATTTTGAAGTTCGCAAGAACGGCAAACCGGTCAATCCGCGCACTTGGCTGAACAAACTTTAAGCTGATAACTGAAGGGCTGACAAACGTTCCTGTGAGCGCCATACTGTGGCAGTCAACTTTCCCGTCCAACTATTGGAAACAAAACAGGATATGTGAATGAAACGGGTCCCAAGCTCTCTCCAGATTTCACCATTACGTTCTCTCGCACTCGTGGCCTCCTGTTTTTTCACTATCCCCGGACTGACGTTTGCTCAAGACAATGACACCCAACCTCATGAGGTAATCCAAGGGCTGCAAGACGGGCAACGGGTGGAGCTGAAATTACCGGACCCGGAGAAGCAACTTCCACTGGAAGATCTGCGCAAGTTCACCGAAGTGTTCGCCCGCATTAAAGGCGCTTACGTTGAAGAAGTTTCCGACAGCGAGCTTCTTGAAAGCGCGATCAAAGGCATGCTCTCCGACTTGGACCCCCACTCAACCTACCTGGCACCGAAAGACTACGAAGAGCTTGAAGAAAGCACCTCCGGTGAATTTGGCGGCTTGGGTATTGAAGTGGGCATGGAAAACGGCTTCGTTAAAGTGATCTCCCCCATCGACGATACGCCGGCACAAAAGGCCGGAGTGCAGGCTGGCGATTTGATCATCAAACTCGACGAAAAACCGGTTAAAGGCATGTCGCTGGAAGAAGCGGTCAATCTGATGCGCGGCAAGCCCGGCACCGTACTCACCTTGACGATCATGCGTGAGGGCCAGAGCGCGCCGATCGAGATTGATGTCACCCGCAATATCATCAAAGTCACCAGCGTGAAATCCCGCATGCTGGAGACCGGATATGGCTATGTTCGCATTACCCAGTTCCAGGCTGAGACTGGCCGCCAGTTCCGTCAGGCGCTGAGCCAGCTGGAAGAGGATTACGGCAACGATCTCAAAGGTCTCGTCATCGACCTGCGTAACAACCCTGGCGGCGTTCTGCAAGCCGCAGTTGAGGCGTCGGACGCGCTGCTCGACAGTGGCCTGATTGTCTACACCGAAGGCCGTATTCAAAGTTCCCGCCTGAGATTCAGCGCCAAGAAAGGCGACCTGATGGAAGGCACGCCGATTGTGGTTCTGATTAACGGCGGCTCTGCATCAGCATCGGAAATTTTGGCTGGCGCCCTGCAGGACCACAAGCGGGCTGTGGTTATGGGCACCCAGTCATTCGGCAAAGGCAGCGTACAAACCATCATCCCACTGGACGAAACCCACGCCATCAAGATGACCACCGCGCGCTACTTCACGCCAGACGGTCGCTCCATTCAGGCGAAAGGCATCACACCGGACATTGAAGTTCGCCCTGCCGAACTGACTGAACTAGACAGCCGCCCATTCTTTACCGAAGCTGACCTCAGTGGCCACCTGGAAGGCGAAGATGAAGAAAAGGCCCGCCAAGAGCGTGAGAAAAACGAGCAGGCACGGGCGTCCTCGGAAAACCGGGATTACCAGCTGCGCTCTGCGCTGAATCTTCTGAAAGGCATGAGCATTCTGTCGGGCGCCAAGGACAGCGAGCAGTGAACAAACGTTTCGGCAGCTTCTGGCTTGCAGCGGTATTGGCTCTCGGTTCAAGTGCTGCGCACAGCGCTGCACCAGCCGAGGCATTACCGCCGACCATCGCCATCATCATTGATGATGTAGGCCACAACCTGCACGAAGGCCAGCGATTGGTGCAGCTGGACCAGCCGCTGACTATGGCCTTTCTGCCCTATCGTCGCCATACCGTGCGCCTTGCCAAAGAGGCCTTCTCGAACGATAAAGAGGTAATGCTGCACGCCCCCATGGCGAACACCCGCAACTTCGACCTGGGCCCGGGCGGACTGACACCCGATATGGACGAAGCTGCAGTAACCAGCACACTCCGGCGCGCATTGCAGTCCATCCCCCATGTAACCGGTGTGAACAACCACATGGGCAGCCTGCTAACCCAGCAGATGCAGCCTATGGAATGGGTGATGAAAGAGCTGAGCCGCTATCCGGTGTACTTTGTGGATAGCCGCACCATCGCCAGCTCCGTCGCCGGGAGCATGGCCAGTTCCTATCAAATTCCCAGCTTGACCCGTGATGTGTTCCTGGACCACGAACAAACCGAGGAATTTGTTGACCAGCAATTCCAGTTTTTGATCGAAACCGCCAAGAGAAAAGGCACCGCTATCGGCATTGGCCATCCTCACACCGTAACGGTGGACTACCTGGAAAAGCATTTGCCGGAACTGGATGAGCAAGGCATTGCCATTGCGACCGTTAGAGGTATTTGGGCGATTCGCAATGACAACAGGGAGATGTTTGCCGAAGGCGAAAAGCAGGCCATTCGGCCCGCCTACGCCAAGAGCAATTAATCGCGGACTTCGATGCCCTGAGCCTTCATAAAGGCTTTGGCTTCGGGAATGGTGTGCTGCCCGAAGTGAAAGATAGATGCAGCCAAAACGGCATCTGCACCACCTTGGGTAACGCCATCGGCCAAGTGCTGTAGCTCGCCCACTCCGCCGGAGGCAATCACCGGCACGGATACCGCATCGCTGATCGCACGGGTTAAGCCAAGGTCGAAACCAATCTTGGTGCCGTCACGGTCCATACTGGTCAGCAACAGCTCACCCGCACCCATTTCGACCATCTTCACGGCCCACTCAACGGCATCCAAACCGGTCGGCTTACGGCCTCCGTGAGTAAAGATTTCCCAGCGAGGCTCCTCACCTTCGGCACTGACCTGCTTGGCATCTATGGCCACCACAATGCACTGGCGACCAAATCGATCTGCGGCTTCACGAACGAACTCCGGATTGAACACCGCAGCGGTGTTGATCGATACCTTGTCGGCACCGGCGTTCAGCAGGTTACGAATGTCGTCCACAGTGCGAACACCGCCGCCAACCGTCAGCGGAATGAACACCTCGGCCGCCATCCGCTCTACAGTTTCGTAGGTGGTGTCGCGGCTTTCGTGACTGGCCGTGATATCCAGAAACGTAATTTCGTCTGCACCCTGTTCGTTGTAACGTCGCGCTACTTCGACGGGGTCGCCGGCGTCACGAATATCGACAAAATTCACGCCTTTAACCACGCGGCCTTTATCGACATCCAGGCAGGGGATGATGCGCTTTGCCAGTGCCATGATGCTTCCTCAGTTGTTCAAGCTGTCGCAGTAGGCTTGGGCTTCTGCCACGTCCAGCGTGCCTTCGTAGATAGCACGGCCGGTGATCGCGCCCAGAATGCCTTTATCTGCCATAGGGGCCAGACGCTTGAGATCATCCATGTTGGTGACACCACCGGAGGCAATCACCGGAATTCCGCCCTGCTCTGCCAAAGCTGCGGTAGCTTCAACATTCACACCCTGCATCATGCCGTCACGGGCAATGTCGGTGTAGACGATGGAGTCTACACCGTCGTTGGCGAAACGCTTGGCCAGATCAACCGCCATCACTTCGGAAACTTCCGCCCAGCCATCCGTCGCTACGCGACCGTCTTTGGCGTCCAGCCCCACAATGATGTGGCCGGGGAAACGCTTGCACATTTCCGTAACAAACTCGGGTTCTTTCACTGCTTTGGTACCGATGATTACCCATTGAACGCCTGCTTTCAGATAGGCCTCGATGGTTTCGGCTGAACGGATGCCGCCACCAATCTGGATGGGCAGCTCCGGGTATTTCTTGGCGATGGCTTTAACGATTTCGCCGTTTACGGGCTCACCGGCAAAGGCGCCGTTAAGATCGACCAAATGCAAGCGACGAGCGCCGGCTTCAACCCACTTGGTGGCCATATCTACCGGATCGTCTCCGAACACAGTGGAGTCGTCCATGCGGCCCTGGCGCAGTCTTACGCACTTGCCGTCTTTCAGATCGATTGCGGGGATAATCAGCATGTCTTGTTCCCTGCCCGCGTTCAGCGGTTTCCAGTCCAATTTGTAAAGTTTTCCAGTAACTGCAGGCCCGCCCGTGCGCTTTTCTCGGGGTGGAACTGCACTGCAAAAATATTATCTTTCGCCACGGCAGCAGCCAGATCAACACCGTAATGAGTGCGGCCCGCCATGTGGGCGTTGCCCGTGGCTTCGGCGTAGTAGCTGTGCACGAAGTAAAAGCGGTCACCGTCCGGAATGTTGTGCCATAGAGGGTGATCCATCGCTTGGTGAACCTGGTTCCAACCCATATGAGGCACTTTCAGGCGCTCACCGTTTTCGGTCAGATTGTCACCGAAGTAACGCACTTCCGAGGGAAACAGGCCGATGCCTTCCACGCCGCCGTTCTCTTCACTTCGGGCCATCAGCGCCTGCATACCCACGCAAATGCCCAGAAAGGGGCGGTCCTGAGAGACTTCTTTCACCAGCTTATCCACTTCCAAGCGGCGAATTTCAGCCATGCAGTCACGGATGGCACCAACGCCGGGCAAAATCACCCGATCGGCTTCGCGTATCCGGGCGGCGTTATCGGTAACCAATACGGTGCAATCCGGGGCAACGTGTTCCACGGCCTTGCGCGCGGAGTGCAGATTGCCCATGCCGTAGTCGATAATGGCGACGGTCTTCATGGTGGTTCAGATTCCTGTTGGCAACCGGATTACAGAGCGCCCTTGGTAGACGGCATGATGCCGGCCATGCGTTCGTCCATCTCAACGGTCATGCGCAGGGCACGGCCGAAGGCCTTGTACACAGTTTCAATCTGGTGGTGGGTGTTCTTACCCTTCAGATTGTCGATGTGGACGGTTGTCATCGAGTGGTTCACGAACCCGCGGAAGAACTCTTCAAACAAATCCACGTCGAATCCACCAACCACCGCACGGGTGTAGGGTACGTTCATGCACAGGCCTGGGCGGCCAGAAAGGTCGATCACAACGCGGGAAAGCGCTTCATCCAGCGGCACGTAGGCGTGGCCGTAACGGCGAATACCTTTTTTATCGCCTACAGCCTGCTTAAAGGCCTGACCCAAGGTAATACCGATATCTTCCACGGTGTGGTGATCGTCTATGTAGGTATCGCCTTTGCAGGTGATATCCAGGTCGATCAAGCCATGGCGAGCGATCTGGTCCATCATGTGTTCTAGGAAGGGCACGCCTGTGTCGAAACAAGCTTTGCCGGTACCGTCGAGATTGATCTCAACGGTGATCTGGGTTTCAAGGGTATTTCGCTCTACCCGAGCCTTACGTTCAGCCATGGAGACTCCGTTGTAAAAACTGGCTTGCTACCGAAAACTTTGATGTTTACGGATTATACCGATTTACACAACAGGAGTCCCGCAATGAGCTGTATCGCCGGAATCAGGTTTAGAACGCGTTTTTCAGATTGTTCATGTAGGTGTCTACCAAGCTGTTAAATTCGTGCTTGATGACAGGGCTGATAGCAAGTTTTAGCAGGCTTGGCAGAGGGACTGTCAGCGCAGCGCTGGTTTGAAAACGAAGGCCAGTGGTATTCGCATCTTTGGCAGTAATCACCCAAGAACCGCTCACAACACCATTGCCTTCACCTTTAACCGGCTCCCAGGTGATCTTGCCCGCATCTTTGTCGGCAAAATATTTACACGCGTAAACGGTCTGAATGGCGTGTTTATCAACACCGACTTTTTCCATTTCCCAACGGTAGGTGTTGTCACCCAGATCGACCAGTTTTTCTACTTTCGGGAAATGACTGACCGATTCGGGAACATCGGCCAGCAGGTCGAATACTTCGTCATAGCTTGCCTGAATTTCCAGTTCACGGTTCAGCTCGATTGAAACAGTGATAGCCACATCCGACTCCTTGTTATGCTTATTTGCGTGACAGAGCGTTTTCCCCGGCACGTTTGCGGTGTATTTTGAACCAAGACTACCGCTTTGTCATATTCCTGCACTGTTAATTTGCTAACCCTGCGTTATCCTTTGGGTAATTCATTCGTAATACATTAGGCAACTCCCTTGATCGGGGGAAAAGGAAATCATGCAATGAAAGTCATACGCTACGCGCTCTATGCCGTTATCGGCCTTGTCGTCCTAGCTGTCGCAGCCGTTGCTATCGCTGTGGCGGTCATTAACCCCAATGACTACAAGCCCCAAATCGAAGCGGCAGTCGAGAAGCAAACCAATCTGGACCTCATCCTTGAAGGCGATATTGGCTGGTCATTCATTCCCCTCGGCCTGGAACTGAACAAAGTAGAAGCGACACTCGAAGGTGAGCGCTTTGTTGCTCTGGAGCAGTTAATCGCCCAGATCGATTTTTGGTCGCTGATCACCATGTCTCCACAAGTAAACACCTTCGTTCTAAATGGCCTAGACGCGCACTTCGAAGTGAATGAGCAAGGCGAAGGCAATTGGGCGCGGATCATGAAAGAGAAGCCTGCCGGCACCGCAGCACCAGAACAAGCAGACACCCCGGAAACACCGGCAGCCTCTGAAGAAACCGCAGAGGCGAGCGAAGGCGGCGAAGCGCTTAACTTCAATGTAGAAAATGTTGAGATCAGCGATGCACGCGTTCACTACAATGACCTAAGCACAGGGCAGTCCGTAGTTCTGGAAGACTTCTCTGTATTGGCCAGCAACATTACTTTAGGTTCCGAGTTCCCGCTGGACATTCAATTCAGAGTGGAAACAGCACAACCCAAACTGGCCGTAGATGGCAGCATCAGCGCCAAGCTGAAAGCGAACCAAGCACTCAACGAATTCACTATGTCTGGCCTGAGCGCCGTATTCGACATGAACGGCGAACCGTTTAGCGGCAAGTCTGTCACTGCTGAACTGGGTGGTTCTCTGGCGGCCAACCTTGAAGACGAAACCGCGTCACTGAACGATTTCACCGCCAGCCTGGCCAACCTGAAACTGAGCACCAACCTCAACGTAAAAGGTTTTGGCGACAAGCCGGCTTTGAATGGCAGCCTGGCTATCTCAGAGTTTTCCCTGAAAGAACTCCTGAGCAATCTCGGCCAACCCGCCATTGAAACCACCGACCCAGATGTACTGAAAGCCATCGCGTTTTCCACCAACCTTGGCGGCAAGCCAGGTACGGTGGCGCTAAGCGATCTCAAGATCACCTTGGACGACACCAATTTCAACGGTAACGGCAGCTATACCCTGAGCAACGGTGGTCTGGTGTTCAACCTGCAAGGCGACAAGCTAAACGCAGACCGCTATTTGCCACCTGCAGCTGAAGATGGCGCTGCCGCCGAGGAGGAAAGTGAAACCGACACCTCGGCAACAGAAACCGCCTCGGCCAGCCAGCCGGAAACCGATCTTCTGCCACTGGAAACGCTGCGTTCGTTGCTGCTGGACATCAACTTTGATTTGGGCGAGTTGATTGTCAGCAACCTGACCATCAACGAAATCAAAGCCAGCACCACCGCGAAAGACGGTTTGCTGAAGGTCGATGAATTCAGCGGCAAGCTGTATTACGGCTCCTTTGGCGCCAACGTCACCATTGACGCCCGCACCGACAACCCGAAGTGGAACATCCGCTCTGACGTCAACAACGTGCAAACGCTGCCCCTGCTGACGGATCTGGCAGAGGTAGACATGCTGTCTGGTGGCGCCAACCTCAATCTCGCTGTAAATACGACTGGCAATCGCATCTCGGCATTGCGCAACAACGCAAAAGGTGAAATCAGCTTCAATCTGGCCGAAGGTGAATTCCGGCAGATGAACCTGACCCGCATGGCCTGCCAAGGCATCGCATTGGTCAATCAGGAGCAGCTGTCTACTTCAGATTGGGGCACAACCACGCCGTTCAACGACATGCGCGGCACTCTGAAGATTGACGGCAACACTCTGAACAATACCGATCTGGTGGCCGAACTGGCAGGTATGCGTTTGGAAGGCGACGGTACCGTTGAACTGGAGCAAAGCGAACTCGATTACGAAGTCGGACTGCGCATTGTTGGCGACATCCACCGCGATCAGGCCTGCCGAACCACCGAGTACGTTCAAAACGTGGTTATTCCGGTCGAATGCCGCGGCAACTTCGCCGAAGATCCAGCCGGCCTGTGTTCCTTCGACGGCTCTCGGTTCCGTGACACCTTGAAAGATATTGCCGCCAACGCTGCGCGCGCGAAAGCAAAAGAAGAGATTGACCGCGCCAAGGAAAAGGCACGAGAAAAGGCGGATGAAGCCAAGCAGAAAGCAAAGGACAAGGTTGACGAAAAACTTAAGGAAAAGCTGGGCGAAGAAGGCGGCAAAGTGAAAGACGCGCTTAAAGGCCTGTTCAACTAATGCCAGACCTTTTCGCCGACAAACTGCTTGATTGGTACGACAACCACGGCAGGCACAACCTGCCGTGGCACCACAACCGCAACGCTTACCGGGTCTGGGTTTCTGAGATCATGCTTCAGCAAACCCAGGTCGCGACCGTTATTCCCTACTTTGAAGCCTTCATGGCCAGCTTCCCCGATGTGCAGGCACTCGCCGCAGCCCCCGTTGACGACGTGCTCAGCCATTGGTCAGGCCTTGGCTACTACGCCCGCGCCCGGAACCTGCACAAAGCAGCCAGGCAGGTCGTTAACGAGTTCGGCGGAGAGTTCCCTCAAGATCAGGAAACACTGGAATCCCTCACCGGCATCGGCCGCTCAACCGCCGCAGCCATTCTGGCCCAAGCCTTCGGCAAGCGCGCCGCGATTCTGGACGGCAACGTAAAACGGGTGCTAGCCCGCTATCACGCCGTACCCGGCTGGCCGGGACAAAGCGCTGTCCTCAAGCAGCTATGGGAGCATGCTGAAACCCACACACCAGACCAACGTGTGCGCGATTACACTCAGGGCATTATGGATCTGGGCGCCATGGTGTGTACCCGCAGCAAACCGAAGTGCGATAGCTGCCCTCTCAACAACGGGTGCACTGCCTATGCAGAAAACCAGACCCACTTGTACCCTGGCTCCAAACCCAAAAAGCAGAAGCCGGAAAAAACCACCTGGATGCTGATTTTCGAAGACAACGAGGGCCGAATCCTGCTTGAACGTCGCCCTCCTAGCGGCATCTGGGGCGGGCTATGGAGCCTTCCCGAGCTGGATCCAGCGTACGGTACTGAAGAACTGCAAGAAGCCTGTGAGAGGGAACTGGGGCTCGTGTGCAGCGACCCAGAGCTGATCAGCGGTTTTCGCCATACATTCAGCCATTACCACTTACACATTCAGCCGGCCCGTTTGCCGGTATCCGCCAGCACCAAGGTTTCAGATTCGGAAAACCAGCGTTGGCTACACCGCGACGAAGCACTCGCGCTAGGCCTGCCAGCACCCATTCGCAGCTTGCTGACGGAGCCGGAGCAAAGCGCCCTGCTCTGATCCGATCTGTTATCATGCTCGCTGCAACAACCCCAATATAGGAGTCATCATGAGCCGCACTGTATTCTGCCGAAAGTACCAGAAGGAAATGGAAGGCCTGTCCATGCCTCCAATGCCCGGCCCCAAGGGCCAGGATATCTTTGAAAACGTATCCAAAGCCGCCTGGGACGAATGGCAGAATCAGCAGACCATGCTGATCAACGAAAAGCACCTGAATCTGATGGACGTGAACAACCGCAAATACCTGCAAGCGCAGATGGACCACTTCTTTAATAACGAGCCTTTCGACAAGGCCGAAGGGTACGTACCGCCAGAAAAGTAAGGAATTTGGTCAAGGCCTGATCAACTGCGGAAATATTAAGAAATTTTTGCTCGCCAGCCTTGACTCCCAACCCCTAAACCGGTTTAATAGCGCCCCGTTGGAGCACATAGCTCAACACGCCCGGATAGCTCAGTCGGTAGAGCAGAGGATTGAAAATCCTCGTGTCGGTGGTTCGATTCCGCCTCCGGGCACCACTAATTTCTCGATCAAGCCCGCTTTTTAGCGGGCTTTTTCGTTTCTAGACAATAATTTTTTTCAAAAATTACGCAGCCCAACATCTACCCCATCAAAAAAAACGGCCCGGGATCCAATAGATGCCGAGCCGTCCGAAGAACCTACCTCCAAGTATTACTTGTGGGCTCTTCGCCTAGCCATACCAAGCCCTAACAACCCCAAGCCGATCAAAGCCAGCGTGCTCGGCTCGGGCACTTTAGTCGGCTGTCCATTGTAATAAATCGAGGCATGGGACAAGTCCTTGCCTGATTCCCATGTTCCGGAAAGAGGATCAGCAACCGTCAGATCGAGTAGAAATGCCCCGAACCCATTTCCCGCCTTAAGCGTAATCACGATATCGCTCAAACCAGCGAGCGTATTGATTGCCCAAGTTCCAGATTTGTCACCGTTCGTCGGTGCAGTTAAAAACTCAATCACTCCATCGCCATCTCGGCCATCGTTTTTATCCGAGAGTACCCATCCTGTCATTCCGAAAAGCGAAAAACTTGCATCAATTTGGTTAGTGTCATTACCGCTGAAACATGCGCTATTCGCTGCATCGGACAACGTATAAGTAGTCGCAGAGGTACACGACATCGGTACGGCCTGTGCTGGACTGCCTGCCATCAAAAGCAATGCAACAGAACTTATCGCCATTAATCGAATTGTAGCTGTCATTACCGTTACTCCCTCATGAATCTAATGAAGATTCCTTCACTAAGATCTGACGCAACAATTGCTCCACAGCAGGCAATATCAATTTAATACAAGTGCTTAAAAAAACAGCTCATTGGCTCGCTTATGCAAAGTGTAAAGTTTACTGACGGATTAGAGACGAGGCGCGAAGCTCTTTATATAGGCTCACCCAATTCAGCCTCCGCTAGTGGTTACTGGAGCAAACAGAGAGGTCGAGAGAGCCCCTTTATCAGCATGCGCTCCTGTGGAAAATGGTCATGCCGCAGAGCACACGCGGTTACGCCCTCCGGTTTTGGCTACATACAGGGCCTTGTCGGCCCGATTAACAGCGTCTTCGACCGATTCAGTGGCACTGTTGACCTGTGCAACACCCAGACTGACCGTCACCCGGATCTTCACTTCATCGCCGGCTTGAACGGCATGTGTTTCAACTCCCTCCCGAATTCGCTCTGCACAGTTCTCGGCTTCGGCGTGGTCGGCACCGGGCAACAGGATCATAAACTCCTCGCCTCCAAAGCGCGCAATCAAGTCTCTGTCTCGACTGAATTTCTGAAGGTTGCCTGCCACAGCCTTCAAAACCAGATCGCCGGCATGATGCCCGTACGTATCGTTCACTGATTTGAAGTGATCGATATCCAAGGCGATCACCGACAGCGGCTGCCCCAGAACAGTTGCTCGCTCGGCCATCGACTTGGCCTCAGCCATAAAGTACCGGCGATTATAGAGTTGGGTCAGTGGATCCGTAGCCGCCTGCCGTTTGAGCTCGTCCTGCTGGGCACGGATATCCTCGAGCACTTTGATTCGGTATGAAATGATGAATGCCAGCGTTATCGCTTCCAGCACAATACCAATTCCTACCCCATGGCTGTTGAGATAATTTGGCTCCATCAACCCCTTGTAAAACAGCACAGCAAAACCGTTGAACACGACAAAAAAGCTATGCCCCACGAGAAAAAACTTCGCCAACGGGTGGCCTTTGCGCAATATTGAGAGGCTTACCGAAAACGTCACGACCATCATCAATGCTGCAAGACTACTTGCGGGCACCAAAGCCCCTTCGATATCGAACAGCCCATAGCAGAAACCCGCCACCAACACAGCCAGCAAGCCACTGAGAACTCCATGTTCGCTAACATAAAACTCACGGGTTTCGAATATCACCATCATGAACAGCACAAGAAAAATCGGCATGGTGAATACCGACAGGTTCAGCATGAAAACGCCATCGCCATATACATTGAACGCTTTCGCAAGCAAGCCGTAGGAGAGCGCTATCCAGACCCCCCCCGAAATAAGATAAAGGGAGTACAACATGTTCTCTTTCTTGTTGGTGGCGAAATACAACAGGCCGTTATAAAACACCAACGCCAACATCATTCCCACCATTAACGCGATGTCCAGATGCCCACCCACTAACGCCTGTCGTGAGTGCTTATCGTCGTAGATTTCCGCCTCAAACCACTGATGCGAATACAGATGACTGCGGATGTAGATAATGGTGTTTTGCCCCGCCGGCACCGAGAATGGATAGACGATCGTCCCCCGATGCATTAAAGGGTTGTCGCTGGCATCGTTCAGATCAATCTCGGCGCGCCCGACCAGGCTCTGGGAACGCTCCTCATAGATTTCTATTGCGCGCACCTGAAAAGCCGCGGGTAAATGCAGAAACAGGACTTTCTTCTCCAGCCCCGGATTTTTCAACGCAATCCGGTGCCAGGTAACCGAGGCCCCGGTCCCGAGAGCCCCTTTACTATTCATGGTGTTATAGGTTTTCTCGCGAACCTCCTGATAAGTTAGCGACTGCGAATTGTCGATAAGGTAGCCGACGGGAAAGTCCGTTAACCGAATCTCGTCATCACCCGC
Source organism: Marinobacter sp. MDS2 (assembly GCF_030718085.1). Taxonomy (NCBI): domain Bacteria; kingdom Pseudomonadati; phylum Pseudomonadota; class Gammaproteobacteria; order Pseudomonadales; family Marinobacteraceae; genus Marinobacter; species Marinobacter sp. MDS2. The sequence continues at coordinate 1,231,341 of NZ_JAVAJF010000001.1, forward strand.
ATCCAGGATGGGCGCTGCGTGCGCTGCCATACTCACAACCCACAGCAGAAGAACGAACACAATCACTCTGCGAACTGCCATATCAGGGATGGCCTTGAAATTCGGCGGGAGCGGCATGGAAAGCGTCCTTGTTTTTGTAACTACTTGATATTGACCGCTCCAACGGGGCACGCAGCAGACAACTGAAGCTTGCACGACAAGGCAGCGGAGTATTCCGTTACTGTTCGATCAAGAAATAAGGCTCCGGCAACCAACCCGCCAGCCCCAGAAAGTGAAACACAATGGTCAAGCTACCGAACACCAACACCAGCGCGATCGCCAGCTGGCCACCCGGAGCCATGAAGCCACTGCGACCGCCGTCGAGGGTTCTGGATTTTCGGGCCAGCAAAGCCGGAACAATGCAGGCCCATACCGCTGCAGCCGCACCAGCATAGCCGATGGCCAGCACAAAGCCGAACGGGAAAAACAGCGACAGCATCAGCGGCGGGATGAAGGTGATGGCCCAGGTTTTGGTGCGCCCCTTTCGGTCATTGCTGAAGCCCAGCAGATCGGCCATGTAATCAAAGGTCCCCAGACCGACACCAACGAATGACGACAGAATGGCCGCCGTCGAGAAGGCACTGATGGTGGTCGCCACCCGTTCGGAATCGATGGCATAGCCAAGGGCCGCCAGCAGGACATCGACATCGCCACCCTGGGCGACAACCGGGCCGAAATCCGCCCTCGGCAGGTTACCGAAAATACTGAGCAGCCATACCAGGTAGAAAGTCAGGGCCACCAGGGTTCCTCCCAGAATCGCCTTCTGTGCTTTGCGCTCTTCACCGTAATAAGCCCGCATGGAGGCCACCGAATGGTGATAACCAAAGGAGGTCAGGGCAACCGGCAGCATGGCCATGGCGAAAGGCGCGTAGCGTCCATCGGGGTTAGCGGAATCGAACAAAACACCGAGATCAATGCGCACCGCCAGGCCCGACACCCCCAACACAAAGCTCACCAGCATGAAGGTCACCAGCACCACCGACAGCCGATCCACCGCTCGGGTTGAATGCCAGACCATCAGAGAAAACAGCAGCACAAAAATGACCGACGCCAACTTGCTGCCGACACCCGTCATGCTTTGCAGAATCAGGCCAGACGAGGTGATGTAGGCATACAGCAGAATTCCACCCACAAAATAGACCGTCAGATTACTGAAGGCATTCACCCGCGTGCCCAGCAGAGATTTAGTCACCGTGTTAAACGACGCCCGCAGATCGAAGTGCTTGAACGCTTCCAGCAGCATCCAGCCGGAGAGGGTCATCACCAACATAGTCAGCACCAGGGCCAGACTGGACCAGACGGTCCAGGCTCCGGCACCGGAACTGGGCAAGCCCAGCATGCCAGCACCCACGCACACACTGGCGATAATACTTGCACCGCCAATAAGTGACGGTACTGGTTGTGATTTTACTTGCTTTGCCACTTAGCCCCCGCTATCAGGTAAAGGTTGCAAACGATTACTCGTGCGCCGGTTTCGGTGCTACAAGCGGCGTCAGGAAACGGTCCAGATCATTCACCTCTTCCAGACACAGGCTGTGTTCCATGCCATAGTCTTGGTACTCGGGCTCGAAGCCTAACCCTTGCAAAGTCTGATAGGCCGCTTGTCCCAGTTGCTCCATCACGATCTGATCAAACCGGCCATGGCCGATGAAAATCGGTAAGTTGCGGTTAGCAGCGCTCAATTCGATGGAGTCTGCTGTCGCGAAGTAGGTGGACAAGGCAAACAAACCGCCCAAGCGCTCGGGGTAGCTTAGAGCCAGTTCGTAGGCCACCGCACCGCCCTGAGAGAAACCACCAAGAATGATATTCTCACTGGCCACACCGCGTTCACGTTCGGCTTTGATCAGCTCCGCCACCATGCCCGCAGACGCTCGAAGTTGTTCCGCGTCTACTTTACGGTCAACGTCCATGGCCAGAATGTCGTACCAGGCGGGCATCACCATGCCGCCGTTTATGGTTACCGGTAGTTCGGGTGCATGGGGGAAAATAAAACGCACAGGGGTTTCACGGGAGAAGGCGAATTCGGGCACCACCGGCTCGAAATCATGGCCACTGGCACCCAGGCCGTGCAGCCAGATGATGGTGTGTTGGGGCTCGGGACCGGTATCGATCTGCAATGCGTTCAACTTTGCCATGGGGTCTCCCGTCAATTAGGTAAATAAACCCCGCATCATACAGCTTCGATAATTTTCTACACCAGCAAAGGGGAAGAATATAAGTCGCCGGGCCACCTCGGAACTTTAGTTTTCGGCACGATCCGCAAGCCGGTGAGCAACCCACCGATGGTAAAGTGCCGCCAGAGACGGGCGAATTACAGGCAGCCCGATCAGCCACGCCAGCGGCTTCAACACTGGCACTCGGGACATCAGCAGGATATAGGCATCCATCTCCTGATGAATCTTCCCGTCACTGTCTTTTACATGCAGCTCGCGCAAGGCTTTGTCCGGATCGATACCTTGGGCTTCTAGCTCCTCGTCACGGCCGGTGATATCCAACCAGCCCACGGAATCACCGCCCCGACCGGCCAGCTTTTCATACCACCGGCGGTCCCGAATGCAGGTTGGGCAAGCGCCATCGTAAAACACCAACAACTTGTCTTTATCCTGAGCCATAGAACCCTCCTTTCGAGCGCACCAACTCAGCTGGATGAAACGGCCAGCTCCCGTGCCACCGCGTTAGGCCCGCCCCACGCTAACATCACCGCGCCTATCGAGCATACCAACATACTCGCGACGATGGGCAACAGAGCCTCGCCGCTGACCGACGAAGATACCGCACTGACAATCCCCGCAATGGTGAACTGTGATGCCCCCAGCATAGCGGAAGCCGTGCCACCAAGGTGCGGGAAGAACTCCAGCGCGTTGGCCATGTTATTGGGTACGATCCCGCCTTGGCAGCCAATGGCCGCAATAAGGCAGGCGGCTACAGCCCAGAACGGACCGTCGAATAAAACCACCGTCACCAGCAACAATAGCGCCGTGCATTGCAGCAGCACTTGGGCTCTGAGCAAAACCACCGAGGTGAATCGGCGAAGCAGCGGTCGGTTGGCCAAATTCATCACCGCCATCAGGACGATGTTTGCGGCGAACAACATCGCAAACGAGCTATTCGATACGCCAAACCATTCCTGATAGATGAAAGAAGAGTGGGTAATAAAAAGCATCATGGAGCTGAAGCACAGCACCTGAATGCCCACAAAACGCATGGAGGTTTTGTGGCGCAGCACCAGCATGTAATTGGTTACCAGCGTTTTCACGGGCGTGAACGTTCTCGGCCGTGGTTTAAGCCTCGGGAATAACGCCAGCTTCAACACCACCGCAAGGAACACGCTGTAAGCCGCCAGCACCAGGAAAATCCAGTTCCAGTGACCCAGCGCCAGCATGGCAGCCCCTAGGGCCGGAGCCGCCGCAGGCGCTATAAACATGATCAAACCAATCAAGCCGAACAGTCGGGCGGCGTCTTGCCCGCCAACCTGGTCCCGCACAATCGCCGGCACAGACACTGCACAGAAAGCACCGCCAAAGCCCTGCACCACGCGCCAGAACACCATTTCACTCAAACCACTCGCCAACGCCACCATCACCGAAGCCACCGCGAACACCGCCAAGCCAAACAACAATATGTGCCGACGACCGTAGCGGTCTGACAAGGGGCCACCCACCAGCTGCGCCAACCCCATGGTGGCGACATAGGCACTTAAGGTCAGCCCCACTTCTGCATGGGGAACCGCAAAATCTCGGGCAATGCTTGGGAAAGCCGGCAAATACGCATCCAGAGCCAAAGGCCCCAGGGCGACGGTCATGCCAAGCAGTAGAGCGAGCTGAAAATGGGACAAGATCTATCTCCTTTTGTTAGGTAGATAGCTAACGGCAACTGGCGATAAATCTCAATGCGCGCTAACCGAGGGGCAACCTAGTCCAGCACGCAGTGGCTGCTGTACAACTGGCTGACCTTTCTGCGCTTTTGCCTCAGGCTGTTGCCCCGGTCATTACTGTACCCGGCTCTCAACTGCACTTGTATCCGATCGAGTTGGGCGCGGTATTTGTCGCACTGCGATACTTTTAGCTGATCTTCTTTCGTTGCCTTGGCATATCGTCGTTTGGACTTTGATCGCAACATACGCTCAACCGACTGCCGGCTCTGGCGAACTTTTTCGGATTGGCGAATGTTCTCACTTAACGGCACGGTGACCGGCTTGCGCACCGTAATGGCAGAGTGGCCCTCAAGGTTCGGCGGTGTATCAGAGAAATGAATCGAACCGCGGGCATCGGTCCAGCGGTATATTTCAGCGCGGGCAGACAGCGCTGTTAGCAGGCACAGCAACACAACTGCAATCCTTGGCATGGTTTCACATCCTGTGAAGTCTTGTTGTCGAATACCCGATTGCTCACCCAACCGGGCCAAACCTGCAACGATACTGCAAAAATGGACAGAACTCTGGCACAGAGTTATCGATCCAGTAATTCGATCCAATGAATTACCGGCACCGGAGCTTTGGTTTCGAGGTACAACTGGCACCCGACGTTCGCCGTTACGATACGCTCTGGATTATCCACCGTCAGCGCCTTCAATTTGTTATCCAGCAGTTTCTGGCTCATTTCCGGCTGGGTGATCGAGTAAGTGCCCGCCGAGCCACAGCACAAGTGCGCATCCTGAGTAGCCGCCAACTCGACACCCGCTTTTCTCAGCACTTGTTCAACCACTCCGCTTTGTTTCATCGCGTGTTGCAAGGTACAGGGACAATGGAACGCCACTTTCCCCTGCGCTTCTGGAACCTTCAAGGGCGCCAGATCTTCGTTTAGCAGAAACGCCCCGAGATCCACACACAATGCACTCACGCGCTTGGCTTTGCCGGCGTAGACAGGATCGTCTTTGAGCAAATGGCCGTAGTCCTGCACCATGGCTCCGCAACCCGACGCGGTCATCACGATCGCTTCGGCCCCCGCTTCTATGGCTGGCCACCAGGCATCAATGTTGCGGCGCATTTGCTCCAGCCCGCGCTCGTGTTCAGACAAGTGATAATTCACCGCACCACAACAGCCTGCTTCCTGCGCTTCCACCAGCGACACGCCCAGTTTATCCAGCACTCGGGCAGCAGCTGCATTGGTGTTCGGTGCCGCAGCCGGTTGAGCACAGCCCGCAAGCGCCAATACCAAGCGTGGATGGTTCGAAACCGGCCATGGGCCAGATTTGCGGCGCGGCGGTATTTTGGTACGTAACTGACCCGGCACCACGGGCCGAACGGCCTGCCCTACGCGCAGCAATGGGCCAAACAACCGACGTTCTGGCAACACCCGAGTTAACGCCCAGCGCAGCCACCTCTGCTTAGGCGGGCGGGGCAATTCTTTTTCCAGCAAGCCACGACTGATATCCACCAACCGGCCGTATTGCACGCCCGAGGGGCAGGTTGTCTCGCAGCTTCGGCAGGTCAGACAACGGTCCAGATGCTCACGGGTTTTTTCGGTAACTTCGGTCCCTTCCAGAAACATCTTCATCAGGTAGATCCGGCCTCTGGGGCCGTCTCGCTCGTCGTTCAGCTCCTGATAGGTTGGGCAGGTGGCGGTGCAGAAACCGCAATGAACGCAGGCCCGCAGAATCTCTTCAGCCTCCTGACCTTCGGAGGTATTGGCGAACTGTTGAACCAGATTTGTTTGCATAATTACAACCAACTGTAGAGACGGCCGGGGTTGAACAACCCATCGGGATCAAAAGACTGTTTCACGCGGCGCTGGATTATTTTCAAAGCCTCCGGCTGACTGTGCATCACCTCACCGGCGCGATCTCCGCCGCGAAACAAACTCACCTGACCGCCTGACGCTCGCGCAATAGGCTCAAGATCACTCAGCTCTGCTTCCCCGCGATACCAGCGCTGCGCCCCCGCCCAATCCATCATCCATTGGCCTTCCATAACCGGCAAGGTGGCGGCAGAACCTACCGAGAACCGCCACAGAGGCGTGTCCATATCAGCAAAGAAGGCGTGCCTCATATCCTGTAACTGCCGCCAAAACTGCTCACCATCCTCCATGATGGAGCCTTGCCATTGCTCTGCTGTGGCCTCAACCGCAGAACGAGCGCCCGACAACTTTAAATAGACTTTGCCCTCGACCCAGCACGCGCCCGAGACGGGTTTAGGCTCACCGGCCCGGCGGTTCATATAACCCACCGCCTCTTCCATGGGCATGTCCTGCACCAAGGTAAGCGTGGCGGCCGGTTTAGGCATCACCTTCATACTGATTTCTGTAATCACACCCAGAGTGCCCATGGCTCCGGCTTGCAGGCGCGAGACATCGTAGCCCGCAACATTTTTCATCACCTGCCCGCCGAAGCGTGAATGCTCGCCTTTGCCATTCAACAAGCGAACACCCAGCACCTGATCCCGCACGGAACCGGCCCAAGGCCGGGACGGGCCAGAAAGATTGCACGCCAGGGTGCCGCCAATGGTCGATGCCTCTCCGAAATGGGGTGGCTCAAAATGCAGGCACTGGCCTTGCTCGGCTAAGACCGCTTCTATTTCCGCCAAAGAGGTACCCGCTCGCACGGTGAGCACCAGTTCCACCGGATGGTATTCAACAATGCCAGTATGTTCACCAAGACTCAGCGTGTCCGCATCCGGATCGGCGGTGCGGCCCATGAAAGCTTTGGTACCGCCACCGACAATATTGAGTTTCCGGTTATTATTGCGGGCGTGCTGCACCTGCTCTTGAAGCAGGTCAATTTGATCAGCCATGATGCGCTCCCGCTTGCTCGTGCCTGTGTTGCTTGTGTTCAAGAGAGCGGTATTCCTGACAGAACTTCAGCGAGGGCACACCCTTGCCGGGGTTCAGAATACCCAGCGGATCAAATGCCGCTTTTACATCGTGGAATTGCTGCAACTCCTGGTCGTTGAATTGCACGGCCATTTGCCGGATTTTCTCCACACCCACTCCATGCTCACCGGTAATGCAGCCACCCACGGCCACGCACAATTCCAGAATTTTGCTGCCGAAGGCTTCAGTTCTCTCGAATTCACCCGGAACATTGGCATCGAAAAGAATCAATGGGTGAAGGTTGCCGTCGCCGGCATGGAACACGTTGGCTATCCGCAAACCGAACTCTTCCGACATCTTTTCCATTTCCAGCAGAACTTTGGCCAGATGCCGACGCGGGATGGTGCCGTCCATGCAGTAATAGTCCGGTGATATCCGGCCCACAGCCGGGAACGCGGATTTTCGACCTTTCCACAATAAGGCCCGCTCTTGTTCATTTTTGGACGTGCGTATTGAGGTAGCGCCTAACTCGCGGAATAGCGCCTCAGCTTCGGCAATGTGTTCGCTCACCTCTTCCTCGGTTCCATCCACTTCGCACAACAGCAGTGCCTTGGCCTCTCGGGGATACCCTGCACCGCAGAAGTCATCGGCGGCAATAATGGCTTGGCTGTCCATCATTTCCAGCCCGCCCGGAATTATGCCGTGGTTGATTACGCCGCCAACTGCGTCGCCGGCTTTTTCAATACTGTCGAAGCCGGCCATGATCACTCGGGCGACCTCAGGGATAGGCAACAGCTTCACTGTCACTTCGGTGACCACACCGAGCAAACCTTCAGAGCCCGTCAGCAAGGCCAGCAAATCCATGCCGCAACTGTCCAGTCCATCGCTTCCCAAAGTCACGCGTTCGCCTTCGGCGGTGATGACTTCCGCGCTGAGCAGGTTGTTTACCGTTAGCCCGTATTTGAGGCAATGCACGCCGCCCGCGTTCTCCGCCACATTGCCGCCAATGGTGCACGCAATTTGCGAGGACGGGTCTGGCCCGTAATAAAGGCCATATGGCGCAGCCTGTTCACTGATCGCCAGGTTGCGCACGCCGGGCTGCAAACGTGCCGTGCGGCGGAGCGGATCAATGTCCAGAACCCGGTTAAACTTAGCCAGCGACAACACCACGCCCTCCTTGTGTGGCATGGCTCCCGCGCTCAATCCTGTGCCCGCCCCACGAGCAACCACCGGCACCTCATGCTCATGGCAGATGCGCATCACCCGCTGGACCTGCTCGACGGTTTCCGGCAATACCACGATTAAAGGAAGCTCCCGGTACATCGCCAAGCCATCGCATTCGTAGGGTTTGAGCGTTTCGTCATCGGTAATCACGAACTCGGGCTCTATAAAGGAACGAAACAGCTCCGCCAATTGCGCTTTGTTTGCCTTTGCTTTGCTCATCATCTGCTCTTTTATTGTTTTACGCGCCAGTCTAAACAGTAGCCGAAACCTGTTTGGGCACAAGCCGACCAAAGCCCAAGTCGATTCCATATAGGCAGCCCTATGCCGAAACACTTGCATTGATGAACGAATCCGCCAAAATGAACGACACGTTACAGCCTCAACTTTCACGAAAATCCAACAAAATGGTGTTGATTTCCGCGGCGACAGTCCGTAAAACATGCGCCTTTGAACGACAGCCCCCAGGAGTCACCCCATGGCGGATGCAGCGCCTCTGATTTGTAGGGACATTCACAAAACCTTTAACGACCTCGAAGTTCTCAAGGGCATTTCCCTTGAAACCCGTAAAGGCGACGTCGTGTCTCTGATTGGCAGCTCCGGCTCTGGCAAGAGTACTTTCCTGCGCTGCATCAACTTGCTGGAAACCCCCACCTCTGGCGACATCATCGTTCACGGTGATCCCGTTCGATTCAAACACAACCGGAAAGGCGAGCGGATCCCTGCCAGTAACCGCCAGGTTGAGTTGATTCGTGCGCGTCTGTCTATGGTGTTCCAGGGTTTTAACTTGTGGTCACACATGACCGTGCTGGAAAACATCATCGAAGCACCGGTCAATGTACTTAAGGTCCCCAAGAAAGAAGCCATCGAGCGCGCCGAAGCGTATTTGAACAAAGTCGGCATTTACGAGCGCAAAGATTACTACCCGGCACAGATGTCTGGTGGTCAACAACAGCGGGCAGCCATCGCCCGGGCTTTGGCGATGGAGCCAGAGGTCATGTTGTTTGACGAGCCAACGTCGGCGTTAGACCCCGAACTAGTGGGTGAAGTATTGAAGGTAATGCAGAGCTTGGCCGAGGAAGGCCGCACCATGATCGTGGTCACTCACGAAATGGCGTTTGCAAGGGACGTGTCGAGCCAGGTGCTGTTTTTGCATCAGGGCGTAATTGAAGAGCAAGGTTCACCGGAAAAGGTGTTTGATCATCCGGAATCTGAACGTATGCAGCAATTTCTTGCTCCCAAGTTCTGAACACCGATGCTATCTTGAAACCGGAACCAGATTAGAAAACTTCCATAAAAAATAAAGCCTGAATGGCAAACGAGTGGAGAAGTGACACATGAAAAAATTATTGATTGCAGCAAGTTGCGCTATGGCCATGTTCGCCAGTGGCGCACAGGCTCAAGACCTGCGCATTGCGTTTGACGTACCCTACGAGCCGTTTGAATACAAAGATGACAACGGTGAACTGACCGGTTTCGAAGTAGAGCTGGCCAGCGCCATGTGTAAAGAGCTGGAAGCCAATTGCGAATTCGTTATCCAGGCTTGGGACGGTATGATTCCTGGCCTGATCGCCCGTAAATTCGATTTGATCATGTCGTCCATGTCGATCACCGAAGAGCGTGCCAAGCGCGTTCTGTTCTCGGAGCCGTACTACATCACACCGGGCGGATGGTTCGGCCCTGAGTCGTTCAATACCGATGTGACCGATCTGGAAGCCATGAAAGGTAAGACCGTTGGCGTTCAGCGCGGCACCACCATGGACACTTACGTTACTGAAAACATGCACAGCGCTGTAACCATCAAACGTTACACCACCGCTGAAGACATGGTTCTGGACCTCGAAGGCCAGCGTATTGATGTGGCGTTTGTAGATTACCCGGTTGGCGAGCAAACAATTCTGAACCGCGACGGTTACAAAGAAGTGGGCGAGCCTGTGAAGCTGGGTGAAGGTGTTGGTGTTGCCATGCGCAAGCGTGACGCCAAGCTGGCCAAAGAGATCAATGCCGCTCTGAAGACTCTGAAAGAGAACGGCACCTACGACTCCATCATGGCCAAGTACTTCAACTACGACATCAAGATTTAAACCACTCCGGGAGCAGCCTGCGGGCTGCTCCCAGCATTCCGGACTCTCTCATGCTTGATCTGAAAGGCTATGGCCCCGCCCTCGCAGAAGGTGCCGTGGTTACCATTGAGCTGGCATTCCTGTCGTTGGCACTGGCGGTTACTCTTGGCCTGCTAGGCGCATCGGCCAAACTTTCTGGCAACCGCGTACTGACGGGCATCGCCACTGCCTACACCACCCTGATTCGGGGCGTACCCGATTTGGTGATGATGCTGTTGTTTTATTATGGCGGCCAGGTGGCGGTAAATGCCCTTTCAGATTATTTGTGGGAAACCCGGGAAATTGATTTCTTCTTCCAGTTCGACCCGTTCATCTCTGGCGTGGTCACTATCGGTCTGATTTTCGGCGCTTACATGACGGAAACCTTCCGGGGTGCCTTTCTGGCGGTCAATGTCGGACAGATCGAAGCCGCCAAAGCTTATGGCTTTACCCGCTGGCACACGTTCCGACGAGTGATGATTCCGCAGATGATGCGCCATGCCTTGCCGGGCATCGGGAACAACTGGCAGGTTCTGCTGAAAACCACAGCACTGGTTTCCATCATCGGCCTTACCGACATGGTGCGCGTGGCCGAGGAAGCGGCAAAGGCCGAGCGCATGCCGTTCCATTTCTTTATTCCTGTTGCTGCGGTTTATCTGGCGCTGACGGCAGGCACTGAGTTGTTCATCCGCTGGCTTGATAAACGAGCCAACGTCGGCGTGGTTCAGGGGAATTAAACGATGCCTGATTTTATTGCCGATTGGCTGAATTCCAACGAAATTTTCACCGTCATGACGCTGATGGAATACTGGGACGGGCTGGTTACTACCGTGCACCTGGTGTTTTTGTCTTTGGTCATCGGGCTGATTGTGGCGGTGCCTTTGGCGATTCTTCGCACGGTGAAGAATCCGTTTGTCTCTGGCCCTATCTGGCTGTACACCTATTTGTTCCGGGGTACGCCATTGCTGATTCAGCTGTATATCATTTACTACGGTGTGGCGCAGATTCCGGGCATTCAGGACACCTTTTGGTGGGAGATTTTCAAGGAACCGCTCTACCCTGCTTTGCTGGCGTTTACGCTGAATACGGCGGCCTATACTACTGAGATTATTCGCGGTGCCATTATGTCTACGCCGAATGGCGAGATTGAGGCGGCGAAGGCTTACGGTATGAATTGGTTTTTGCGGATGCGGCGGATTATTCTTCCGAGCGCGGCGCGGCGGGCGGTGCAGGCGTATTCGAATGAGGTTATTTTTATGCTTCATGCGAGTGCCATTGCGAGTATCGTGACGATTGTGGATCTTACCGGGGCTGCGCGGAATATTTACTCGCGGTTTTACGCGCCGTTTGACGCGTTTATTTTTGTGGCGCTGATTTATTTGGCTTTGACGTTCATTCTGGTTTTCGTGTTTCGTAAACTGGAAAATCATTTGTTGCGGCATCAACGGCCGGCCAATTCCTGATTCTTTTAGTATTGGTGCAAGGCTAGGTGTCGGGGTGGTCTTGCCGAGAACCGCTACGAGCACATCCATGTGCGCTTCTCTCAGGCCATCCTTGGCCTTCGACATTCTCGGCAAGACCACCCCGACACCCAGCCCCGAACCTGTTCCTGGGTCTAAGTTCGGCCCGCTCCGGTAATCACAAAAACTATACGGGAGAGGGTTTCATGATTACGCTCACACACCTTTTCGGCATTTCTCCCGACTGGCTTTCGCACACCCTTTCTCACGCGGCTTCTGCTCTCCCTGAAACCACCTCGAAACTTGCCGACGGCACCCACGTTGCCCGAATCGCCAATGGCGTGCTTTGGCTCACACCGCCAGCTGAAAGGGATAACCCGAACCGCGAGGCGTTGATTGTTTCGGCGGGGGTTCATGGTAACGAGACGGCGCCGATTGAGGTGCTGAACGGGCTGGTGTCGGAGTTACTTGCGGGTGAGTGGCCGCTGGCTTGTCCGTTATTGCTGATACTCGGGAATCCCCCTGCCATGGTGGCCGGGCAACGGTTTTTGGATGTGAACATGAACCGGCTGTTTAATGGCGCGCACGGGAAGCCAGAGTATGCAGATTTACCGGAAGCAAATCGCGCCCGGTTTCTTGAGGAGGTCTGTCGGGCCTTTGCGGATGAGCACTCTGATCTTGCGTTGAGCCACTACGATTTGCACACGGCAATACGGCCATCAAAACAAGAGCGCTTTGCCTTGTATCCGTTTGTACCGGGTCGTTCCGTGCCTCGCGGTCAATGTGCTTTTTTGTTGGAAGCCGACGTGGAAGCGTTGTTGCTTCAGCATAAAACGTCCACGGTGTTTTCTTCGTTTTCTGCCAGCCAACTGGGTGCCGAGAGTTTTACCGTAGAGCTGGGGAAGGTTCGGCCGTTTGGTCAGAATGATTTGCAGCGTTTTAACGGTATTCAACAGGCGTTACGACGGCGTTTTCGTGGTGCGCCCGCGCCAAAGGCCCAGTGCACGGAACAACTGACGGTGTTTGAGGTGGTGCATGAGGTTTTGAATACCGGGCCGGGGTTCCGGTTTCATGTGCCCGATGATGTGTCGAATTTTACCCTGTACCCGCCGGGCACGGTGATTTGGGAAGACGGCGAGAATTGTTACCGTGTTGGCGCGGAGCCCGAGGGGATTGTGTTCCCGAATCGGGAGGTTCCGGTGGGGCAACGAGTGGGGCTGATGGTGCGAGCGCAAACAAAACGTCAGGCGGGATAGTGAGCCACTACCCCGCCTGAATTCGTTATGCCGGGGCGTTTTCGGGTTCAGCCACCGGTAATTTGATGAGTTTGGTGCACACCGCCGGGATCACCAACAAGGTCAGTACCGTTGAAGCCAGCAAGCCGGAGATGATCGCCCAGGCCATGGGTGGCCACAGTGTGGAGCTGGAGAGTGCCAGCGGCAGCAATCCGGCCACGGTGGTGGCGGTGGTCAGCAGGATTGGCCGGGTGCGGCGTTCTACTGCGGTTCTGACCGCATCTTTGATTGCCCTGCCCTTTTCCAGCTCGCGATCCATTACGTCCAGCAGAACGATGGCGTTGTTGACCACGATGCCTACCAAGGCAATAACTCCCAGCAGCGATTGGAAGCCGAAGGGCGAGCCAGACAGCACCAACCCGGGGAATATTCCCACTGTTGCCAAGGGCACGGTCAGCAGGATGATGCCGACACGGCGGAACGAGTTGAACTGCAGCAGCAGGAAGAACAGCAACAACAGCATGCCTATGGGAGCCGCAGTGAGTAGCGCGCTGTTGGCATCGTTGGACCCTTCAGCGTCACCGCCCATTTCCAGCCGTGTTCCGGGTGGCAAGGGGTTTTCCGCCAACGCTGCGTTCAATCCGTCCAGCGCCTGGCTGAAGCTGTAGCCTTTGGTAAGATTGGCCGTCACCGCGTTCACTCGGACGCCGTTGCGCAGGTATCGTGCTGCCGGCTCCCAGGTGGTTTCAACAGTTGCCACCGCAGACAACGGAATGGCATCGCCGCGGCTGTTGTAGATGTTGACCGACAGCAAACGCGACAACGACAACAAGGTACCCTCACGCGAGCGAAGCACGATGGGGATCGGGTCTTCTTCCTGGCGATAGCGTTCTGCCATGGCACCAAAACTCTGTCCGTACAGGCTTTGTGCTACGTCCGCACGGGTCAGGCCATAGCGGGCTGCGGTCGCGTCATCCACATTAATGGCGATGCTCGGCACACCGATGTCCAGATCGTGACGAACGTCTACCGTGCCTTCCACATCGCGAAGGACCGAATAGATCTGTTCAGTTGCCAAGACTCGGGCATCGTCATCGGCATGGTAGACACGTACTTCAACCGGCGCAGTGCGTGGTGGCCCCTGTCCCAGTATCCCCACAGAGATATCCAGTTCCGGCAGGTTTTGGGCTACCTCTTTGCGAATCTTTCGAACCAGATCGGTGGTGTCTGCCAAGGTGGGCGTTCGCACTACAAGGCGGGCCCGGTTCGGTGATTGCGGTGCACGCTGCAAGTTGTAGTAGAAGCTTGGGCCGGTAAAGCCGACAAAGCGGTGCACTTCCAGCGCTTCGGGCTGAGTGCGAATGGTGCGCTCAAGGCTCTCGGCCACTTCTGCAGTGCGGGCCTGATCGGTGCCTTCCGGCATGTACATTTCGACGATCACCCGCGGTCGGTCTGCGTTCGGGAAGAATTGCTGAGCCATAAACGGCGTTAAGCCGACACTGATCGCAACAAGCAAAGCGCCAAAAGCAATCAATTTTTTCGGGTGTTTGAACACCAAACCACCGAGGAAACGAGCGAGCCCAACCAGTCGATCTTCACCTACATTCTTGCGAGCTTTGAGGAAACGTATCGCCAACAGAGGCACCGCCGAGATCGCCAGCAGATAACTGACCGACAGCGTCAGCATAATCATAACGGGAACACCGCGGGTGAAGTCGGCCGCGCCGCCTTTCGCCATCAACAGCGGAGCAAAGGCTGCCAGCGTGGTACCGGTGGAGGCGCCCAGCGGCCCCGCCAGTTCACCAACCGCTTTCTTCAAGGCATCCAACCGGCGCATGCCGGCATCCAGATAGCCCTGAATGCTTTCCACAATTACGATGGCGTTATCGATGAGTATACCGAGCGAGATCACCATACCGATCACGGCAATCTGATGCAGTACGCCGCCACCGAGGTCGTAGAGCCCGACACTGATCATCGCCACCATCGGCAGGATGGAGGCCACCAGCAGCCCCATTCGAATGCCCATGCCCGTAAACACCACGGCCACGATGATCAAGACCGAGAACACCAGGCTCCAGGCCAGATTATCCAGGCGGTCTGAAACCTTGTCGGGCTGGAAGAACATTTCCCGCAGCTCGTAAGGCTCAAAGTCCGGGCGAATCTCGCCCAGCCTGTCGCGAATTCGCTCACCGAAGCGAATGGCGTCGGTATTGCCTTCTTCCATGATCAGCGACACCAAGACCACCCGCTCGCCATCAAACCAGGTTTCGGGCTGGCGCGGCTCAACAGGCCCACGCCATACTTCCGCGGCGGCTGCGAGAGGAACCTGCGAACCGTCTGGCAGCTCAATAGGCGTGGCCCGAATGGCTTCGATGTCACTGAATTCCGAATTCGGCAAGACAGAGAGTCGCTTACCGTCCACTACGACAAAACCGCCGGGTGTGGTTTGGTTCCGTTGCGACAGGGTTTGCAGCACACGCTGCGGCGAAATCCCGAGTCGGAATAAAGCCGCATCATCCAGAGCGAGAGTGATCTGTTCGTCCACCTCACCTTCAAGCTCGATGCGTGAAACACCGGGAATATCCGAAAGGTTTTGTTTGAGGCGCTCTGCGGCTTTAGACAGTTCGGTTATCGACGGCGAACCGCCCACGGCCAGCACCACCGCAGGAATATCAATCAGCCGGTCGTCCAGGCTCATCTGCCCCACACCGTCGGGGAAATCCTGCTTGGCGCGCTCCATGGCCTGGCGTACGCGATCCCACGCAGCATCGGTATCGTAAATACGATCAAGCAGTTTGATTCTCGCCAAGGCCACGCCGGTTCGGGCGGTGCCCTGACTGAAGTCGACCTCTTCAACCTGCCGCAGTTCATCGGTCAACGGCCGCAACACCAGCCGTTCAACCGCTTCGGCACTGGCTCCCGGGTAATTCACCGAAATCATACCCGCGCGGTATGGGAAGGAAGGATCTTCCTGGCGGGGCATGGTGCTGTAGGCTGCGATGCCCAACAGGCAAAGCATGGTAACGACCATGCCCAGCAGTCGTTGATAATTAAGCAGGCTACGGGTCATCAGCGCACCTCCACGGTGTCGCCATCCACCAATCGTGTCATGCCGGCATACACCACCTGATCACCAGGCTGAAGCTCGCCGGGGTGCACCATCACTCGCTCACCGATCACACGATCCACTTTCACCGGTACCCGGTGCGCTACGCCATCGCTCACCCGATAAACGCTGGTGCCGGTAGCATAGCGCACCACCGCCAGCATGGGGACGGTCACCGCGGATTCCCGAACCGGCGTAACACCCACCTCAACCGGCTCGCCGGAGGACAACGAATTTGCCGGCAAACTGACCAACACCGGATGCAGCTCCCCGCGAATCGAACTGCCTTGGGCGATTTCTATAACCGTACCGGTTTCCGGCGAGCGGTTACGATCCTGAACCTGCCAGACCGGCAGTTCCATCCCCACACGCACATGACTCAGCAAATGCGCCGGCACCCGGATTTCAACTTCCCGGCCCAGCGGTGAGGACAAACGCATCACTGGCTGCCCAGCCGAAACAAACTCGTCGCGCTCAACCAACAACGCTTCTACCTGGCCCGCAAACGGTGCTTTCAATACGCTTTCTTCGAGCAGATGAGTCGCTTCCGACAACGCGGCTTGCGCGGTGGCCATGCTGGCTCGAAGGGAATCGCGGCGTGCTGCAATCTGCTCCAGATTTTGCTCCGACACAACGCCACGCTTATGCAAACGCGCCGAGCGCTCCCACTCTCGCTGGGCCTGATTAAACTGGGTTTTCAACTCTTCAAGCTTGGCCGCTGCCGAATCCTGAGCCGGTTGCAAAGCGGGGTTGTATAGCGCCGCCAGCGTATCGCCAGGTTTCACCATCTGCCCCAGCTCAACCGGCCGCTCTTTGAGGGTACCGCTGACCTGAAACGTGAGCGTAGCGCGCTGGGCAGCTCGAACAATGCCGGAGAAGCGCAGTGGGATTTCCTCTACCTGCCCCCCGGTCACATCGGCAACACGAACCGATACCGCCGCCGAATTTTCCGCGGCTTCGCTGCTTCCGCCACGACACCCGGACAACAACAGCATCGCAAGCACAAGGGTCATTACGGTAAATGGGAGAGATCGTTTAGTGGGAGACATGAACAGACAGCCCTTTCCCTGAATGATGGGTGGTGGGCATGCCGGTCCAGGAATTACAGGCAGCCCTACTATGACGACATAATGTCATTCTTTGACAATTTGTCAATAATAGGTTTTCATCGATACTTATCCACCGCCCAACCATCCCCTGAGGTAACCGCAAGCCATGAATGAGCCGTTGAAATCACGCCGGGAAAAGGAAAAACAGGCACGATACAGCGCCATACTGGATGCGGCCGAAACCGTCTTTTCGGACAAGGGCTACGACCGCACGTCGATGGACGACATTGCCCGCACCGCCAACCTCAGCCGGGCGCTGCTATATGTGTATTTCAAAGATAAAGCGGCTATTCAGATGGGCATCATGCAGCGAGCGGGGCAAAATCTGGTGGAGCGTTTCAAGGCCACTCATTGCCCGAACCATACCGGGCTGGCACAGATAAGGGCCATGGGTGAGGCCTACTACAAATTCTATCGGGAAGAACCGGAATACTTTGCCGCACTCACCAAAGCATCCACCGTGATTGCCGACGTGGATGAAGCCCAGGCAGCAGAAATGCTTTGTTCCCGGGATGAGCTGATCAGACTCATGGTGGCCGCCCTCCAAAAAGGCCTGGAAGACGGCACCATGAGTAAAGAGCGTATTACCGATCCGACCCAGACAGCTCTCTATTTACGCGGCGCTTTGCACGGCGTGATCATGCTGTGCGAAGGCGAAAGCATGCCTTCCGACACGCTGATCCAGCACACCATGGACATGCTGTCACACTCGATAGCAACCCCGTAAACCGGCTTTACCGCTGAAAATCGTAGATAGAGCCCAGCTGCAGTATGCCGGTGAGTTCGTCCAGCGCCTGTCGCACTTCATTCAGTAACTTCGGGTCTGCGAGGTCTTGCTGAACGAGCCGGTCGCGGTAATGGGTTTCCACCCAGGTTGTCAGGCGCGCGTAAAGTTCGTCGGTTAGCACAACACCCTGATTGATTGCGTGGCGCTCTTCGTCATTCAGAACCACCCGCAAACGCAGGCACGCAGGGCCGCCACCATTGCGCATGGACTGTTTCACATCCATCACTTCGACCGAAGTAATCGGGCCGTCGGACGCCACCAACTCATCCAGATACCGGCTAACCGAAGCAACCTCCCGACACTCTCCCGGCACCACCAGCAACATGCCGTCCGGACTGTTCAACAACTGACTGTTGAACAGATACGAAGACACGGCATCTTCCAGAGGCACCTGCTGAGGGGTTACTTTGATGGCTTCCAGCTCGGCACCCAACAAACGCTCGCGAATCTCCGCCAATACCCGCTCTTCATTGAGAAATGCCAACTCGTGGTAAAACAGGCAGTTGCCATTCCCTACCGCGATTACATCGTTATGAAACACACCGGCATCAATCGCCGCCGGGTTTTGCTGGGCAAACACCCGATTCGCATCAGCCAAACCGTGCAACCGCGCGACCGCCTGAGAAGCTTCAAGCGTTTGGCGCGCCGGGTACATCACCGGCGCAGGAGCTTGCTGATTGAAGGCTTCCTGCCCGTACACGAACAATTCAACCCCCGGTTCACCATAATGGCCACACAAGCGCGTATGGTTGGCAGCACCTTCATCGCCAAAGTGACCGACGGACGGCAACGCCGGATGATGCGCAAAATACTGCTCGTCCCGGAAAATAGCCTTCAAGGCCCGCCCGGTAACGGCGTGCTCGATTGAGCGATGGAACTTGGCACTGAGATTAGCCGGAGTGAAATGCACCCGATGGTCGGCCGTATCGGCGCTGGGCGAAACCGTGGCTGCGTTTGCCGTCCACATGGTGGATGCCGACGATACCGCCGCCAGAATAGCCGGAGCCTGCTTGGCGGCTGCTCCGAGAATCTGGGTGTCGCTGCCCTCGAAGCCCAGCGCGCGCAACGTCGGTAAGTGGGGGCGCTCATGAGGCGGCAACACGCCCTGCATATAACCGCGATCGGCCAGCGCTTTCATTTTTGCCAGGCCTTGCAGGGCGGCTTGTTTCGGATTGGATTCCGCGTTTACATTCGATTTGGACGCAACGTTTCCCCAGGACAGCCCCGCGTAGTTGTGGGTTGGCCCCACCAACCCATCAAAATTAGCCTCAACTGCGTGTTTTGCCATCGTTAACCCCTATCGAGTCTTCCAGATGAATGGGCGAAAGGCCGCCGTCTTTCAGGGGCGCCAAACGAACGGTATCACCGTTTTTTAGATGCAAGGCTTCAGCCATCGCCTGCGGAATGGTTACGGTATCTTGCCCAATGCAGCTCATTGGCAGAGTGGTCAGCCGGAAGTTATTGAACGAACGGTTGGACACCATCACCCGGTGTTCCGCAGGCACATCTAGGTCTATGGGTGAATCTCCCACAACCACATCCCGGTTCAGGGAGTCGCGCACGGTTCGAATGGTGTGCAAAAAGGCTTCAACCACCGGGCCGCCGTCAAAGATATCGACCAGCCCATTGAAATTGAAACCTTCGGCTTCGAGCATTTTGAGTGCCGGGCGGGTGTTTTCGTGCACCTGGCTGATGACTTCTCTGGCGGAATCGGGCAACAACGACAGGTAAATCGGGTACTGGGGCATCAGTTCGGCAATGAAGGACTTATTACCCAATCCGGACAACCGGTCAGCTTCCACAAATTCCATATCAAAAAACTTGCTGCCCAAGGCGTTCCAGAGGGGGCTTTGCCCCTCTTTATCCGACACCCCGCGCATTTCAGCAAACACTTTGTCCGAAAAGAACTCCCGGAAGTCATCCAGAAACATAAAGCGACTGCGAGACAGCAACAAACCATTGCCGCCCCCTTTATAATCATCCGCCAGCAACAGCGAACAGATTTCAGTGGCATCGGTCATGTCGCTGGAGATGTGAAGAGTGGGCGTCCGAACATGCACACCCAATTCTCGAGAGGCGTTAACGGTCAGGCTCAGTCGATAGTTGTAGAACACCTCATCCTGACCTACCCGAGCCTCAATACCGCTGATGCCAACCACCCGTTGCGCTTCGGTATCTTCGAGCGCAAACAGATAGAGAGCCTCTTCCGGCTTGCACTGTTTGCTAAACGAATCGACCGCCCAGTCGATTTTACGTTGCAGCAATTCCCGATCGGCCGGCAGGGTGGTTAACCCCTTACCGGCGCTTTGAGCCATGGCGTACAGATCTTCGAGATCCGCTGGTTGCATCGGGCGAACAATCAGCATACTCCTCCCTCCCTCTGTTGTTCAGAGTGTGGGCGGCCCTGGCGTCAAGCCACCGTTTATTGTTATTGCGCCAGCTTTTTCACTGCGGTTTCAAAACGCTCGAGCGCTTCATCAATGTCGGTTTCGGGAATAATCAGCGATGGTGCCAGGCGCACAACGTCGGCACCGGCCACCAGAACCATCACGCCCTCTTCCAGCCCGGCCGCCAAAAAGTCTTTGGCCCGACCTTTCCACTGTTCGGTCAGCACACAGCCCAGCAACAAGCCGGCACCCCGAACTTCGGAGAAAATGCCATAACGCTCACCGATGGCCATCATGCCCTGCCGCAACTTTTCAGAACGCTCATTCACGCCCTTCAAAATCTCTGGCTGGCTGACGGTATCAATCACCTTCTGCGCCACCGCACAGGCCAAAGCGTTGCCCCCGTAGGTGCTGCCGTGCGTTCCCACAGCCAGGCTCGCACCCACCTTTGCGGTTGTCAGCATGGCCGCAACCGGGAACCCGCCGCCCAAGCCTTTGGCACTGGTCAGAATATCCGGAATCACACCATACATTTCGTACGCGTACAAATGCCCGGTACGGCCAACACCTGTTTGTACTTCATCGAAGATCAGCAGTGCATCGTTGTCATCGCACAGCTGCCTCAGCCCTTTCAGAAACTCCGGGTCTGCCGGTACGACGCCGCTTTCGCCCTGAATCGGCTCGATCACCACGGCACAGGTTTTCTCTTTGGAGATGAGGGCTTTTACTGAATCTAGGTCATTAAAATCGGCGTGATGGATACCGCCCGGCGCCGGCTCAAAACCTTCGAGATACTTGTGCTGGCCACCAACGCTGACGGTAAACAAGGTGCGGCCGTGGAAGGCATTCTTGAAGGAAATGATTTCGTGCTTTTCCGGGCTGAAGTGATCCCATGCGTAACGGCGAGCCAGCTTGAAAGCTGCTTCGTTGGCTTCGGCGCCGGAGTTCGCAAAGAACACACGCTCTGCAAAGGTATGGTCACACAGGGTTTTCGCCAATCGCAGGGCCGGTTCGTTGGTCATGACGTTAGACAGATGCCAGATTTTCTCTGACTGCTCCTGCAGCGCCCCCAGCAGCCCCGGGTGCGCATGCCCCAGACTGGTCACCGCAATGCCGCCCTGAAGATCCAGAAACTCTCGGCCTTCCTGATCCCACACGCGGGAGCCCTCACCTCGCACCGGGATGATATTTCCGGGGGCATAGTTGGGCACCATTACTTCATCAAACAATTCGCGGGAAACAGGTTCTTTGTTCATGGATTTCTCTCAGTGACTCATTACTAAGTGACAGGTTGAATCCACCATAATACGCCTCTGATCGCATAAGAACAGCCCATTGCGACATCGCCCTGCCTGCACCTCTCCCCCTGATTAGACGTTGGTCTATCTCATGCATTTTTTGTTTGAATTGTGACCGATACGTTACTAAGTTGAAGTTGGTCCAACAAAAACAAATATGTGGAGACAACAACAATGCAGAACAATAAATTGCGAATGGCGATTCGTGCGACGGCGGCTGTGACAGTGCTGGGATTGGCTTCTCAGGCGCAGGCATTCAGCTTTAGTGCCGGTGATTACGATGTGAGCGTATACGGCTATGGTCGCTTGAATGCCAGCTATGATCTCGACAACAATCAGGCCTTAAGCACCCGCTCTGGCTCCTACAGCGGCCTTGCATCAGACGATGGAAAAGATGGTCACTTTGGTGCGGATGCGGTTCAAAGTCGGCTGGGGGTCAAAACCGTTACCCCTCAAGGCGTTGCCGTAACCGTCGAAGGTGATTTCCGAGGTGGAAATCTCCGCCTCCGCCACGGCTTCGGCGAATACAACGGCGTACTGATGGGCCAAACCTGGTCCAACTTCACCAGCTTCGTGGGCAACACCGCAACTCTAGATTTTGACTCACTCCCGGGCTTAGCTGGTTACCAAGCACGCACAGCGCAGGCTCGATACACCTCTGGGCCACTGTCGATTGCACTTGAACAACCAAACAGCTCGATTATCGCTGCGGGGCTGGACGACGACGGAGACCCTGCAGTGCTAGATGTTGACGGCAAGGACAGTATGCCGGCCTTCACTGCCAGGATTGAAGATTCCAACGACGGCATGAGTTACTCAGCAGCGCTGCTTGCTCACCAGGTAGGCTACGACACCGGCACTAGCGATGAGAGCTCATTCGGCTTTGCGACCTTCGTTGCCGCCAAAATGATGCTAACCGACATGATTACCCTTCAAGGCACACTTTCCTACAGCGATGGCGCCAACAGCTATCTGTATCGCTCTGGTGACAACTTTGGAGCTCCCAGTGCTTATGTTGACAGTAGTGGTGACGTAGAAACAATTTCGGGCTACGGAGGCTCCATTGGCGCCGGCATCAATCTTGGTGGTGGCCGCAGCATTAACATCGGCTACGGTATGGTTGAAGTCGACTGGGACGACGCTGAAGATGAGGCTGCTGACGCCGGGTTTGCAGGCATTCTGGACGGCCAAAGCGAAACCAATTCTGCCGTCATGGCCAACTACAAGTGGACCCCGGTCAAGAACGTAATGATGGGCGTTGAATACCAGTTCCTGAAGCGTGAAAACGTGGACGGTTCTGACGGTGATGCAAGTCGCCTACTGTTTGCAGCGCAATATAACTTCTAAAGACTCCTTGTAGACGTTAACTCTCCTTTGACCCCGGCATCCGCCGGGGTTTTTTCGTTCTGGTTTGGTGCAACGCGCCCCAAACTAGCCCAACCTTTAACTATCCAATTCCCGCCCTCCCTTTGCTACGCTATTAAAATCAACAATTTACCACCAACCAAGAAACTGGCACAGCTCATGCAACAACTCATTTGAAGGCAGCCGGCAACGCCCCTGCCCTGCTTAATCTGCCGAAACTTCACGAGGTGTCGTTATGAAACCAGCCAAAGACCAAAGTCTGCTGTTCGAACTGACCCAGCCTGCCGAGGCCTACGCCATGCAGGATCTTCACAACTACTTTGATTGGATGTTTTTCGCAAACTGATTGTCCGTAAACACGAAAGCCGGGATACCTTTCGGTTAACCCGGCTTTCGAATTCTCTCTTAACAACAATCAGAAGAAGGCTTGAATACCCGTTTGCGCGCGCCCCAAAATCAACGCGTGCACGTCGTGAGTGCCTTCGTAAGTATTCACCACTTCCAGGTTCACCAGATGGCGGGCAATGCCAAACTCGTCGCTAATGCCGTTACCGCCCAGCATGTCTCTGGCCAGCCGGGCAATTTCAAGAGCTTTACCACAGGAGTTACGCTTCATGATCGAGGTAATCTCCACCGCAGCCGTGCCTTCGTCTTTCATTCGGCCCAAGCGCAAAGCGCCCTGCAAACCAAGCGTAATCTCCGCCTGCATATCCGCCAGCTTTTTCTGAATCAGCTGATTGGCGGCCAGTGGGCGGCCAAACTGCTTGCGGTCCAGCACATACTGGCGCGCCGTGTGCCAGCAATCTTCGGCAGCCCCTAAGGCGCCCCAGGAAATGCCGTAACGGGCTGAATCCAGGCAAGTGAACGGACCTTTCAAGCCCCTAACTTCGGGGAAAGCGTTTTCTTCCGGCACAAACACCTCGTCCATGACAATTTCACCGGTAATCGACGCTCGCAGGCCCACTTTGCCGTGAATCTCCGGCGTACTTAAGCCTTCCCAACCTTTTTCCAGCACAAAGCCACGAATCTTGCCGTCATCGTCTTTGCCCCAGACCACAAACACATCCGCTATCGGGCTGTTGGTGATCCACATTTTGCTGCCCGTCAGCCGATAACCCCCGTCTACCTTACGGGCGCGGGTAGCCATACTGCCGGGGTCAGAGCCGTGGTCCGGCTCGGTCAGGCCGAAGCAGCCTATCCACTCACCGGAGGCCAGTTTAGGGAGGTATTTCTGACGGGTTGCTTCGTTACCGAATTCGTAAATGGGCACCATCACCAAGGAAGATTGAACACTCATCATGGAACGATAGCCGGAATCGACTCGCTCAATCTCCCGGGCGACCAAGCCGTAGCTGACGTAGTTCAGGCCACTGCCACCGTACTGCTCGGGTATGGTGGCACCCAACAAACCACTGGCGCCCATTTCCCGAAAAATCTCGGGATCGGTGTGTTCGTTGCGGAATGCGTCTACTACGCGGGGCCGAAGATGTTTCTCGGCGAATTGGCGGGCGCTGTCGCGCACCATTCGCTCTTCATCGGTCAGTTGTTGGTCCAGAAGAAGGGGATCTTCCCAATTGAAGCTTGCTTTGTTGGCCATGATTTTATTGTCCACCAAAAACGAAATGTCTTGCCGGGTGTTGCCACTTCAACCCAAACAGATTGAAGCGGCAACAGGCTAAGACTACAGCAACAAGGTGCGGATATCCCCAAGCAGCTGCGTGAGCAGGCTGGTGAATCGTGCGGCATCTGCGCCGTTCACTGCCCGATGGTCGTAGGACAACGACAACGGCAGCATCAGGCGCGGCTGGAATTCATTGCCGTCCCACACCGGCTTCATGGCTGCCTTGGACACACCCAGAATCGCCACCTCCGGCGTATTCACAATCGGCGTGAAGGCAGTGCCCCCGATACCACCCAAGCTGGTGATAGTGAAGCAAGCGCCCTGCATTTCAGCCGGTTTCAACTGCTTGTCCCGGGCCTTCTGTGCCAGCTCGGCGCTTTCCGCCGCCAATTCCCACAGGCCTTTCTGGTCCACATCCCGGATCACCGGCACCATCAAACCGTGCGGAGTATCCACTGCAATACCAATGTGGATGTACTTCTTGCGCACCACTTCCTTGCGCTCCATGTCCAACGACACGTTGAACTGAGGCAGCTCAGCCAGTGCTGCAGCGCAGGCTTTCAGCAAGAACGGCAGCGGCGTCATTTTCACACCACGCTTTTCACCAGCGGCCTTCTGCGCTTTGCGGAAGGCTTCCATTTCGGTGATATCAGCATCATCAAACTGGGTCACGTGGGGTACGTTCAACCAGCTGCGCTGCATGTTGTTCGCGGTGGTGAACATCATGCGGGACATACCTTCCCGCTCAATCTCACCGAACTTACTGAAGTCCGGCAGCTTCACAGCTGGGATGCCGCTTCCGCCACCCACAGAAGAACCCTGCTGTACTTGCTGTAGCTGGCCCTTCACGTAATCCTGAACATCGTCCTTCAGAATCCTGCTTTTCGGGCCCGACCCCTTGATACGGGTGAGGTCTGCACCCAACTCCCGGGCCAACTTCCGGACCGCAGGGCCCGCATGCACCTTGGCACCCGGAGAAGGCGGGGCGTAGGTGGCGCTTTCCGCCGAGCTGTCTTCCTGCTTTTCAGGTTTGGCGTCAGGTTTTGACTCGGACTGGTCAGTGCTTTCCTTCTTTGGCGCTTTCTCTTCGGTGCTTTCAGCTTCGTCCGGTTCACCACCTTCGTCTTCGATAACCAGGTCCAGCAAGTCGGCATCTTCGGACAGCTTGTCGCCCTCTTTCACCAGTATCTTGCTTACCTTACCAGCGAAGGGAGACGGAATTTCCATGGTTGCTTTATCCGATTCCACCGTCACCAGTGGGTCGTCTACTGCAACCGTGTCGCCCTCGGAGACGTTAATCTCGATGACCGGAATGTCTTCCATACCGTCCAGCGAGGGCACCTTCACCCGCTCGGTGCGAGAGCCACCCGACTGTTTTTTCGGTTCGGGCTTGCTGTCTTCAGACTTGGCTTCAGATTTCTCATCCGCACCGGCTTTGCTCTCGGCCCCGGCACTCCCGGAATCCTCTTCCGAGTCGCCTGAATCACCGGAGTCATCGCTGGCCACCAACATACCAACCACGTCGCCTTCTTTGATTTTGTCACCAACTTTGGCAGTGATCTTACTGATCTTACCGGCTGCCGGTGACGGCAGTTCAACCGTCGCCTTATCGGTTTCAACCGTCAGAATCGGATCTTCTTCCTGTACTGTATCCCCTTCACTGGCGATGATTTCGATCACTTCGACTTCATCAGCACCGCCGAGATCGGGAACTTTAATTTCCTGTTCACTCATAGCGGACTCCTTAGCTGTGCGCCGGGTTCGGTTTGTTGCGATCGATACCGTACTTGCGCATCGCTTCGAGAACCTGCTTCTGGTCGATCTCGCCGTCTTTAGCCAAAGCCGCCAACGCATCAACCGTGACGTAGTAACGGTCTACCTCGAAGAAATTACGAAGCTTCTCGCGGGTATCACTCCGGCCGAAGCCGTCGGTGCCCAACGTCATGTAGGTAGCCGGGATGTATGCCCGCAGCTGTTCAGAATGCAGCTTGATGTAGTCGGTCGATGAAATCACCGGCCCCTTCTGTTTCTCAAGACACTGAGTCACGTAGGCCTTGCGCGGCTTGTCATCCGGGTGCAGGGCGTTCCAACGTTCAACGTGCTGACCATCGCGGGCCAGTTCGTTGTAGCTGGTGACACTCCAGACATCCGATGCAACGCCCCAGTCTTCTTTCAGCAACTGAGCCGCTTCGCGCACTTCGTTGAAGATGGCACCGGCGCCCATCAGCTGAACCCGCGGCGATTTCTTCTTGCCTTTGGTTTCAACGGATTCGAACAGGTACATGCCTTTGATGATGCCTTCTTCACACCCTTCAGGCATTGCAGGCTGCGCGTAGTTCTCGTTTTCCACGGTCAGGTAGTAAAAGACGTTTTTGTCTTCTTCAAACATTTCCTTCATGCCGTGGTGGATCACTACGGCCATCTCGTAACCGTAAGCCGGGTCGTAGGCTTTGCAGTTCGGAATGGTGTTCGCCAATACATGGCTGTGGCCGTCCTGGTGCTGCAAACCTTCGCCGTTCAGCGTCGTCCGCCCTGCGGTACCACCGATCAGGAAGCCACGAGCCTGCATATCGCCCGAAGCCCAGGCCAGATCGCCAATGCGCTGGAACCCGAACATGGAATAGAACACATAGAACGGAATCAGCGGGAAGCTGTTGTTGCTGTAGGACGTAGCCGCTGCCATCCAGGTGGCCATGGCGCCGGCTTCGTTGATACCTTCCTGCAGGATCTGGCCCTGCTTGGCTTCACGGTAGTACATGATCTGGTCACGATCCTGGGGCACATACTTCTGCCCTTCAGACGTGTAGATACCCAGCTGACGGAACATGCCTTCCATACCGAAGGTCCGGGCTTCGTCCGGCACAATCGGCACCACGCGTTTGCCCACACGCTTGTCTTTCACCAAAGCCCCGAGCAGACGCACAAACGCCATGGTGGTGGAAATCTCACGATCACCGGAGCCTTCCAATACCGCTTTGAAGATATCAAGATCCGGTATCTGCAACGGCTGACATTCTTTATTACGCTTCGGGTAGAAGCCGCCCAGCTCCTGGCGCTTTTTCTTCATGTACACCAGCTCAGGGCTGTCTGGCGCCGGACGGTAATACGGCACGTCTTCCAGCTCTTCGTCTTTCAGAGGTACACCGAAGCGGTCGCGGAATGCCTTGAGCGTATCCAGATCAAGCTTCTTCAACGAGTGAGCGGTGTTCTGCGCCTCACCCGCTGCGCCAAAGCCGTAGCCTTTGATGGTGTGGGCAAGAATCACCGTCGGCCGGCCGTTATTCTGGTGCACCGCACGGTGATACGCCGCGTAGACCTTGTAGGGATCGTGACCGCCACGGTTCAGCTTGGCGATGTCGTCATCCGACAGGTTCTCAACCAGCTTGGACAATTCCGGATACTTTCCGAAAAACTCTTTACGGGTAGCCGACGGGCCTTTGAAGGCATAATTCTGCAGGTCGCCGTCGCATACCTCGTCCATGGCTCGCTGCATCAGACCGTCTTCGTCTTGATCGAACAGCGGATCCCACATACGGCCCCAAACGACTTTAATGACGTTCCAGCCGGCCCCGCGGAAGACACCTTCCAGCTCTTGCATGATTTTGCCGTTACCACGAACCGGGCCGTCCAGGCGCTGCAGGTTGCAGTTCACCACGAAAATGAGGTTGTCCAGTTTTTCGCGGCCAGCTTTGGAGATACAACCCAGAGTTTCAGGCTCGTCACACTCACCGTCACCCAGGAAGCTCCACACCTTCCGATCGCCCATGTCGATCAGCTCGCGACTGTGCAAATACTTCATCACGTGCGCTTGGTAAATCGACTGGATCGGCCCCAACCCCATAGAGACCGTCGGGAACTGCCAGTAGTCTGGCATCAACCAAGGGTGCGGGTAGGAAGACAGACCTTCGCCGCCGGTTTCTTCCCGGTATTTATCCAATTGCTCTTCGGTAAACCGACCTTCCAGAAATGAGCGGGCGTAAATTCCCGGCGCTGCGTGCCCCTGGAAATACACCAGATCAGAGTCGCGGTTCTCGTCACCACCGTGGAAGAAGTAGTTAAAGCCCACGTCATACAATGTGGCGGCAGAAGAGAAGGTGGAAATGTGACCGCCCAGATCACCGGGACGTTTGTTGGCGCGCACCACCATGGCCATGGCGTTCCAGCGAATCAGGGAACGAATACGGCGTTCCATAAACAGGTCGCCCGGCATGCGCGCTTCCTGAGTTACTGGAATCGTGTTTCTAAATGGTGTGGTGATGGAATACGGCAGCTCGGTGCCGTCTCGGCTGGCGCGCTCGGAAAGACGCTCCAGAATGTACTTAACTCGGTCTATACCTTCATTCTCGATCAGAGATTCCAGTGCATCTAACCATTCTCTGGTCTCAATGGGATCATCATCCTGGTACATCTAACCCTCCCCTGAACCTAACGAATGCAACGTGCGCCACGATCAGCGGCCGAACACGATGCGAAATTGGAAACTGCGATAACAGGCAGTTTTATTATTGAAGTATCAGCTTGCGAGAAACGCTGAGCGGCCTGCGTGACTTCCCTCAAGCATAGAACAGCTTTCATTTTTTTCCTGTGACAGAGCGTTGTTATAACTCTCGTCGATAAGCGTCTGGCACTGCCTTGAACCGGCGCAGGTATCCGAGGCGCGCACCCTGGTGAAAGTTACGTACTTTTACCAAAAAAATATGTTTTTTTCGCCTAAAACCTGACAAAGAGATCGCCAGACAACGGCAGAATTCTGTTTATTTACGTAATAATGGCCAATTCACTTCACTAAAACAACACACCCCCGACCAAGGTCTGATACTCATCTTTTAGCCACAAACCTTCGCGTCACTAAATACTTTCCTTTCATCCAATGATCGTATGCGCCTGGCCAGACCGCTCAACCACAGGCTTCCGACTGAAAGCCACCCCATCATCTGCAACTAAACCCAACTTGCAGAATAATTAGACCTGAAAATAATTTCATAACTCTGTATAATTTTCGGCCCGTTTTTTAGGCAACTGCGAAGGTGCTTTAGCCTTCTTTTTACTTTTATTACCCAACAGAGGGCGATCTATGAACTCCATCGTCACCTTTCCTAACCGTATCCCGGTGCAGGAATTCGAAGAGCGCCGGTTCAAGGTGTTTACTGACCGTCAGCTCGACAAAATTGAAGCCATTCAGGACCTGCCAGAAGAAACCCTGTTTGAGATGAAGGTTGTGGCCAGCGTGCTGCCCTTCCGCGTCAACGAATATGTCATCAACGAGCTGATCAACTGGGACAAAGTACCGAACGATCCAATCTACCAGTTGGTGTTCCCGCAAAAGGGTATGCTGAAGGACGAGCATTACGAGCAGATGGCACAACTGCACCGGGACGGCGCAGACAAGAAAGACATTCAGGCGCTTGCCAAGCAGATCCGTGATGATCTGAACCCGCACCCGGCCGGCCAAATGGAAATGAACATGCCGGAGCTGGACGGCGAAGTGCTGGACGGCGTTCAGCACAAATACCGCGAAACCGTGCTGTTCTTCCCGGCGCAGGGCCAGACATGCCACTCTTACTGCACCTTCTGCTTCCGTTGGGCGCAATTTGTCGGCGACAAAGACCTGAAGATGTCCAGCACCGAAGCCGAGAAGCTACACGGCTACCTGCAGGAACACACCGAGGTTACCGACTTGCTGGTGACCGGCGGCGATCCGATGGTTATGAAAACCAAGAGCTTGGTTCAGTACCTGGAGCCTCTGCTTCAGCCTGAGTTCGATCACGTTCAGACCATCCGCATCGGCACCAAGGCTTTGACCTTCTGGCCCTACCGCTTCGTCACCGACAAAGATGCAGACGAGCTGATCGAGCTATTCGCCAAACTGGTCGATGCCGGCAAGCACGTAGCCATCATGGCGCACTACAACCACTGGCAGGAAATCACCACCGACATCGCGGAAGAAGCCATTCGCCGCATCCGCGCCACCGGTGCTGAAATCCGCGCGCAAGGTCCGCTGATCAAGCACGTTAACGACAACGCGGATGACTGGGCGAAGCTTTGGAAGCGCGAAGTGAAGCTGGGCATCATCCCCTACTACATGTTCGTAGAGCGCGACACCGGCGCCAAAAACTACTTTGAAGTGCCGCTTGCGGAAGCCTACAACATCTACCGCGAAGCCATGAAGAAGGTCTCTGGCCTGGCTCGAACCGCCCGAGGCCCCAGCATGAGCGCCGGCCCTGGCAAGGTAGAAATACAGGGCATTGCGGAAATCAAAGGCGAGAAAGTGTTTGTACTGCGCTTCTTGCAAGGCCGCAACCCGGACTGGGTGCAGCGCCCGTTCTTCGCCAAGTACAGCGAAACCGCCACTTGGTTGCATGAACTTGAACCGGCCTTCGGAGAGGAGAAGTTCTTCTTTGAGGATGAGTTTGAGCAGATGAAGAAAGGGAATGCATAACCCTCTTCTTCGCTGACCACTCTAAAGGGGCGCCTGGCAAGGTGCCCCTTTTTTATGCGACCAATACCATAACTGCGTCACCCTAACCATTGACTTCAATCATATCTCGTTAGGCCAAAGCTGCAATTTAACAATGCTTTACAGTTCGTCAATTGCTAGCTACCCGATAACACTCTAACTTTTACGTAGCTCCAATCGGCGTATTTGAGCAAAGGGACTACTGATCAGGGACAGATCAAGCTTTACGCTATACCTCTCTCTGATCGTGTCCGCATTTCCGGCAGGTGTTCACTGCCACCTTCTAAAAATTAAAGAGAATGGAAATCAGGATGCTTCAAAAGAATAAATTGCTTCGTGCTTTGCTGGCTGCTGGCCTAACGACTGGAATGGTTGCTTGTGGTGGAGGCGGAAGCTCCAGCGACTCGACTTCAGGCGGTGACGGTGGCGGTGGCGGTGGCGGTGGCGGTGACCCCCAAACGTCTTCACAACCAACCAATACCGGCCAATTTGTCGATAGCCCGGTTGGCGGGCTTGAATACACTCGCAGTAGCAATAATGGTGAAACATACCTAACCAATGACAACGGCGAGTTCAAATACGCCGACAACGATACTGTCACCTTTAAGGTTGGCCAACTGACTATCGGCTCTACCAAGGGTGCCGCGGTCATTTCACCGAAAAACCTTGCCCAAGGAACGGGGGCCACGAACGTAGCTCGAGTACTCCAAACTCTCGATGAAGATGGCGACGCCACAAACGGTATCACCATTTCATCCGAAGTCCGCAGCAAAGCCGCTAAAGCAGCTACACCTCGGAATATTTCTGAAACAGCAGATT
Organism: Marinobacter sp. MDS2; assembly: GCF_030718085.1. Lineage (NCBI taxonomy): Bacteria > Pseudomonadati > Pseudomonadota > Gammaproteobacteria > Pseudomonadales > Marinobacteraceae > Marinobacter > Marinobacter sp. MDS2. Next base: position 1,263,096 of record NZ_JAVAJF010000001.1, read on the forward strand.
TGGACTCAATCGCAAACGAAATCACGGATCTTAGCTCCGACACCAACGCTCAACTGGTTTCCGCGACAGACGCTGACGCCCACCTTAACGAGACTCTTGCAAGCATCAGCGGTGCTGACGTAACAAGCTGCGCAGATGAAGGTGCACAAGAGCTATCTACCAGCGATTTTTCCGACCTATCCGTGGGCATGATTTCGGACAGTGAAATCATGATTATGCAATTCTCAGGCTCCGGATCATTCTCTGAGTTCAAGACCAAAGACAACGAATACACGGAAAAAGACATCAAACGCGAAGGAAATTGGACGTTCAACGAGAACAGCCAAGAGCTATCACTAACCTTCCCTAAAGAAGGTAGCGACGGTGACACAACTGATACCTTCGAGATTTGCGCGGTGGAGAGTAAGGTCATCACAGAATCAGACGAGGGTGCCAGCTACCTTTACAGGCTGAACAAGCAAATCAAAGCCGAGCGTGCAGCCGGCACTTACTTCCTGCAGTACCCTGATGAAACCGGCGCCATAATCACGCTAAACAAAGACAAAACCCTAACCTATTTTGAAGGTGAGTCTCCGACTTCAGCTTCAGTTTCATTCGGCACGGGGATGGCAACGATCGAGTGGGCAGGCGAATCAAATGATGAAATCTACTTCCTCTCCGGCCAGCCTACCCGGACGGCCATATACCTCGACTTTGCAGAGACTGCCGGTACTTTTGAACGGATAGGCACAGCCAAGGCAACAGCGCCAATCACACTCGAGACCCCAACGACTGGCGATCTAAAAGGTAAAGCATTCCTTTACCGCTCAGATGAAGCCGATGAAGTTGTTGTGACTGAACTAAACGACGGCACTTATGTATCCTATTTCAACGACTCTTATCACAACGATGAGCGCCAGCCCGCAGAGCGGCGCGCGAACAACTGGTCCATCGCGAACGGCGTCCTGAACCTCGAAGAAGAGACGCCTAACGAAGAACGGTGGCGTATTGCTTTAGCTAAAACCACTTCTTACTGGGGGCTTAAAGCCGACGAAAACCGGGATGAGATCAACAAGATTGATTCTATCTCCCTAGCCAAAGCTCTGACGAACGATAGTTTCGTTGGCACCTACGACATCGGCATTCCTACGGAAAACAACGCGGAAGAGGTTCTCACCATCTCGGAAGGCGGAAGCTGCGATTACAGTGGCACAGGCTGCAACTGGAGCATCGATGAAAATGGCAAAGGTTTAATTACCTTTGGCTCAGGCAACGATTCCGTCGGCAACATCTGGCAGATGGCAGATCGGTCTAACGGATATATTTTCGTGATGACTCACACCCAAAACGAAGATGATGTGGAGCCGGGCTACATGACCCGTCGATAACACATCTCTGGGTTGAGGCCCGCCATTTTGGCGGGCCTTTTATGGAGTTTGCCCTTCGTCAAAAACATCAATGCATCAACGTATACAACTTCCTCCGATACGTCCGCACATCCGCATTGTTGTTCCCCAATTTCTCAAACAACTCCACCAAGGTTGTCTTGGCCACGCCATCTTTATAAGTGCTGTCCGCCTGCATTAACCGGATCAGCAAATCCATCGCCTCGGCATTCTGCTCTTGCAACACTTTGTGCAGTGCCAACTGATGTAAAGCCTCCGGGTCTTTCGGGTTGGCTTCCAGCGTTTGCTCCAAGCCCTCGATGGCCGGCAATTCACCGGACTGCTTCAAAAACTTAACGCGGGCCGCCAGCTGCTTGGCCTTGGTCTGCAGTTTTTCTTCCGGCGGCAGGCTTTCCAGCACTTGCTCGGCGGTTTCCAGATCACCTTGCTCCGCTTTCAGCTGGGCCAGATCAATCAGTACGTCCAGGTTTTCCGGATCCTTTTGGTTCATTTCCGTGAGGATCGCCAGCGCACCGTCCAGATCACCCGCTTCCCAAAGTGCGTGTGCTTTTTCGTACGGGTCTTCTGCCGGCAGCTCAACATGCTTCTCCAGCACCTTGCGGATCTCGCTTTCTGGTTGGGCACCATTAAAGCCGTCTACGGCTTGGCCGTCTTTTACTAGGATCACGGTGGGCAGGCTGCGCACACCCAAGGAAGACGTCAGCTCTTGCTGCTCGTCGGCATTCACTTTCGCCAGCAGGAAGTTGCCCTGATATTCGTCCGCCAGCTTTTCCAGTATCGGCATCAGCTGCTTACAAGGCGCGCACCATTCGGCCCATACGTCCACCAGGATTGGCGTGGTGGCGGAAGCGTCCATCACTTTCTGCTGAAAGTTGTCGGCGGTGGCGTCGAAGATATACGGCGAAGCGGTCATATATTTACCCGGTTAATAAGACATGGATTACGATCGGTTATGGGGTCAGGCAACGAAAATTCAAGCCAGGCGGGCACCGCTTATGGCTGCTAGCGAGCCACACGTTGTTTCAGGTAGTCCCGCGGCGAACACCCTGCCCAGCGCCGAAAGGCTCGGCTGAAGTTGGTAACGTCAGAATAGCCCAGCAAGTCAGACACCTCTCCAATACTTTTCTGATTGAGCAACAACAGCCGCTCCGCATGGTGTCGGCGAATGCTCTCCACCAGTTGACGAAAGACCACTCCTTCAGCCTGTAAACGACGCTGCAGCGTGCGCGGGGTGGTATTCAGTTTCTCCGCCACCTCTTCCATAGACGCGAAACCCAACTCCTCGTCAAACACCAGGTCTCGCACCTGCCGAGCCAGCGAACGCCCTCCACCCAGCCGGCCCAGCTCCTCCTTGCACTGTTCCCGGGCAATCCGGGCGGCGACAGGGTCTGACATCACCAGGGGGTAATCAAGAATCGACGCATCAAATATAAACCCGTTGAAAGCGCCGTCAAAATGAAGCTTGCCGGCAACCAGATGGTCGTATCGGTCCATATAGGGAGGACGGGGGAATCTTATTACGCCTTCGCCTTTAAGCTTCCGGCCAGTCAGGGCTTCTGCCATGGCTGCGAATCCGGTCAGCAGAAACTGCGCGCCTACTTCGCTCAGCCGATAGCGCTCATCTCGTTCCCCCAGGCTCAGCCGTACCATGTCGCCCCCATGCCCTGCCTCACGATCAATGCGTAACTGGAGGTCCGACGAGGGCATGTCGAAATAGGCCCTGGCAATCTCCAGCGCCTCTCCCAGGGTGCGCGCTACCATCGCGGCCTGGCCAATGACCCCATGGCAGGACACCCGCATTTGCAGGCCCAGCAAAAAGCCGATACCCGGCTCCCCTGTCAGGCTGACCGCCCGCTCTATCAGATTGGCGAAGTTGTCCCGGGGTAACCGGAAACCATTGCGCAAACAGTCTTCCGGCTGCAGGCCTTCCCCCGCCAACAGCTTGTCTGCCGATATATTCCAGCGTTCGGCCACATCCATCAGCAGCAGTACGTAGGTGCCCGGAACGGTCGGTTGGCTGGAAACGATAGAAACTGTTGTCATTGTAGTTGTCGTCTAATGATCGTTTTTTGTCGTCTGATCATACCCGGCTTGGGCACCACCTCACCCACAATAGCAACTGTAGATGCCAGGATCAGGTACCTGGATGCCGATAACCCCCGTTAAAAAGGTCAAACCATGTCTTTAGATCCAAGCACCATGACCGATGCCCAAAAAACCGATCACATTCGCAAGACCATTCTGGAGGAAGGCCGGGCGTTAAGGCGCCGTCATCCGTGGCTTGAAAAGCACCAGAATCTGATTGGCGCCGCCATTATGGTGGTATCGCTTCTGGGCATGATTACCAGCGGTACGTTGTATGTCATGGACATTATTCCCTGGTGGCTGTGCATTCCTGTCACCGCCATTTTCGCCTCCTTCATCCATGAACTGGAACACGACCTTATCCACCTGATGTACTTCAAAAACCGCCCCTGGGCAAACAAGCTTATGCTGGCCGTAGGCTGGGTGGCTCGGGCAAGCACCGTCAGCCCGTTCGTGCGCCGCAATCTGCACCTGCACCACCACAAGTACAGTGGTACCGAAAGCGACCTGGAAGAACGAGGCATTACCAACGGTGAGCGCTGGGGGCTACGCCGGCTGCTGATGACCGGTGACAACATGATGGCAGTACTGATGCGTCCGCTGACCATGCAGCGAGCGGTGAAGGCGTATATCCGTTCCCAGAAACCGGAATCCCGGGGCGAGGTTCAGAAAATGCGCATCCAGCAACTGCTGGCCTATGCACCCCTGGGCAACCTTTACTACCTGTTGTTTCATGGCTGGATTGCCATCCATGTGGTGCTGTTTTCGGCACAGGTTGCGGGCTCACCCATTACCCTGACCGGTGAATTTGCCAGCGCGCTTGGGGTTCTGAATACCTTTGCCGTGGTCTATATGCTGCCATCGTTCCTGCGCACCTTCTGCCTGCATTTCATCAGCTCCAATATCCACTATTACGGAGATGTTGAAGCCCGCAACGTGATGCAACAGTGCCAGGTTCTTAACCCCTGGTGGCTGCTACCGATGCAGGCGTTCTGCTTCAATTTTGGCAGCACCCATGCCATTCACCACTTTGCCGTGCGGGAGCCGTTTTACATCCGCCAATGGACCGCACCAGCCGCCCATAAAGTGATGAGAGAGATGGGTGTTCGGTTTAACGACTACGGCACGTTTTTCCGGGGGAACCGTTTTAGTCAGGAGACATCTTCATTTCCAGTGTAGATCCGGTTTCCTGCGGGACTGCGCGCAGTCCCGCAGGTATAGATTAATCAGGCTCTGATAAGGCACGCCCAATTCTTCGGCCAATGCCTTGAAGTATCCCAACGCATCTTCGTCCACCCGAATTGTGATCTGCTTTTTCAACGCCTTGGCGTAGGGGTTTCTTTTCGCCCCTGAAAAGTCGTATTCGTCTCTCATAGTCCTCGCCTCCCGGCCCTGTAATAGCCAGACTCATGCTTCGTCGCTTTGCGTGCTGAAATCAACCTGATGGTTTGATCATCCTGTCGATAACAATGACAAACCACAAGCAACCGGAGTGACTCACTGCGCCCCATAATCAGAAACCGATCCTCCAACTCAGAGTGGTCAGGGTCGGGAATAATCAAGCCATACTCATCATAGAAAACAGTACGCGCCTCATGAAAACTGACGCCATGCTTATCCTGGTTGATCAGCGCCTTCCTTTCGTCCCATTCAAAATTCATATTCACCCTCCGTGGATAACTACATTGTAATTACATTTCAAGCTTTCTAGCAACGCCTGAAAGCTTGAAAACCTGGCTTTCGTCGTCACATAGGTCTTTAACCACTCAGCCTTGAGAGCAACACGGTATGAATGACGAGAACCGCAAAGACTCCCTGGAAGAATTTGAAGACGATGTAACCGAATACATCGGCAAAGACGAGAACAGCAAAAGCCTGATCCTGCCGCAGCAGGCCAGGCCGCGGCGTATGTATGTTTTGCCGGTGTCTAACCGGCCGTTCTTCCCCGCCCAGGTGCAACCGGTGGTGGTGAACCAGAACCCCTGGCAGGAGACCCTGAAGCGGGTGGGCGAGACCGAGCACAAGGTGCTGGGTATCTGCTTTGTGGAAGACCCGGAATCTGAAACCGGCATTCCCGCCAGCGATGACCTGGAAACCATGGGTTGCGCGGTGAAGGTTCACCATGCCCAGAGCGAAGGAGGCAAGGTCCAGTTTATTGCCCAGGGCATGCAGCGCTTCAAAATCGTGCAGTGGCTGCGCCGCCGCCCGCCCTACCTGGTGGAAGTGGAATACCCGGAGGAGCCGGAAGAACCGGCGGATGAGCTCAAGGCCTACACCCTGGCCATTATCAGCGCAATAAAGGAGCTGCTACGCACCAACCCACTGTATGGCGAAGAGGTGAAGCAATACCTGTCCCGCTTTGGCCCGGAAGACAGCTCGCCGCTGGCAGACTTCGGCGCCTCTATGACCAGTGCCCCGGGCCGGGAGTTGCAGGATGTGCTGGATACCGTGCCCCTGCTCCGGCGTATGGAGCGGGTGCTGTTGCTGATGCGCAAAGAGCAGGAAGTGGCGCGCCTGCAATCCGAGATCAATGAAGAAGTAAACGAGAAGGTGCAGAAGCACCAGCGGGAATTCTTCCTGCGCGAGCAGCTGAAAGTCATCCAGCGGGAGCTGGGCATTGCCAAGGACGACAAAACCGCCGATGTGGAGCGCTTTGAAGAGCGCATGGCCAAACTGAACCCACCGGACGCGGTGCAGGACCGGTTCAAGGATGAAATCCAGAAACTACAGGTGCTGGAACAGGGCTCCCCGGAATACGGCGTTACCCGCAACTACCTGGACTGGATTACCCAAGTGCCCTGGGGTGTGCATTCCGAAGACCACTTCGACCTGGCCGAAGCTCGTCGCATTCTGGACCGGGACCACGACGGCCTGGACGATGTAAAAGACCGTATCATCGAGTTCCTGGCCGAAGGTACCTTCAAAGGCGAAGTGAGTGGTTCCATACTCTTACTAGTCGGCCCACCCGGGGTGGGCAAAACCTCCATCGGCCGTTCGGTGGCCGATGCCCTTGGCAGGGAGTTTTATCGGTTCAGTGTCGGCGGCATGCGCGATGAAGCCGAAATCAAAGGCCACCGCCGCACCTATATCGGCGCCATGCCCGGTAAATTCGTGCAGGCCCTGAAAGACAGCAAAGTGGCCAACCCGGTGATCATGCTGGATGAGATCGACAAGATCGGCAGCTCCTATCAGGGCGACCCGGCCTCGGCCCTTCTGGAAACCCTGGATCCGGAACAGAACAAGGAATTCCTCGACCACTACCTGGACGTGCGCATGGACCTGTCCAAGGTGCTGTTCGTGTGCACCGCCAACCAGCTGGACACCATTCCCCGGCCATTGCTCGACCGCATGGATGTGATTCGACTGTCTGGCTACATCGGCGAAGAAAAGCTCGCCATCGCCAAGCACTACCTGATCCCTCGCCTGCTCAAACGTGCCGGCTTACTGAAAAAACAGCTGAACATTTCAGACGCCGCCGTGCGCCAGGTGATTGAGGGCTATGCCCGGGAAGCCGGCGTGCGCAGTTTGGAAAAGCTGCTGCACAAAATCATTCGCAAAGGCATTGTGAAACTGCTGGAAAACCCGGATGAACCGGTCAGAGTTGGCGTAGCCGACCTGGTGAGTTATCTCGGACAGCCCGCCTTCCGTAAAGAGAAATCGCTCAAAGGCACCGGCGTAGTTACCGGCCTGGCATGGACCGCCATGGGCGGTGCCACACTGAGCATCGAAGCCTCCCGCGTTCACACCCATCACCGGGGCTTCAAACTGACCGGGCAACTGGGCGACGTGATGCGCGAGTCGGCGGAAATCGCCTACAGCTACGTGGCCTCCAACCTGAAGCGGTTCAAAGGCGACCCGAGCTTCTTCGAGAAGTCGTTCGTGCACCTACACGTGCCGGAAGGCGCAACACCGAAAGACGGCCCCAGTGCCGGCGTGACCATGGCCACGGCATTGCTCTCGATCGCCCGCAGGGAAGCTCCTCAGCAAAACATTGCCATGACTGGCGAGCTGACACTCACCGGGCAGGTGCTGCCTGTTGGCGGGATACGTGAAAAAGTGATTGCCGCCAGAAGGCAGAAAATCAGCAACCTGATTCTGCCGGAGGCCAACCGGGGCGACTACGAAGAGTTGCCGGATTATCTCAAAGAAGGGCTAACCGTGAACTTTGCCAAAAACTACAACGACGTGTTTCAGGTGTGTTTTGGCAATAAGCCCAAGAGTGGGTCTAGCGTGCACTAAGCTACGTCAGTTCGGAGAATGGGGGTCTGTCCTCGTAGGGACAGACCCCTCGCAAACCTCAGGTTTTCTCCTTCCAGCCATCATCCTTCAACACCGAACCCACTGTCAGAACCGGAGAGGCATCAATGTCGTCAGCGTTCATCATGTGGGCCACACGCTGCAACGACGACAAAATCATTGTCTGCTCCCACTCTGCCAGATTCTGAAACTTCTCAATGAAATCTTCCTGCAAAGGATTCGGCGCACGGGCCAGAAGATCGGCTCCGTCTTCGGTCAAATGCGCATGCACCTTGCGTTTATCCTTGGTGCTGCGCACCCGATAAACCAGCTTACGGTGTTCAAGACGGTCGAGAATGGTCGTTACCGTTGCCTGGCTGAGACTGACATTCTCGGCAATCGTACCAATCGTCACCTCACCCAAGTCACGAATGGTGCGCATAATCAGCAACTGAGGCCCCGTCAATCCGGCATGCTTGCTCAACCGTTTGGAATGCAAATCCGTTGCCCGGATAACCCGCCGAAGCGCCACCAACACCTGCTCGTAACTATCCAAAACCTGACTCCCGAACCATTTATTTATACCTCTAACTATTAGAGGTCTTCGCCCTTCGTGATGCAAGTGCGAATATTACTTAGCTCACCGAAAACCCTGCCATACGGGTGTTGCCGGCAAACCCGCCCTGCGCTCGGCATTATTTCTAATAGTCACTGTGCTAAGGTCATCCACTGATACTGTTCTCCTCACTGAAAAACGGACACCTTTAATGATCAGGCACTACCTCGCTTTCATCCTCGCCCTTATTTTTGCCGGACACCTCCATGCACAAGGGCAGGAACTTGGCCCGGACAAAGAGCTGACAGCCGAAGACCTGGAAGAAAGCATCAAAACGCTGGAAAAGCCCATGTACACGCCCTTCGTGGAGCTCTACCTGCTCGACGAAACCAAGGCGCTTCGCCAAGACATGCAAAACACCCGCGCCGAGCTCATAGAAAAAGTCGTCGAAAAAGAATTGTCCGTGGCTGACAAATCCATGTCTTATGCCGCCGACACGGTCACCTACTTCTTCTACCTGATTGCCGGCGCCACCTCCATTCTGGTGGTTATCGGCTGGAACTCGATTCGGGACATGCGCCACCAACTCACAGGCCTTGCGGAAGAGCGGGTCAACGAATTGGTGGTGGAATACGAAAAGCGCCTGAAAGCGATCGAAGTACAGTTGCAGCAAAAGTCTGAAATCATTCACCAGAACCAGGCAGAAATCGAACTGACCAACGAAGTGCATGCGCTCTGGCTTAAAGCCAGTCAGGAAACCTCGCAACAGAACAAGATCAACACCTACGACCAGATTCTGGAATTACGGCCAGACGATGTTGAAGCACTGAGCTACAAAGCCGATGCCGTGCTCGAAATACAAGAACCGCTCTGGGCCATCAGCCTGTGTAACCGTGCGCTCAAGCTGGCACCGGACAACGGCCATGCGCTTTACCAGCTGGCCTGTGCCTTTGCCGAGATCGGCCGCTGGGAAGATGCCGTTGCCAACCTGGCAAAAGCCATCGAGATCTCCGAAGCCTATCGAGACGATGCCTCGGTGGACCCCAGCTTCGAGCAATTGCACGACCACGAAAACTTCAAGAATCTGGTCTACATCGATGGCGACGACCCGGAAGACGCTTAAATTGGTATATGTATCGCGGCCATACACGCATTTGCTTGACAAGGCCTAGGCTGTGGTGTTTCTTAACTCATTGTGAACATAAGAATAACCCTGACACACAGGAAAAAACACGATGAACATTTCCGCAAAGAAACTCGCCACCGCTATAAGCGCGTCCGTCGCCCTGATGGCCGCTGGCCAGGCTACTGCTGATATCAAAATCGGCATCGCCGGGCCCATGACCGGCCCGGTTGCCCAGTACGGTGACATGCAGTTCTCCGGTGCCCGCATGGCTATCGAGCGCATCAACGCCGAGGGTGGCGTGATGGGCGAAGATCTGGTTGCCGTTGAAGTTGATGACGTTTGCGACCCTAAGCAAGCCGTTACGGTTGCTAACCGCCTGGTGAACGAAGGCGTTCAGTACGTTATTGGCCACCTCTGCTCCAGCTCGACCCAGCCCGCCTCCGACATTTATGAAGACGAAGGCATTCTGATGATCACCCCGGCTTCCACCAGCCCGGAAATCACCGAACGCGGCTATGAACTGGTGTTCCGTACGATTGGTCTGGACAGCATGCAGGGACCGGTCGCGGGCAATTACATCGCCAGTCAGAAGCCGGAGCGAGTTGCGGTCGTTCACGATAAACAGCAGTACGGTGAAGGCATTGCCACTGCGGTTCGTGACACCCTGAAAAACGCCGGCATCGAAGTTGCGATGTTCGAGGGCATCACCGCCGGCGACAAGGACTTCTCCTCTCTGGTCACCAAAATCAAACAAGCCGACGTGGACTTCGTCTACTACGGCGGTTACCACCCTGAACTGGGGCTGATCCTGCGTCAGGCTCGCCAGACGGATGTCACAGCCAAATTCATGGGCCCTGAAGGGGTAGGCAACAAAGACATCAACACCATCGCCGGTGAAGCCGCCGAAGGTTTGCTGGTCACCCTGCCGCCAAGCTTTGATGAAAAAGCCGAGAACCAGGAGCTGGTCAAAGCGTTCAAGGACAAAGGCGAAGACCCGTCCGGCCCGTTCGTTCTACCTTCCTACACTGCCGTTCAGCTAGTGGCTGAGGGCATCAAGCAAGCCGATTCCAAAGATCCGTTTGATGTGGCCGCCGCGTTGCGCGCCAACAGCTTTGAAACTCCGATCGGAACCGTTCAATACGACAAAGCCGGGGACCTGAAGTCCTTCGAATTTGTGGTGTACGAATGGCACTCTGACGGTAGCAAGACTCCGGCACAGTAAGCCAAATCCTCTACCGAGGTATGAACAAGAGCACCTTCCAGCCGCGATCCGGGGGAAGGTGCTTTTCTGGCCGTATGCATTCGGAGCTCCCCCAGCATGCAAGACCTCCTATATTTTTCCCAACAGCTCGTTAACGGGCTCACGATCGGGAGCACTTACGCCCTGATCGCCATCGGCTATACGATGGTTTACGGCATTATCGGCATGATCAACTTCGCCCACGGCGAAATCTACATGATCGGCGCTTACACCGCGCTTATTGCCATCACCGGCCTTGCCACCCTCGGCGTCGCCTGGTTACCTGTCATTTTACTGGTTGCGCTGATCTGCGCGGTGATCGTATCCAGCTCCATGGGCTGGGCGGTTGAACGAGTCGCTTACCGCCCCGTGCGCGGTCGCCACCGACTGATACCGCTCATCTCCGCAATCGGTATGTCGATCTTCCTGCAAAACTACGTTCATCTGGCCCAGGGTTCGCGCAACATCGGCTTTCCGGCGCTGATCGACGGCAGTTTTCGCTTTGGCGCTCCCGAAAGCTTCCAGCTTTCACTCTCCTACATGCAAATCACCATTTTTATCACCACGCTGATCTGCATGACCCTGCTCTCTTTGTTCATTTCACGCTCACGCATCGGGCGAGCTTGCCGGGCCGTTTCCCAGGATCTGGGCATGGCTAATCTGCTGGGTATCGATACCAACCGAATCATTTCCGCGACCTTTGTCATCGGTGCCTCGCTGGCGGCTGTTGCCGGTTTGTTACTGGGCATGTACTACGGCTCGGTTGACCCGTTGTTTGGCTTTATCGCGGGCCTGAAAGCATTTACCGCAGCGGTACTGGGCGGCATTGGCAGCATTCCCGGCGCCATGTTGGGTGGTCTGATACTTGGTGTCTCGGAAAGCATGACCTCGGGTTATCTGAGCGGCGAATACAAAGACGTTGTTTCGTTCAGCTTGCTGATACTGATCCTGCTGTTCAAACCCACCGGCCTGCTTGGCAAACCGGAGGTTGAGAAGATCTGATGGCAACCCACAACTTGAAGCATGCGCTGTTCTGCGCGATCGTCACCGTCGTTATCGCCTACCCGATTCTCGGTTTGAATCTGGTGGCTCAAGGCACCGAAATCGGTCTGGAAGGCGCAACGCCAACCACCATTATCTCGATCTTTCTGGCCGCCGGTATCGTGTTCTTCTTCCAGCTGTTCCGTGACAACATCATGGGTAACCTGGGCAAACTGCCCAAGCTGAACCCTTTGAGCGGTCGCGAGCCCATGCCCGATGCCAAGCGCGCAAAAATGGAGGCCTGGGTGCTCACGGCCATTATCGTGCTGGCGTTATTCTGGCCGTTCGTGGTGTCACGCGGTGCGGTCGATCTGGCCACATTGGTGCTTATCTACATCATGCTGGCTTTGGGCCTGAACGTGGTGGTTGGCCTCGCCGGCCTGCTCGATCTCGGCTACGTCGCCTTCTATGCCGTCGGCGCCTACACCTTTGCCCTGCTGTACCAGTACTTTGGCTTTACCTTCTGGATGGCCTTGCCGGTTGGCGCCTTGCTGGCCGCAACCTTTGGCATGGTGCTCGGATTTCCGGTGTTACGACTGCGAGGCGATTATCTGGCCATTGTGACGCTGGGTTTTGGCGAGATTATCCGCATCCTTTTGAACAACTGGACAGCGGTTACCGGCGGCCCTAACGGCATTGGCGGCATTCCCGACCCAACCTTGTTCGGTATGGAGTTCGGGCGCAGAGTCAAAGAAGAAGGCAACACCTCCTTCCACGAAACCTTTGGCATCGCCTACAGCGGTGAGCACAAGGTCATTTTCCTGTACCTGATCGCCCTGGTGCTCGCGGTTATTACCGCTCTGGTCATCCGCCGCCTGATGCGCATGCCGGTTGGCCGGGCCTGGGAAGCCCTTCGGGAAGATGAGATTGCTGCTCGCTCCCTTGGTTTGAGCCGCACCGCCGTAAAGCTTTCTGCGTTCACCATCGGCGCCTTCTTCGCCGGATTCGCCGGTACCGTGTTCGCTTCCAAGCAAGGCTTCATCAGCCCTGAATCCTTTGTCTTCCTGGAATCCGCGATCATTCTGGCGATTGTGGTACTGGGCGGCATGGGCTCTCAGATTGGCGTAATTCTCGCGGCTGTTGCCGTCACCATCCTGCCGGAGCTCGCACGTGAGTTCTCAGACTTCCGAATGCTCGTCTTCGGGGCCGCCATGGTTCTGATGATGGTATGGCGGCCTCAAGGTCTGATGCCTATGCGTCGAATTCCCATTGCACTGCAACGGCAGGAGTGACAGGTATGCTAGAAGTACAAGATCTGTCCATGCGCTTCGGCGGCCTGCTGGCCGTGGATGGCGTGAATCTGGACGTTCAGAACCATGAAATCGTCTCGGTGATCGGCCCCAACGGTGCCGGCAAAACCACCGTGTTCAACTGCGTTAGCGGATTCTACAAACCCACTGGCGGAAAAATTCTGTTTCAAGGTAAAGAGGTGCAAGGCAAGCCGGACTACAAGATCTCGCGGCTCGGCATGGTGCGCACCTTCCAGCACGTTCGGTTGTTTAATCAAATGTCGGTGGTCGAGAACCTGCTGGTTGCTCAACACCGTCATCTCAACACCAACTTGCTTTCCGGGCTGATAAAAACGCCGGACTATCGATCCCGGGAAAAGCGTTCGCTGGACAAAGCGGCTTATTGGCTCGAACGGGTGGGCCTGCTGGAACTCGCCAACCGTGAAGCCGGCAACCTCGCCTATGGCCAGCAACGCCGTTTGGAGATCGCGCGCTGCATGGTCACCGAACCCAAGCTGCTGATGCTTGACGAGCCCGCAGCCGGCCTCAACCCGGCTGAAACCAAGGATCTCAATCAGCTGATCATGAGCCTGAAAGAGGATTACAACGTTTCAGTGCTGCTCATCGAGCACGACATGAGCCTCGTGATGGACATTTCCGACCGGATTACCGTCATCAACCAGGGGCGCCCCCTGGCCAGCGGTACCCCCGACGAAGTTCGCCAGAACGACGACGTGATCAAAGCTTATCTGGGCGAGGCCTGAGGAATAACCATGCTAGTACTGGAAAACGTTCATACGCATTACGGCAAAATCGAGGCTTTGCACGGTGTCTCGGTTGAAGTGAACAAGGGGGAGATTGTTTCGTTGATTGGCGCCAACGGTGCCGGTAAAACCACTCTGCTGATGACGGTCTGCGGAAACCCGCAAGCCAGTTCCGGGCGCATTATTTTGGAAGGCAAAGACATCACCCACGACGCCACCTCCACCATTATGCGCTCCGGCATTGCCATCGTGCCCGAAGGCCGGCGCGTGTTTTCCGGCCTGACGGTCGAAGAAAACCTGCATATGGGCGGGTTCTTCAACACCAAGGCCGAGATTCGCAAAAGCCAGGATCACGTTTACGAGCTGTTCCCCCGGCTCAAGGAGCGGGAAAACCAACGAGCCGGCACCATGTCAGGCGGTGAGCAGCAAATGCTTGCCATTGGTCGGGCCCTGATGAGTAAGCCCAAGATGATCATTCTGGACGAGCCGTCGCTGGGCTTGGCGCCGATCATCATTCAGCAGATCTTCGAGATCATCGGCCATTTGCGAGACGAGGGCATCACCGTGTTTCTTGTTGAGCAGAACGCGCATCAAGCGCTGAACCTGGCCGACCGGGGCTATGTCCTCGAAACCGGAAAAATCCGGCTACACGATACCGGCAAGAACTTGCTGAGCAACCCGGAAGTTCGGGAGGCGTATCTGGGGGGCTGACCAGCCCCATCAAAAAAGCCGGAGCAGGGTTAAACCCCTCTCCGGCTTTTTTTTGCCAATCACGAAGCTTATTTGATGCTTCGGATGGTGCCTTTGTAACCTTCAACTTTTACGTCGATGGTGCCAAAGAAGCCGTAGCCTTCCTGCTTGATGGTGTAGCGAGGTGCTACGATCACATCAGCGCCGGACTCGGTAATGGCGTTGTAAGCTGCTGCAGACTTCACTTTTTCAGTCAAAGAAGCGCCGCCCAGTGAAAGCAGAGAACCGCCACCGTTAGCACCGTAAGCAACACCGTCAGCGTATTCGTGCTCGGCACCCAGAGTCAGCAGACCAAACAGCTGAGTAACAGAGGATTCGCCAGTGATCTTTTCGCCAACTTCGATGTCAGCTTTTACGTCAGTGGCAACAACACCGGTCAGGGGCAGAGAAGGAGCACTGGTGTTCAGTGAGCTACAACCAGTCAACGCGCCGGCCATTACAAGGCTTGAGGCAATAAGCAATTTTTTCACAATCATGTCTCCATGTGTCTTTATAGGTCGCCATCTTGGCGGGCGGAACTATACGGAACCCGGCCTTCTATGACAAGAAAACATAACTCCGAACTTTATAATCAAATTAGTAATAAGAACCTGTTCATAAAATTGGGCTAAGTACCTCGTATAGTTTGCGTTTTTGCAAATTTGTCTATACTTACCTGAGCGGTTTGCAAGCTGGGCTTTCACCCTCGGGCCGTTCTCATCTAATAAATGATCAGCCTTACGTTTAGGCGTTTTGTGACGAGAGAAAAACCACACAAGGAGTGGATAATGAAAAAACTGATCGCAGGTGCAATTCTTCTAGGTGCTTCTTCTATGGCCTTCGCGCAGCCGGGCTGTGGTGTCGGTGCCATGATCTGGAAGGGACAGTCTGGCATTGCTCCACACGTGCTGGCAGCGACCACCAACGGAACCTTTGGTAACCAGACCTTTGGTATGACCACCGGTACTTTGGGTTGCTCCACCAACCAGTCCGTGCAATCTATGGCTATGTACATGGACAGCAACATCGACAAGGTTGCCCGTGACATGTCCCGCGGCTCCGGTGAAAACCTGGACACTCTCGCCGTACTTCTTGGCGTAGAAGAAGCGGACCGCGCTGACTTCCGTCAGGTACTGCAGGATAACTTCGCAACCATCTTCCCGAACTCTGAAACCACTTCTGGCGAAGCGGTAGACGCAATCGTAGCCCTGCTTGAGCAGAACAAATCTCTGAGCAAATACGTGGCGGCCTAATCGCCTAACCCCGAAGGATTGAACCTGCGCCACGGATGGCGCACTATCCTATTCTTCACTCAAACCGGATGTACCAAACACCCATGGGCTACCTCTTGCGCACTGGGCAGGCTGCATTATGGCTTGCTGGCACCTTGGCAACCCACACTGCCTTCGCTTCAAACCTTGAAAACCTGCACGAACATCCCGTTTGGCTCACGCTCGGCCACTATCACGAAAATCGTTTTGGTTCCGGCTACACCAGTCAGGCCGACGATCCTGCGTTTTTCCTGAGCGAGGGCGGCAAGACTAATCCCCAGGCAGAACTCGAAGCGACGCTTGCCGCCATACAACAGCCCGGCAAAGGTGACGACCACGCCCGGTGCCGCTTCCCTGCCCGGGATGCCTGGCTGCGTGACCAGCTCGACTTGCCCGAGGAACCAGTAAGCTGCCCGGCGTATGACGACTGGGCGGACACCTTGAATACTGAAAAAGTGACGCTTGTATTTGCCGCGTCCTACCTGAACAGCCCGTCGTCCATGTTTGGTCACACGTTTCTGCGACTAGACCCTCCCCAAGACGACAACGAAACTGATCTGCTGTTGGCAAATACCATCTCCTATGCCGCCGACGCGGCCGAACACGACAGCGAACTGCTGTTCGCCTATCGCGGCATCTTCGGAGGCTACCCGGGCATTACGGCGATCAAGCCTTATTACGAAATGATCCGCCTGTACAACGACATCGAACACCGGGATTTGTGGGAATACACCCTGAATCTGAGCCAGCAGGAAGTCGACACCATGCTGACCCACACCTGGGAAATTCAGGACAAGAACTTTGATTACTATTTCTTCGACGAAAACTGCGCCTACCGCTTACTGGCACTCATCGATGTGGCTCGCCCAGGCACAGACCTCTTAGAAGAAGTGAGCACTCACGCCATACCCTCCGATACGGTGCGCTGGGTGCGTGACAAAAACCTGGTAGAAAGCATCCATTACCGCCCGTCCGCCGCGACAGCGGTTAGCCACAGTCTGGAATCCCTGCCGGACGACCACCAAACCATTGCCGCTGCAATCGCCAACGGCTACGTGAAGGTAGGCGATCCGGAGGTACAACAACTGCCTGTCGGCGAAAAAGCCCGCTTGCTGGATGCCACCTACGACTACGTGCGCTACCAGAGCGAAGCCGACAATTGGCCGCGAGAGTTTGCGGCACCGTTATCGCACCAGCTGTTGGTTACCCGCAGCCAAATCGACAACGCCAAACCGATTCCCCCGGTGGCAGAACCAACCGTGCGAGACGACCAGGGCCACGACACATTCAGACTCAGCCTGAGTTCCGGCCAATTGGCTCACAACGAATTCACTGAACTGACCATCCGGCCGGCCTATCACGACGTCGTTGATCCCCCCGAAGGCTACCGAACCGGTGCGCAGCTGCAATTCCTGCGACTGGATGCACGGCTCTATCACGACAACGATGAACTGCAGGTCGAACAAATCACCGGCGTCGAAATACGCTCCTTGAGCCCCCGCAACCAGTTCTTCTCGCCCACGTCCTGGCAAGTCGGCTTCGGCGGCCGCCGCACCGACACGGGAACCCAGCGGGTGCTCGCGCCATATCTGGAAGGTGGAGCCGGAGGCAGCTGGAGCCTCGGCGACAACAGCCAAGTCTTCGCCCTGGCCACGGCTGATCTTGAAATCGACGATGACATCCGCCGCGGCTACGACTTTGCCCCGGGCGCAGACCTTGGCGTACTGCACCAAAGCCCCCGCGTCAGCCTACTGGGCGGAGTTAAAACCAAAGCGTGGATCGTCAGCAGCCAACACCGCCAAGACCAGCTCTACCTGAAAGCCAACTACCACATCGGCCGAGAATTCAGCCTATTCACCGAATTCACCCGAGAAGACCACTTCGACAGGTACCAAAGCACATGGCAGGCAGGCATCCACGCGTACTTCTGAGCCCAAAAACGCTCACCAGCGTTTTCTTGGTGTTTTTGGCACTGCTGCAAACCGGTTGCAGCAGTGTTTTCTTCTATCCAAACAACACCACCTACATCACCCCGGACCGACTCGAACTGGACTACGAAAACGTCTTCCTGAACACCCCCGACGGCGAAACCCTCCACGGCTGGTGGCTACTCGCTAAAACTGACGGCCCGCCAAAAGGCACCATTTACTACCTCCACGGCAACGCCCAAAACGTAAGTGCTCACATACTCAACATCGCCTGGCTGCCAGAGGAAGGCTACAACGTCTTCACCATAGACTACCGAGGCTACGGCCAATCCACCGGCGCTCCCGACATCGAAGGCGCCCTGCACGACGTAGAAACCGGCCTGCGCTGGCTTGCCGAACACCATACGGATCAACCGCTCTTCCTCCTCGGCCAAAGCCTCGGCGGCGCACTAGGGATTGCCCTTGCCAACGAATGGGTACAACGCAACGAACAACCCGAACTCAACGGCGTGATCCTGGACGGCACCTTCTCCGGCTTCCGCTACATCGCCCGCGAAAAACTCAACAACTTCTGGCTAACCTGGCCCGTCCAATACCCCCTGAGCTGGACCATCCCCGACGACTACGAAGGCGTCGATCGCATTGCAGGCATAGCACCCGTGCCGGTTATGATCATCCACAGCATCCGGGACGGCATCATCCCGTTCCACCACGGCACAAGGCTCTATGATGCCGCTGAACATCCCAAAGAATTTCTCCAGACGGACACCCCCCACGCAGCCACATTCGTGATTCCTGCGTACCGTGAGGCGGTTCTGGAGTTTATGGAGAAATGAAGTGCCACAAAAAGTGCACTTGCTAGGCAGCTGTAGCAGCCACACAGAGTCTGATGCGGAGGTTGGATGAGCCCTTCCCAAAAGTCTTGAGGGCCAAGGACGGCCCGAAAGAAGCGCACATGGATGTGCTCGTAGCGTCTTTTGGGAAGGGCTCATCCGGCCTCAGCACGACCCCCAAGCTAAACCGCATAGAAACGAAAAAACCCGCCAAAAGGCGGGTTTTCTCAAGACAAACCAGAAATCTTAGTCAGCGAATTCAGTTGCCTGCTCGCCTTCCTTAACTTCCTTCATCGACAGCTTAACGCGGCCACGGTTGTCCACATCCAGAACCTTAACCAGAACTTCCTGACCTTCGCTCAGCTCATCAGTCACGTTCTCGATACGACGCTCAGAGATCTGGGAAATGTGCACCAGACCATCCTTGCCAGGCAGAATGTTCACAAACGCACCGAAGTCCACAATCCGCTCAACGCGGCCCTTGTAGATAGCGCCCACTTCGATCTCAGCCGTGATTTCCTTAACACGATTCATCGCCGCCTGAGCCGCTTCACCGTTCTCGGCGTAGATCTTCACATTACCGTCGTCATCCAGATCGATAGACGCACCGGTCTCATCACAGATAGAACGGATAGTCGCGCCACCCTTACCGATCACGTCACGGATCTTGTCCGGATGGATCTTGATAGTGGTGATGCTCGGCGCACGATCAGACAGCTCGGTGCGCGGCTCGGAGATAACCTTGTTCATCTCGTCCAGGATGTGCAAACGCGCAGCCTGTGCCTGCTCAAGAGCAAGTTCCATGATCTCGTCAGTGATACCGTTGATCTTGATATCCATCTGCAGCGCAGTGATACCTTCTTTGGTACCCGCAACCTTGAAGTCCATGTCGCCCAAGTGATCTTCGTCACCGAGGATGTCGGTCAGAACAGCGAACTTCTCGCCTTCCTTAACCAGACCCATCGCAATACCGGCAACCGGTGCCTTGATCGGAACACCCGCGTCCATCAACGCAAGGCTGGAACCACATACGGAAGCCATAGAGCTGGAACCGTTGGATTCAGTGATCTCGGAAACCGAACGAATCGCATACGGGAACTCTTCAATAGTCGGCATAACCGCCAGAACACCACGCTTGGCCAAACGACCGTGGCCCACTTCACGACGACCCGGAGTACCTACACGGCCGGCTTCACCGACAGAGTACGGAGGGAAGTTGTAGTGGAACATGAACGGGTCTTTGCGCTCGCCTTCCAGTGCGTCAATGGTCTGAACGTCACGGGTGGTACCCAGAGTGGTGGTTACGATCGCCTGAGTTTCACCACGGGTGAACAGGGCAGAACCGTGAACAGAAGGCAGAATGCCCACTTCCACTTCGATCGGACGAACGGTCTTGTTGTCACGGCCATCGATACGCGGCTTGCCATCGATAACTTGCTGACGAACAACCGTCTTCTCAACTTTGCCGAAGTACTTCTTCACCAAGTCGGCAGAAGGCTGACCTTCTTCTTCACCGGCCAGCTTCTCAACGGCCGCAGCTTTGATTTCGCCCAGACGCTCGTAACGAGCCATCTTGTCGCGAATGGCATAAGCTTCTTCGATCTGCCCAACAAACTCCGCTTTGATCGCATCCAGCAGTCCGGTGTCTTCCGGCTCTGGCTGCCAATCCCAACGCGGCTTGCCGTTCTCGGCTGCAAATTCTTTGATCGCGTTGATCGCGGTCTGCATTTCTTGGTGAGCGTACAGAACGCCACCCAGCATCTGATCTTCAGACAGGCCTTTGGCTTCAGATTCAACCATCAGAACCGCTTCATCAGTACCGGCAACAACCATGTCCAGAAGAGAGGTTTCCAGCTCTTCGAAAGACGGGTTCAGGAAGTAACCTTTGTCGTTGGTGAAACCAACGCGCGCAGCACCGATCGGGCCGTCAAAAGGAATACCAGAGATTGCCAGGGCAGCAGAAGCGGCCAACATGGCGGCGATATCCGGGTCCTGCTTCTTGTCGGTCGACATAACCGTCAGAATCAACTGAACTTCGTTCATGAAGCCAGTCGGGAACAGAGGACGAATCGGACGGTCGATCAGACGCGAGGTCAGAGTTTCTTTCTCGGAAGGACGACCTTCACGCTTGAAGAAACCACCGGGGATTTTACCCGCAGCGTAAGTCTTCTCGGAGTAGTTAACGGTCAGCGGGAAGAAAGGCTGGCCCGGCTTCGCTTCACGGACACCAACAACGGTACCCAGAACGGAGGTATCACCACAGGTAACCACTACAGAACCGGTTGCCTGACGCGCTACACGGCCGGTTTCCAGTGTGAAGGTGTGTCCACCCATTTCAAATGTTTTCGTACGTGGTTGCAGATCCACAATTTACTCCTGCTTTCAACTGTTTAATACGTGGCTGATAACTGAACGATTCAGCATAGCCCGTGTTTTCCATTTATGCCGCAGCAGTCTGAACTGTGAACCAAAAGGCAACCCGTCTGAAAGCTAACAGGCTGTCGCAAAAACCCGGCAACGCCCCGGCTTTTCGACAACCTGCTTTCAATATCGGCTTTCCATTACGACAGGGAAAATCCTTTGGTGTCACGGACAAATCAACTGCAGCAGATGACCGCCTGGTTGCCTTACCAGCAAGCGCAGACAGCGGGGGAGAAAACTCGGCTGGCCACGGGAAACCCCGGGCCAGCCTTCAGGTCACTAAATCCGATTAGCGACGCAGACCCAAACGCTTGATCAACTCAAGGTAACGGTCAGCATTCTTACGCTTCAGGTAGTCCAGCAGCTTACGACGCTGGTTTACCATACGGATAAGACCACGGCGGGAATGGTGATCCTGCTTGTTGGCCTTAAAGTGATCCTGCAGCTTGTTGATGTTAGCGGTCAGCAGAGCCACCTGAACTTCAGGGGAACCGGTATCGCCTTCACCTTGCTGAAAATCGGTAACGATTTGAGCTTTCTCACTGGCAGAAAGTGCCATATTACACCTCATTGTTTGCGATGCTGAAAAATCCGGCCGAACCGCGCATCTCTACAGCCCGGCTACACAGCGGCAGCTTATCTGCCGTTGTTCTTGACCAGCCGACGAGGCACCAGCACGGTGTCTTCGCCTTCCGGTTGAGCTTCCGCCAGCCCGACAAAGGAATGGTTGCCGTAAACGCGCACAAATCCTTCAAAGGGCTGACCGGGTATTCTAACTGGTTGCCCGTTCAATATCGATACCAGCGCCGGGCCTGAAAGCCGGTGTTCCGGAAACATGGTCAGCGCACTTTCCGGTGGTAACAACAGCCCGTCAAGGCTTTCGTCACGCTCACGCATGGCTTCAAGGGTTTCGACATTCTGAACGTTTTCAAGGGTGTAACCCGCCGCCAAGGTACGACGCAAAGCAACCACATGCGCTCCGCAACCCAACTGTTCGCCAATGTCTTCGACTAATGAGCGGATGTACGTACCTTTGGTGCAGGTTACCGCCAGATCGAGCTCATTGTCGCGAACCGCAAGCAGCTTCAGTTCATAGATGGTAACGGGCCGTGCCGGGCGCTCAATCTCGATGCCTTCCCGGGCGTATTCATACAGAGGTTTGCCCTGATGCTTAAGCGCGGAATACATGGATGGAACCTGTTGAATGTCGCCCCGGAAGTTTTCCAGAACGGCTTCTACATCGGCTTCTGTAAGAGAGGGAACGGGCTTTTCTTCAACCACAGCGCCTTCGGAATCCCCGGTCTCTGTACGAACACCTAAACGGGCCGTGGTGATATAGGCCTTATCGCTGTCCAACATCGTCTGGGAAAACTTGGTGGCCTCACCGAAGCACAAAGGCAACACGCCAGTGGCCAACGGATCAAGCGCACCGGTATGGCCCGCTTTTGCGGCTCCATAGAGGCGCTTGACCTGCTGAAGAATACCGTTAGAAGTGACACCCTGGGGCTTATCGATCACCAGGATGCCATTTACGTCACGACCTTTACGTCTTCGACTCAAGCGTCTCGCTCCGAACTGTCCGTGTCAGTATCGTCACTGTCGTCTCGACTAACGGCAGGCTGATCACCCACAGCTTCGCGGATCAGCTGATCCAGCTTACGGCTATGGCCAAGCAAACTGTCGAAGTGGAAGCGCAGCATGGGTACGACCCGCAACTTCATCGCACGCGCCACTTGGCCTCGCAAAAATCCGGATGCTTTATTCAGCACTTTCAGGGACTCCTGAACTTCCGGAGATTGCTCGGTTAGCTCTTCGGTCGACAACAGCGAAACGTAGATATCCGCATAGCCCAAATCACGGCTGACTTTGACATCATTCACCGTGATCATGCCAACGCGAGGGTCTTTCACCTCGCGCTGGATGATCTGGGCCAGCTCACGTTGCATCTGATCGCCAATGCGATCGATGCGACTGTAATCCCGTGCCATTAGGCCCCCGTAGATTCGAGCTGACGTTCAACGCGAACGCGATCGAAGACTTCGATCTGGTCGCCCACTTTCACATCGTAACCCTTAACACCGATACCACATTCCATACCGTTACGTACTTCTTGTACGTCGTCTTTGAAGCGGCGCAGTGATTCCAGCTCGCCTTCAAAGATCACTACGTTGTCACGCAGTACACGGATCGGCTTGTTGCGGTAGACATTACCCTCGGTAACCATACAGCCAGCAACCTGACCGAACTTCGGTGAACGGAATACATCACGCACATCGGCAATACCAACGATGTCTTCGCGGAATTCCGGCTTCAGCATGCCCGTCAGAGCCGCTTTAACGTCATCCAGCATGTTATAGATGATGCTGTAGTAACGCAGGTCCAGGCCTTCCTTCTCGACCAAACGCTTCGCCGCTGTATCAGCACGAACGTTAAAGCCGAAGATAACCGCGTTGGTAGCCATGGCCAGGCTGATATCGGTTTCAGCGATACCGCCGACACCGGATGACACAACCTTGACCTGAACTTCGTCGTTACCCATATCACGCAAGGCTTTGGTGATCGCCTCAAGGGTACCGCGTACGTCGGTTTTCAGAACAACGTTGAGGGTCTTAACCTCATCCTTGCCCATGTTTTCAAACATATTCTCAAGCTTGGCGGCTTGCTGACGCTGCAGACGGTTCTCGCGCTCGCGAGTCTGACGCAATTCGGCCAGCTCTTTGGCCTTCTTCTCGTCGGAAACGGCGTAGAACTCGTCACCGGCATCCGGCGTACCGTTCAAGCCCAGGATCTCAACCGGGATTGAAGGGCCCGCAGACTTAACCTGTTTACCGGCTTCGTTAGTCATGGCACGAACCTTACCGAAGAAGGAACCGGCAACAACCATCTCACCCTGGCGCAAAGTACCGTTCTGAACCAGAACCGTCGCAACCGAACCACGACCCCGCTCCAGGCTGGATTCAACAACCACACCTTTCGCAGACGCGTCTGGAGAAGCTTCCAGTTCGAGCACTTCGGCCTGAAGCAATACAGCTTCAAGCAGATTGTCGATACCAGAACCGGTATGCGCGGAAACCGGTACGAACTGAACATCACCGCCCCAGTCTTCAGGAATAACATCCAAAGCCGACAGTTCGGTTTTGATGCGGTCAGGATCGGCTTCTTCTTTGTCCATCTTGTTGATGGCAACAACCAAAGGAACACCGGCTGATTTGGCGTGTTCAACCGCTTCTTTAGTTTGTGGCATCACACCGTCATCGGCCGCTACAACCAGAATGACGATATCGGTGCACTGAGCACCGCGAGCACGCATCGCCGTGAAGGCTGCGTGGCCCGGGGTATCCAGGAAGGACACCATGCCGTGATCGGTTTCAACGTGGTAGGCACCAATGTGCTGGGTAATACCACCGGATTCGCCAGCCGCCACTTTGGTGCGACGAATGTAATCAAGCAGCGAGGTTTTACCGTGGTCAACGTGACCCATCACGCTCACAACCGGAGCACGCTTGATCTTTTCTTTGCCTTCGTCCTGATCAGTGATGTTGCTCAGCACTTCTTCTTCAAGTGCGTCGTCACTGATACTAACCGGCTTGTGACCCAACTCTTCCGTCACCAGGATCGCAGTTTCCTGATCCAGAGGCTGGTTGATGGTGGCCATCACGCCCATTCCCATCAGAGTCTTGATGACATCAGCGGCTTTAACAGCCATACGCTGGGCGAGATCACCAACAGTGATCGTTTCGGGAATCTGTACTTCTCTTACCATGGGCTTGGTTGGCCTCTCGAAAGCATGACGCTTTTCTTTCGTTTTCTTTTTGGCCCGTAGCTGTTTGCGAGGAACGGTATCGTCATCCTCGGAAATCACCAGAGGCTCCTCTGGTCGGCTACGTGGACCGCGATGGCCAGCCTGCTTCTTCTTAGGCTTGCCGTCATCATCATCGCCGCGCTCACGCCCTTTCTCTTTCTTTTTCTTCGGCTTGCGATCCCGTCCATCGTCTTCTGGCGGAGGCATCGGAATGTCCTCGGGCGCAGTTTCAACGGCTGGCTCTGGCTCTTTCGCTTCAGGCGCTTTCGGCGCTTCTGCAGCTTCAACCTGCTCTTTCGGCGCTTCGGTTTCTGGCTGAGCTGGTGTTTGCTCAGCAGCCACTTGCGGCGTTTCTTGTGGAGCTGGCTCTTGCGCGACCGGCTGTTCTACAGGCTCTGTCGGCTTTGGCGCTTCGGCTTCCGGCTCAGGCTGCAGTTCGGCACGCTTGATGTACGTACGACGCTTGCGCACTTCCACATTAACGGTTTTGGCTTTGCCCGCTTTCAACGTGGTGGTTGTCTTGCGCTTGAGCGTGATCTTCCGCGGCTCTGCTTCGTCATCGCCGTGGCTCTTTCTCAGATAATCCAGCAACTGCTGTTTCTCATCGCTAGACACAGCATCGTTTTCGCTACGGGCTTGTAGCCCGGCTTCAACGATCTGCTTCAGCAAACGATCCACGGGAGCGCCTACATCTGCGGCCAGTTGTTTTACCGTTACATCAGTCATACTGGTCCTCCTCTCCCGAATCAGGCCTGGTCTTCAAACCAGGGTGCACGTGCCGTCATAATCAACTGACCTGCACGCTCTTCATCAACACCTTCGATCTCAAGCAGATCATCAACTGATTGCTCTGCGAGATCTTCCATCGTGCGAACGCCCATACCGGCAAGCTTGAACGCCAGTGCCCGCTCCATGCCTTCCATTTCCAGCAGGTCTTCAGCAGGCTCTGCACCTTCAAGGGCTTCTTCACCGGCCAAGGCCTGATTGAGCAGGGCATCTTTGGCACGCTTACGAAGTTCCGTCACGGTGTCTTCATCCAGACCATCGATGGCCAGCATTTCTTCCATCGGTACGTAGGCCACTTCTTCAATAGAAGAGAAGCCTTCTTCGATCAGGACACTTGCAAACTCTTCATCAACATCAAGATGCTTGGTGAAGTGTTCAAGCAAACGACCAAGCTCTTGCTCTTGACGCTCGCCTGCTTCTTCTTCCGTCATCACGTTCAGTGTCCAGCCGGTCAGCTCGGTGGCCAAACGAACGTTCTGTCCATTCCGACCAATGGCCTGGGCCAGATTGTCTTCAGCAACTGCAACGTCCATGGTGTGACGGTCTTCATCCATCACAATGGAGGCAACTTCTGCCGGAGCCATGGCATTGATAACCAGCTGTGCCGGGTTGTCGTCCCAGAGAACGATATCCACACGCTCACCGCCCAACTCGTTGGAAACGGCCTGAACACGGGAACCCCGCATACCTACACATGCACCGACCGGATCGATACGACGGTCGTTGGTTTTCACGGCAATTTTCGCCCGTGAACCTGGATCACGGGCTGCGCCACGAATCTCGATCAGCTCTTCGGCGATCTCGGGCACTTCGATACGGAACAACTCGATCAGCATCTGGGCATCAGTACGGCTCAGAATCAGTTGCGGACCACGATGATCCACCCGGATTTCGAGCAGCAAAGCGCGGACACGATCGCCCATGCGGAACGTCTCGCGAGCAATCAGGTGTTCACGTGGCAGCAAAGCTTCAGCGTTGCTGCCCAGATCCACGATGACGTTGTCCCGGGTGACCTTTTTGACGGTACCGGAAACCAGCTCACCAACGCGATCGCGGTAGCTGTCTACGATCTTGGAACGCTCGGCTTCACGCACTTTCTGGAAGATAATCTGTTTTGCAGCCTGCGCACCGATACGGCCGAAAGCAACGGATTCCGTCTGCTCTTCGTACATATCACCTGGCTGCAGCGACGAATCGATTTCTTCCGCTTCCTGCATGGTCAGCTCGGTGCCCAATGCGGGAACCGCGTCATTATCTACCACCAACCAGCGGCGGAAAGTTTCGTATTCGCCAGTACGGCGATCGATGGAAACGCGGATATCCGCCTCTTCATCTTCGTAACGCTTTTTGGCAGCAGTGGCGAGCGCAAGCTCGATGGCCTCAAAAATCACGTCCTTGTCGACGCCCTTCTCGTTCGAGACGGTTTCCACTACCAGCAAGATCTCTTTACTCATGCGATTGCCCTGCCTTCAAAATAATCAATACATCTAAGAATTCTTGAATACACTTATTCAAAAACCGGAACGATATTGGCTTTATCAATACTGTCGAACGGCAACAAGTATTCGTGATCGTCTACCACGATAACCACCTCGTCACCTTCCACACCTTTGATCAGGCCCTGGAATTTTCGGCGCCCCTCAAAAGCCATACGGAGTTTGAGCTGGACTTTATGCCCAACAAACGCCTGATAATGCTCAAGACGAAACAACGGGCGATCCATCCCCGGGGATGAAACCTCCAACGTATATTCACTCTGGATGGGATCTTCCACATCCATTACGCCACTGACTTGCCGACTCACCTTTTCGCAGTCTTCAATGCCAATACCGTTTTCGGCGTCATCGATAAACACCCGCAGCATCGACTGGTAGCCACGAGAACGAAATTCGATACCCCAAAACTCATATCCGAGCCCTTCTACAACCGGGCGCAGTATCTCTTCGAGTTGATTAAGCTTGGCTGACAAGTGTCGCCGCCTCCGTCTTGAGAATTTTCAATGTACAAAAACAAAAAAAGGGCTGTTGAGCAGCCCTTTTATGCACTAGGGCCCTTGCGCCAGGCCCCTTAATCAAAAAGCCCCTGAAATCGGGGCTTTTTGTTGCAAGAATTCGCAGAAAGCCAAACCCAAAACGGCTAACTGCCGACAGACACCTGGCCTGCCTGGAAGTCAGGATGAATCACTGACTCCAATATCCGCGGAAGTATAGAGATACGAAGCGGATCGGTCAAGGACTGACCAAACAAAGACGGCCTGGATAAACCAAGCCGTCTTTGTTGAAAATTGGTGCCCAGGGCCGGACTCGAACCGGCACAGCTCTCGCTACCACCCCCTCAAGATGGCGTGTCTACCAATTTCACCACCTGGGCAAAAACTCTTACTCGAGCTCTGGAAGCTCGTTTTCTTTCGTCTCGCTGCTTGCGCCTTCGTCCAGAGCAGGAACCTGCTCTGCTGAGGATTCCTGAAGCATCGGGATACCGGCTTCGCCGGCCACTTCAGCACGCTGCTTGGCAAAAATCGCAAGCGAGAAACTTGTCACGAAAAACACAACCGCCATCAAGGTGGTTACACGGGTCAGAAAGCTGCCGCTACCCTGACTACCAAAAACGGTCTGGGAAGCGCCACCACCGAAGGCCGCACCGGCATCAGCACCCTTGCCCTGCTGAATCAGGACGACACCAACCAGCGCCACGGCGATAACGACGTGAACTACAACTACCAGTGTTTCGATCCAATCCATACAGACTCTCGTATTCGTTTCGGCTTAGCTACCCACCGGGAATGACCGGCAGATACTAATAAACTCGTCAGCCTTAAGGGAAGCGCCACCTATAAGACCACCATCGATATCGGGCTCTGAAAACAGAGCGGCAGCATTATCCGCTTTTACACTGCCGCCGTAAAGTACCGAAATCTCTTCTGCGGGTGCATCCATTGTTTTCAGGACGCTTCGAATCTCCGCATGCATCGCCTGGGCATCATCAGCCGTAGCTGTCTTGCCCGTACCTATGGCCCAAACCGGCTCATAAGCCACTACAACTCCTTGCCACTGGTCACCTGCAACTCCGGCCAAACCCTTTCTGACCTGCTCGGCAACCACACGCTCTGCTTCACCAGCCTCACGCTGCTCCAGCGTTTCACCGACACAAAGCACTGCCGTCAATCCACTTTCGAGCACGCGCCCAACCTTGCGGGCTGCGACATCATCACTCTCACCAAACAGCTGGCGACGCTCGGAATGACCCACCAGCACAAAACTGCAGCCAAGGTCTTTCGCCATATCCGCAGACACTTCACCCGTGTAGGCTCCGGATTGCCATTCACTGACATTCTGCAGCCCTAAGGCAAGCTTGCCATCGGACTGCTGCTGAACCAGGGGGACGTAAGGCGCTGGAGGAATGACGACCACCTCTGCAGCGTCATCCAGCCCGACCGCACGATCACAAATCACGCCGACCAGTTGCTGCACAAGGTCTTTCGACCCGTTCATTTTCCAGTTTCCGGCTACAATTTTACGGCGCATATGAACTCTCAAATGTCCCGAGCGTAAGCGAGGGCGAACTATACAGCAGAGATTTCATCTGCACAACCGCCCCGTTTTGAATCAGGGGGTTGACTGCTCTACCACCTCTGCAAGGCTCTCAGCGACGCGAGCAATTTCAGCGGCATCTTTACCTTCTGCCATGACCCGGATCAAAGGCTCAGTCCCTGAAGCTCGCAAGAGAATACGCCCGGAATCGCCAAGCGATTCTTCAGCCTCGCGCATGGCGCTGACGATATCGTCCCGACTCAGCGGATCAAAGCGCTGGGCAACTTTCACATTGATCATGGTTTGCGGCAACTTGTTCATACCACTACGCAGCTCTGACAACGTTTTTCCGGAGTTGCCAATCGCCAACAGCACTTGTAAGGCCGAAATCACGCCATCGCCCGTACCGATGCAGTCGCGAATGACCATATGCCCGGAACCTTCACCACCAACCAGCCAGTCATTGGCCAGTAGCCGCTCCATCACATAGCGGTCGCCAACCTTTGCACGCTCAAACGGTATATCCAGCTCGTTTAGCGCCAACTCGACACCCAGATTGGTCATCAACGTGCCAACCACGCCACCTTCCAGACGCCCCTCAGCGCGCCGCTGTGATGCCAGAATATACAGCAGTTCGTCTCCGTCCACTTCGGATCCGTCCCGATCAACCATGAGGACCCGGTCGCCATCACCATCGAAAGCGATCCCCAAATCAGCACCCTTGTCGATAACCGTCTGTTTCAGGCTTTCAAGATGGGTAGAGCCAACGTTCAGGTTGATATTCAGTCCATCCGGCTCGGCACCAATTACGGTCAGCTTGGCACCCAGCTCGCGGAACACCTTGGGTGCCACGTGGTAGGTCGCACCGTGAGCACAATCCAGCACGACATGCAGCCCATCCAACGTGAATTCATTCGGAACGGTACTCTTACAGAATTCGACATAGCGGCCAGGCGCGTCATCGATCCGACTGACTTTACCCAACTCTTTCGGCTCGCAGACCTCAATCGGCTTATCCAGCCAGCGTTCGATCTCCGATTCCAGCGCATCATCCAGCTTAGTGCCGGCAGCCGAGAAAAACTTGATACCGTTGTCATGGTGAGGATTGTGGGAGGCACTAATCACAATGCCCGCCGACGCCCGGAACGTGCGCGTCAGATAAGCAATGGCCGGGGTCGGCATCGGACCTAGCAGTTTGACATCCACTCCAGCGGCAGAAAGCCCCGCCTCCAGCGCCGACTCAAACATATACCCTGACAACCGGGTGTCTTTACCGATCAACACACTGTTGCGCTGCCCGGCCTTTTTAAACGCTTGCCCGGCCGCCCAACCAAGATGAAGCATAAACTCGGGTGTGATGGGTTGCTCGCCGACGCGACCGCGAATGCCGTCGGTACCAAAATATTTCCGCTGGGACATTACCTTGCCTCCTTTATGGCCGTTACGACTTTGACGGCGTCCACAGTTTCCCTGACGTCATGCACTCGCAGAATGCTCGCGCCTTTCATGGCCGATATTGTCGCGGCTGCGAGGCTGGCAGACAACCTTTCATTCACATCGCGACCTGTGATGGCTCCGAGCATCGACTTTCGGGAGATACCAATCAGTAGCGGATGCCCAAGCATATGCATTTGTTCCATGCCGGCTAGCAGCTGAACATTGTGCTCAACCGTCTTACCAAAACCGAACCCGGGATCAAGAATGATATTTTCCGGTAACACGCCAGCCGCTTCGGCTACTCGCACCCGCTCCGTCAAAAACGAGCTGACTTCCCGACGCACGTTCCGGTAGAACGGCGAATCCTGCATGGTGTCCGGCTCACCCTGAATGTGCATCAGGCACACGGGCACGCCCGCCTCAGCAACCACTTCTGACGCACCGTCTCGTTGAAGCGCCCGGACATCATTAATCAAGCCAGCTCCAACCTTTACGGTTTCCGCCATGACCACCGGATTGCTGGTATCGACAGACACCACCACATCCAGCTCTCGCGCAATCGCCTCAACAACCGGGCACACCCGGTCCAACTCTTGCTGCGTAGAAACCGGAGCGGCTCCCGGGCGGGTTGATTCACCCCCAACGTCCACAAAAGTTGCGCCATCAGCCACCATTTGCTTTGCTCGAAGCACTGCAGCGTCCACATTATTGAATCGACCACCATCCGAAAACGAGTCGGGGGTGACGTTCAAAATACCCATAACATGGCATTCCGACAGATTCAGCTGGCGGCCGGCAAAATTAACGTTCATAGCACAGAGTCCGGTTAGATCTTTAGTGAATACAAAAACAAACGCCGCCCAGAATGTGGGCGGCGTCGGATGTTACTTGCAGCTTTACTGCGAGTTAGTGCTCGCCAGCCGGACGCCCTACTCCGGGCTGACCACCGTCACCCGATTCCTTGGGCTCTGATGCCGGCTCGGCACTTTCCGGCGTTCCACCGGCAGAAGGACCGCTGTCACCCCAGTTTTTCGGCGGGCGTGGTTCGCGTCCCTCCATGATGTCGTCAATCTGAAAGCGATCAATGGTTTCATACTTCATCAACGCATGAGCCATCATATCGAGCTTCTCTCGATTTTCGACCAGGATCTGCTTGGCCGTCTCGTAGCAGGTATCCACGATGTTACGCACTTCCTCGTCGATACGCTGCGCTGTCTCTGGTGAATACACCGTGTGCGACTGACCAGCTGAACGCCCCAGGAACGGCTCTTCACTGTCGGTATCGTACTGCAGCGGCCCCAACTTATCGGACAACCCCCAGCGAGTGACCATGTTGCGCGCAAGGCTGGTCGCGCGCTCGATGTCGTTCGATGCACCGGTGGTGACACCGTCAACACCCAAGGTGAGCTCTTCCGCGATACGACCGCCAAACAAACTGCAGATCGAGCTGATCAGATAGCGCTTGGAATGACTGTACTTGTCCTCTTCGGGCAAGAACATCGTCACACCCAACGCTCGGCCGCGAGGAATGATACTGACTTTATAAACCGGATCATGCTCGGGCACCAAACGCCCCACAATCGCATGCCCTGCCTCGTGGTAGGCCGTATTCAGCTTCTCTTTCTCGTTCATCACCATGGACTTGCGCTCGGCGCCCATCATGATTTTATCTTTGGCCAGCTCCAACTCTTCCATGGACACCAGACGCAGGTTACGGCGAGCCGCAAACAGCGCAGCTTCGTTTACCAGGTTTGCCAAATCGGCACCGGAGAAGCCGGGCGTACCGCGCGCGATCACAGCCGGCTCGATGCCGTCTGCCAACGGTACTTTTTTCATGTGCACTTTCAGAATCTGCTCGCGCCCTTTGATGTCGGGCAAGCTGACAACCACCTGACGGTCGAATCGACCCGGGCGCAGCAACGCTGGATCAAGCACGTCCGGACGGTTGGTTGCGGCAATGACGATAACGCCTTCGTTGCCTTCAAAGCCGTCCATCTCAACCAACAACTGGTTCAGTGTCTGTTCACGCTCGTCGTGACCACCGCCCATGCCGGCACCACGATGGCGACCAACCGCATCGATCTCGTCGATAAAGATAATGCAGGGGCTCTGTTTCTTGGCCTGCTCGAACATATCGCGTACGCGCGAAGCACCTACACCAACGAACATTTCAACGAAGTCTGAACCGGAAATCGAGAAGAACGGAACCTTCGCTTCACCCGCAATGGCTTTCGCCAGCAGCGTCTTACCGGTACCCGGGGGGCCAACCATCAGGACACCCTTGGGAATGCGGCCACCCAGACGTTGGAACTTGCTCGGATCACGCAGGAAGTCAACCAACTCTTTGACGTCTTCTTTAGCCTCTTCTACACCGGCAACGTCACCGAAAGTGGTTTTGATCTGGTCTTCGCTCAGCAGACGGGCCTTGCTTTTACCAAACGACATCGGGCCCTTACCGCCGCCACCGCCTTGCATCTGGCGCATGAAGAACATGAACAGCGCGATGATGATCAGAATCGGGAACGCGGCAACCAACAATTGAGTCCACAGACTCTGGCGCTCAGGTTCTTTACCGATCACCTCTACTTGATTGGCAAGCAGATCGTCCATCAGCTTGTTGTCTGGCACTTGAGGGCGAACGGTCTGGAACTGAGAGCCGTCACCCCGAATACCTTGAATTTCCAGCCCGTCTACCGTCACCTGACGAACCTGTCCTTGCTGGACCATTTCGACAAACTGGGAATAATTAACTTGTTGCCCGCTGGTGGTGGGCGTGAAATTCTGGAACACCATCAGCAGCACAGCGGCTATTACTAGCCAGAGAACTAAATTTTTTGCCATATCGTTCAAGGATCATCACCTGTGAATTGCAGAGCCGCGGCCTGGCCGCTCACCCTTTTCGAACACCTTACACCAAATGTACGCTCGTAAACCAGAAGTGGCCTATCCGTAAAAGACACAGATTCCGGGAAAACGTTCCCCGCCACCAAATCTACAAACCACACCTGTAAGTGATTACAGCCATTTGTAGCGGGCCTCTATCTGTTACAATCGCTCCATTATACTTCGTTGTCAGCATTTAAGCCGCTGACCTTTTGTTAATAGCATTGATAAAGAGATTACATCATGAGCTTGTCATCGGAACAGCGCCGGGAATACCGGGCCATTGCCCACAACCTGAAGCCCATCATCATTGTCGGCGACAAAGGCCTGTCCGAAGGACTTCAAGACGAACTGGACCGCGCCCTGAACGATCACGAGCTGATCAAGATCAAGGTCGCCAGCCAGGACCGGGAGGCTCGCCAGGAAGCCATTGAAGCTCTGTGCAAGAGCGCCAAGGCCGAGTTGGTGCAAACCATCGGTAAAATTGCCGTGATTCTGCGCCGTTCGAAAAAACCCAATCCGAAGCTTTCCAATCTGCTCAGAAACAAATAAGCATTCAGCAACAAAAAAGCCGGCCCGAGGTTCCCCTCCGGCCGGCTTTTCTTTGCCTGCAGTAGCTTAGATGTACTGCACCTCGGCAATTTCGTACTCAACCGTACCGGACGGGATACGAATGGCGACCACGTCACCCTCACTCTTACCGATCAACGCACGTGCAATGGGTGAGGAAACCGAGAGCTTGCCTGCCTTGATGTCAGCTTCGTCTTCGCCAACAATCTGGTAGGTCACTTCTTCATCGGTGTCCATGTTCACCAACTCGACGGTGGTGCCGAAAATGACCTTGCCGGTATTTTCCATCGCGGTCACGTCGATCACCTGAGCCACCGAAAGCTTGCCTTCAATTTCCTGAATGCGCCCTTCGATGAAACTTTGCTGCTCACGGGCAGCGTGGTATTCAGCGTTTTCTTTCAAATCGCCGTGTTCACGAGCATCAGAAATAGCCTGAATAACCCGCGGACGATCTTCGGATTTCAATTTTTTCAGCTCCTCACGCAAGCGGGCTTCGCCCAGCTTGGTCATAGGAACTCTATCATTAGACATATCGTTACTTCCCTGCGTGCAAGTCCTGGAGGCGACGAACTGCGCGCTCCGGACCAAACTTAATGGCTCGGCAGTAGGCTTCGCCACCTGCCAGAGTCGTTGTATAGGTTACCTTGCTCTGCAACGCCGACTGACGGATTTGCGACGAGTCAGAGATGGCCTTACGGCCTTCGGTGGTGTTGATAATCAGCTGAACTTCACCGTTCTTGATCGCATCCACAATATGCGGGCGACCTTCCCGAACCTTGTTCACGTGCGCAACCGCTATGCCCGCCTCTTCCAGTGCCTTAGCGGTACCGGTTGTTGCAATGATGTTGAAGCCAGCTTCAATCAGCTCACGGGCCACTTCGATGGCGCCCGGCTTATCGACGTTTCTCACCGACATGAACGCCGTGCCCTCTGTCGGCAACTTATCGCCAACGGCCAATGACGCCTTGGCGAACGCTTCGTCGAAGCTGTCACCCAGACCCATCACCTCACCGGTCGATTTCATTTCCGGCCCAAGAATCGGGTCAACCGACGGGAACTTGTTGAACGGGAACACAGACTCTTTCACCGCGTAGTAAGTCGGTACGATTTCCTGCGTGAATTCCAGTTCTTTCAGAGTCTTGCCGGACATAACCCGGGCTGCAACGGCGGCCAGCGACAAACCAATGGCCTTGGATACGAACGGCACGGTACGAGAGGCCCGCGGGTTCACCTCAATCACGTAGATTTCGCCGTCCTGCCAGGCCAGCTGGACGTTCATCAAACCGATCACTTCCAGCTCAATGGCCATCTTCTTGACCGCGTCACGCATGGCGTCCTGCACGTCGGCAGGCAAACTGTACGGTGGCAGCGAACACGCGGAGTCACCGGAGTGAATACCCGCCTGCTCGATGTGCTGCATGATGCCGCCGATCACGACGTCGGTGCCGTCAGAGATGGCGTCGATATCCACCTCGATGGCGGCGTTCAGGAAGTGGTCCAGCAGTACCGGGCTGTCGTTAGACACCAATACGGCACTTTGCATGTAGCGAACCAGTTCGGTTTCGTCGTAGACGATTTCCATGGCACGTCCGCCCAACACGTAGGACGGACGAACCACCAGCGGATAGCCGATTTCACGAGCAGCCACAATGCCTTCTTCGTGGCTACGAACCGTGGCGTTTTCAGGCTGCTTCAGGCCCAAGCGCTGGATCATCTGCTGGAAGCGCTCACGGTCTTCGGCACGGTCAATCGCATCCGGGCTGGTACCGATAATCGGAACACCGGCCGCTTCCAGGCCGCGCGCCAGTTTCAGCGGTGTTTGACCGCCGTACTGAACAATCACGCCTTTGGGCTTCTCAACTTCAATGATTTCCAGAACGTCTTCCAGAGTGATCGGCTCGAAGTACAAGCGATCCGAGGTGTCGTAATCGGTGGACACGGTCTCCGGGTTACAGTTGATCATGATGGTTTCGTAGCCGTCTTCGCGCATCGCAAACGCGGCGTGAACGCAGCAGTAATCGAACTCGATGCCCTGACCAATCCGGTTAGGACCACCACCGATGACCACGATTTTTTCGCGATCCGATGGATCCGCCTCGCACTCTTCTTCATAGGTGGAGTACATGTAAGCGGTGTCTGAGGCGAATTCGGCCGCACAGGTGTCCACCCGCTTATAAACCGGACGCACGCCCAGATCGTGACGCAACTTACGCATGCTGGCTTCAGAAATGCCGAGCAGCTTGGCCAATCGAGCGTCAGAGAAACCTTTGCGCTTCAGACGGAACAAGGTGGCGTAATCGATATCGGCCTTGCCTGCGGTCTTCAGGGCAGTTTCTTCTTTGATCAGATCTTCAATCTGCACCAGATACCAAGGATCAACCTTGGTGTGCTTGAACACTTCGTCAACCGTCATACCCGCGCGGAAGGCGTCACCGATGTACCAGATACGCTCTGCACCCGGGACGTTCAGCTCGCTGGTCAGTGTTTCACGGGAATTCTCCGAATCCAGGTCTTCCAGCTTCTCATCAAAGCCTTCGGAGCCCACTTCCAGGCCACGCAGTGCTTTCTGAACCGATTCCTGGAAGGTCCGGCCGATGGCCATGACTTCACCGACCGACTTCATCTGCGTGGTCAGGCGGGCGTCTGCCTGCGGGAATTTCTCGAAGGTAAACCGGGGAATCTTGGTAACCACGTAATCAATGCTCGGCTCAAACGAGGCCGGGGTAACACCACCGGTGATTTCGTTCTGCAGCTCATCGAGGGTGTAGCCAATGGCCAGTTTGGCGGCAACCTTGGCAATCGGGAAACCGGTTGCTTTCGACGCCAGCGCCGAGGAGCGAGATACACGCGGGTTCATCTCGATCACGACCATGCGGCCAGTGTCGGGATTAATGCCGAACTGAACGTTGGAGCCGCCGGTTTCAACGCCGATTTCACGCAGTACCGCCAAGGAGGCGTTACGCATGATTTGGTATTCTTTGTCGGTCAGAGTCTGGGCGGGAGCTACGGTGATGGAGTCACCGGTGTGCACGCCCATAGCATCGAAGTTTTCGATGGCGCAGACGATGATGCAGTTGTCGTTTTTGTCACGAACCACTTCCATCTCGTACTCTTTCCAGCCGATCAGAGATTCGTCGATCAGCAGCTCGTTGGTTGGAGAGAGATCCAGGCCACGAGTACAGATTTCTTCAAATTCGTCTTTGTTGTACGCGATACCACCACCGGAACCACCCATGGTGAACGACGGACGAATAATGCATGGGAAGCCGATTTCTTTGGAGATTTCCCAAGCTTCTTCCATGGAATGGGCGATGGAAGCGCGCGGGCACTCGAGGCCAATTTTCTTCATGGCCTGATCGAAACGGTTGCGGTCTTCGGCTTTATCGATGGTGTCGGCGTTGGCGCCGATCATTTCAACGCCGTGTTTGTCGAGAACGCCGTATTTTTCCAGATCCAACGCGCAGTTCAGTGCGGTCTGGCCGCCCATGGTCGGCAGCAGGGCATCCGGCTTTTCTTTCTCGATGATTTTTTCGACGGTTTTCCAGTTGATGGGCTCGATGTAGGTGGCATCGGCCATGACCGGATCCGTCATGATGGTAGCCGGGTTGGAGTTCACCAGAATAACCCGGTAACCCTCTTCTCGCAGGGCTTTACAAGCCTGAGCTCCGGAGTAATCGAACTCGCACGCCTGCCCGATCACGATGGGGCCAGCGCCCAGGATCAGGATGCTTTTGATGTCGGTACGTTTTGGCATGTCTTGGTAAACCTGTCAGCAACTTTTGAATTCTTGCAGCGCAGAACGCAGCGCCTGTCGTTATCCGTGGTGATCCGGGTTTAGGCGGATCGTGCTTCCATCAACTGGATAAACTCGTCAAACAGGGGCGCTACATCGCCGGGACCGGGGCTGGCTTCAGGGTGGCCCTGGAAGCTGTAGGCCGACTTGTCGGTCAGGCGAAGTCCCTGCAACGTTCCGTCAAACAATGATTTATGGGTTGCCTGAATGTTCGCAGGCAATGTGGACGCATCCACCGCAAAGCCGTGGTTCTGACTGGTAATCATGACGACACCGCTGTCGAGATCTTGCACCGGATGGTTCGCGCCGTGATGGCCGTGGTTCATCTTCATGGTTTTGGCACCGCTGGCCAATGCCAGTAACTGGTGCCCCAAACAGATCCCGAAAACAGGAATGTCGGTTTCCAGTACGTCTTTGATTGCGCTGATAGCGTAATCGCAGGGTTCCGGATCTCCAGGGCCATTTGACAGGAAGATGCCATCAGGGTTCATGGCCAGCACTTCAGAGGCCGGAGTTTGCGCCGGTACAACGGTAATATCGCAGCCGCGGGAAGCGAGCATGCGCAGGATGTTGTACTTTACGCCGTAATCCCAGGCGACCACTTTGAATTTGGCATTGTTTTGCTCACCGTAACCAGTAGCCAAGTCCCATTCGGACTGTTTCCACTGGTAGGGTTTTTCGCAGGTTACTTCTTTGGCCAAATCCATGCCTTTGAGGCCCGGGAAGGCTTTTGCGAGCTCAAGGGCGCGCTCGGCTGTGGCGTTTTCGCCAGCCAGGATGGCTCCGTTCTGGGAACCTTTGTCCCGGAGGATTCGGGTCAGGCGGCGGGTATCGATGTCAGCAATGCCAACGATGTTGTTGCTTCGCAGGTAGTCTTCGAGGCTACCCTGGCTACGCCAGCTGCTGGCAATCAGAGGCAGATCACGAATGATCAGGCCAGCGGCGTGTACGCGGTCGGATTCGACGTCTTCTTCGTTAACGCCGGTGTTGCCGATGTGCGGATACGTCAAGGTGACGATTTGGCGCGAGTAGGACGGGTCGGTCAGGATTTCCTGGTAGCCGGTCATGGCGGTATTGAATACCACTTCGCCGCTGGTTTCTCCGTCTGCGCCAATGGCGGTGCCGTAGAACAGGCTTCCGTCTGCGAGTGCAAGGATTGCTGGTGTACTCAAGGCTTGTATCCTCATCGAGTGGCGTAAGTTCGTCACGAACAGGAACGCAAGCGCAAAGTCAGGTTGCAAAAAAGCGAGACTGAGTGGTGGCTCGGTCCCGCTTTTCTAGAAACTTTTCAAAGGTACGCTTGGTGCAAAAAAATCGACTTATTCTACGAATTTTGTCGCTTTTTGTCCATCGCGAATTACGATCTGGCTTGATATAGATGACCTTTGGCTCTGCAGCCCTAGGCTCCGGCAGTGGCTCGTGGGTTCGCGTTCCGAAAACCGCTACGAGCACATCCATGTGCGCTTCTCTCAGGCCATCCTTGGCCTTCGAAATTTTCGGAACGCGAACCCACGACCCCCTACCTCAGAATCGGCCGATCAACCCTGTTGCAAATCAACCTTTGAGCTTCAACACATCCTGCATGTCGTACAAGCCTGCCGGCTTATCCTTCAACCACAATGCAGCGCGCATGGCACCTTTAGCGAAAGTCATGCGACTACTGGCCTTGTGGGTCACTTCGATGCGCTCGCCTTCGGTGGCGAACAGTACAGTGTGATCACCCACAACATCGCCAGCGCGAATAGTTTCGAAGCCGATTTCTTTGCGGGTGCGCTCACCGGTGAAGCCTTCACGACCGTAAACGGCACACTCTTTCAGGTCACGCCCCAGTGCATCGGCAACGACTTCGCCCATGCGCAGTGCGGTCCCGGAGGGCGCGTCTTTTTTGTGGCGGTGATGGGCTTCGATGATTTCTACGTCGTAGTCGTCACCCAGCGTTGCGGCCGCTGTCTTCAGCAGGTTCAGCACCACGTTTACACCTACGCTCATGTTCGGCGCGAAGACCACGGGAACAGACTCTGCCGCTTGGGCGAGCTGCTCTTTTTCCGCGTCGGTCATGCCGGTGGTGCCGATCACGAGCATTTTGCCGTTGGCTTTGCAGAACTCGGCGTTTTCCAGCGTCAGGTCCGGGAAGGTGAAATCGACCAGTACGTCAAAGTCGTCTTTCACATCCGCAAGACTGGCGGCCAGCTTTACGCCGGTTTTGCCAATGCCTGTCATGTCGCCGGCATCTGCGCCGATAAGGCTACTATCTGGCTCGACAATCGCTGCACCCAGCTCAAGCCCTTCGGTGCCGTCCACTGCCTCGATCAACACTTTACCCATGCGCCCGGCGGCGCCAATGATTGCTACCCGCATCAGCTCTGTCCTCAGAATTTCATTTCGTCAAAGAAACTTTTCACACCCTCAAACCAAGAGGTTTTCTTCGGAGCATGCTCGGAACCATTGGAATCGTCCAGCGTCTTCTGGAATTCACCCAACAATTCTTTCTGACGCTTGGTCAGGTTCACCGGCGTTTCTACCATGACACGGCACAGCAAATCACCGGCCGGGCCACCGCGAACGGGGCTAACACCCTTGTTGCGCAAGCGGAACAGTTTGCCAGTTTGCGTTTCGGCCGGGATTTTCAGCTTCACGCGGCCATCCAGTGTCGGCACTTCCAGCTCGCCACCCAAGGCGGCATCAACAATACTGATGGGCACTTCGCAATATAAGTTGCGGCCATCGCGGGTGAAGATTGCGTGTTCACGCACCGCCACCTGCACGTACAGGTCACCAGGAGGACCACCATCCACACCCATTTCGCCTTCACCGGACAACCTAATACGATCGCCAGTATCAACACCCGGCGGCACTTTCACCGACAGGGTTTTCTCTTGTCTTACGCGGCCTTGCCCGTGGCAAGACTTACACGGGTTCTTGATGATCTGACCCGAACCACGGCACGTCGGGCATGCCTGCTGCACCGTGAAGAAACCCTGCTGCATACGCACCTGCCCCATACCCTGACAGGTTCCACAGGTTTCCGGGCGGGAGCCTTTTTCAGCGCCGCTACCGTCACAGCTGTCACATTCCTTATGGCCGGGAATAGTAATTTTGACGTCTTTACCTTTGACCGCCTCTTCAAGGTCCAGCTCCAGCGTGTAACGCAGGTCGGAACCCCGGGTGTTGCGTGCGCGACCGCCGCCGCCACCGCCGAAGATGTCACCAAATACATCCCCGAAGATGTCTGAGAAGTTGCCACCACCACCGAAACCGCCGCCACCGCCGGCCTGGCCGTCTACGCCAGCATGCCCAAACTGGTCATAAGCTGCGCGTTTGTTGGCATCCATCAACACTTCGTAGGCTTCGCTGGCCTCTTTGAACTTGTCGTCGGCGTCTGCATCATCCGGGTTACGGTCGGGATGGTATTTCATCGCGAGCTTACGGTACGCCCGCTTGATTTCTTTATCTTCCGCGCCCCGGGAGACCCCAAGTACTTCGTAATAATCGCGTTTGGCCATGCTTAAAATCCTGTTGCTATAACGCGGAAAACGCGGACATCGGCCCGCGCTTTCCAACTACCTGATGTACTTAGGATTTACTTCTTGTCGTCTTTGACTTCTTCGAACTCGGCATCGACGGCATCATCGGCTGCCTGAGCTTCTTCGCCTTCCTGGCCGGCGGCTTGTTCAGCCTGATCCGCGTACATCTTCTGCGCAAGCTCGGAGGATACTTCGGTCAGCTTCTGGGTCTTGGCTTCGATATCATCTTTATCGCTGCCAGTCAGAGCTTCCTCAAGATCCTTGATCGCAGCTTCGATAGACTCTTTCTCGCTATCGCTTACCTTGTCGCCAGCTTCGCTCAGGGTCTTGCGCACAGCGTGAACCATGCCGTCACCCTGGTTGCGAGCCTGAATCAGCTCTTCGAACTTGCGATCTTCCTCGGCGTTCGCTTCGGCGTCTTGTACCATTTTTTCGATTTCGTCATCGTTCAGGCCGGAAGAGGCCTTGATGACGATGGACTGCTCTTTGCCAGTCGCCTTGTCTTTCGCAGACACGTTCAGAATACCGTTGGCGTCGATATCGAAGGTAACTTCGATCTGCGGCACACCGCGCTGCGCCGGCGGGATGTCGGCCAGGTCAAAACGACCCAAAGACTTGTTCTGTGCCGCCTGCTTACGCTCACCCTGAACAACGTGGATGGTTAC
Source organism: Marinobacter sp. MDS2 (assembly GCF_030718085.1). Lineage (NCBI taxonomy): Bacteria > Pseudomonadati > Pseudomonadota > Gammaproteobacteria > Pseudomonadales > Marinobacteraceae > Marinobacter > Marinobacter sp. MDS2. The sequence goes on from NZ_JAVAJF010000001.1 coordinate 1,304,930, forward strand.
TGCAGTCTGGTTGTCTTCCGCCGTGGAGAAAGTCTGGGACTTCTTGGTCGGAATGGTGGTGTTCTTGTCGATCAGCGGAGTTGCTACGCCACCCATGGTTTCGATACCGAGGGTCAGCGGAGTTACGTCCAGCAGCAGTACGTCTTTCACATCACCAGACAGTACCGCACCCTGAATCGCAGCACCCATGGCTACCGCTTCGTCCGGGTTCACGTCTTTGCGCGGCTCTTTGCCGAAGAACTCTTTCACTTTCTCCTGAACCAGCGGCATACGCGTCTGACCACCAACCAGAATCACTTCGTCAATTTCAGAAGCGCTCAGGCCAGAGTCTTTCAGAGCCACTTTACAAGGCTCAAGGCTGCGCTGAACCAGATCTTCTACCAGAGATTCCAGTTTGGCACGGGTCAGCTTGACGTTCATGTGCTTAGGACCGGTCGCGTCTGCAGTTACGTACGGCAGGTTCACGTCGGTCTGCTGGCTGCTGGACAGTTCAATCTTGGCTTTCTCGGCAGCTTCTTTCAGACGCTGCATAGCCAGGGAGTCGCCACGCAGGTCGATACCGCTGTCTTTCTTGAACTGGTCCGCCAGGTATTCGATCACTTTCAGGTCGAAGTCTTCACCACCCAGGAAGGTGTCGCCGTTTGTGGCCAGAACTTCGAACTGGTGTTCGCCGTCAACGTCAGCGATTTCGATGATGGACAGGTCGAAGGTACCACCACCCAAGTCGTATACAGCTACTGTGCGGTCGCCGCTTTGCTTGTCCATGCCATAGGCCAGAGCAGCTGCGGTCGGCTCGTTGATGATCCGCTTAACTTCCAGACCTGCGATCTTACCGGCGTCTTTGGTGGCCTGACGCTGGCTGTCGTTAAAGTAAGCCGGAACTGTGATAACTGCGGCGCTTACGGTTTCGCCCAGGTAGTCTTCTGCCGTTTTCTTCATCTTCTTCAGAGTTTCTGCAGAAATCTGCGGCGGAGCCATTTTCTGGCCCTTAACATCTACCCACGCATCACCGTTGTCTGCTTTGGTGATTTTGTACGGCACCATCTTGATGTCTTTTTGCACGACGTCGTCTTCAAAACGACGACCGATCAGACGCTTGATGGCGTAAAGAGTGTTGTCCGGGTTGGTTACCGCCTGGCGCTTAGCTGACTGACCAACCAGCGTCTCGCCATCATCGGTGTAAGCAATGATGGATGGGGTGGTGCGATCACCCTCGGCGTTTTCAATTACCTTTACCTTGTCGCCGTCCATTACGGCTACACAGGAGTTGGTGGTTCCGAGGTCAATACCGATAATCTTGCTCATAAATTCACTCCAAATCTTGCTGAAATCTGCCCGAAGTGATGACACCCCGGTTGCTTCTGTTTAATGGCTATATTGGCGCTTTATTCGGTTTTTCAAGCCTGCTCGTCGATTTTTGGTGCACTTTCTGCCTTCGCTACCACAACCATGGCCGGGCGAACGACACGACCGTTCAGCAGATAGCCTTTCTGCACAACTGCCACGACACTGTTCGGTTCAGCATCGGGTGCGGGCACCATCGACATGGCTTCATGTTGCTGCGGATCAAACGGCTCGCCAACAGGGTTCAACTGTTCAACGTTGAACTTTTTGAGACTGCCGAGGAACAAGCCCAGCGTCATCTCAACACCCTGACGAATGGAAGCCACCAGTTCACCCGACTCTTCACTTCCTTCGGTGCTTTCAACAGCTTTTTCCAGGCTGTCGGCAACCGGCAGAAGCTCTTTGACGAATTTTTCCAACGCGAATTTGTGCGCTTTTTCGACGTCCAGCTCTGCCCGGCGACGAACGTTCTGCATCTCTGCCTGAGCGCGCAGAGCCTGATCCTGGTACTCCTGCAGCTGTGCTTTCAGCGCATCCAGTTCAGAAACTTCACCCGCATCGGCCTGCTCTTCAGCAGCCTGCTGTTCTGCGTTCGCAGTCGCCTCTTCTACCTCTACCTGTTCTTCTACTTGCTCGTTGCGCTTATCGTCAGCACTCATGATCACTCCCAATACGTTTTCCAGCGCCCAAAGGCACGCGGCGAATAGAGCCCGCCGATCAAAACGGCAGGAAAATATGCTTTGCGAACCGATATGGGGTTCCGAGATTCAGATTCAACCTTTTCAACACCGGATTCTTTCGTTTTTTTGCCGACCAAAATTTGCAAACCCTAAAATCACTGTATATATTCACAGCAACTGTATAGGCGAACAGTATTATTCCAGTAGCCCTTCCGGGCCCAAGCAGAGGTATCGGCATGCTTACACAACTTACCGTTTCCAACTACGCCATCGCCGAACGCGTTGAGCTGCAATTCAACAAGGGCATGACAGCACTAACCGGGGAAACCGGCGCTGGCAAATCCATTGTTCTGGATGCGCTGGGCCTGGCCATGGGCGGTCGCGCAGACGCAGGTGCTGTGCGTCACGGCGCCAAGCGCGCCGACATCACCGCCAGCTTCGACATTTCCAACATCCCCGAGGCGGGCAAGTGGCTGGAAAGCCACGATCTGGACGAAAAAAATGAATGCATCCTGCGCCGCACCATCAGCAAAGACGGTCGTTCCAAAGCCTTTATCAACGGCCAGCCGTCGCCACTGTCGCAACTGAAAGAACTGGGCGGGCTGCTGATGGATATCCACAGCCAGCACCAGCACCAATCCCTGCTTCGTAAAGAAACTCACCGGAAACTGCTGGATGAGTTTGCCGGCGCCGAACAACAGGCCGAGCAAACGAAAGCTGTCTGGAAAAACTGGCACCAAACCCAGCAGAAGCTATTCCAGCGCCAGCAAAACGCTGACGAAACCGAAGCCAAGCTTCAGCTGCTGCGATATCAGGTGGAAGAACTCGACCGCCTGGCACTGGAAGACGGCGAACAAGAAAACCTTGAGCAGGAGCAAGCACAACTCAGCCAGGCCGATGCCATCTTGCACTGCAGCCATCAGGCGGCTCAACTGTGCACAGAGGAAGAATCCAGTGCCGCAAACAGCCTCCGCCAAGCGCTGCAGCTGCTGGAACAGCTGCCAGCAGAGGTACCGGCTTTGGCGGACACCCTGCAGATGCTGCAGGAAGCGCAGATTCAGATTTCCGAAGCGGGCGACAATCTGCGGCGCTTTGTTGATGATTATGAAGCTGACCCGGCAAGGCTTGCGGAAGTTGAAGAGCGCTTGAGCGCGGTTTATCAGATGGCGCGCAAACACCGCATCGGGCCGGAAGAACTTCCTGACCTGCACCAACGTCTTCGTGACGAACTGGAAGAACTGGACGGCGGCGCCGGCAGCCTGGAGCAACTCGAAGCAGAACTTGAGACATACAAAGCCGAGTTTGACGCAGTTGCAGCACAACTGTCGGCCAAGCGAGAGCAAGCCGCTGCCGAATTAGACCAACGAATCGCCCACGAACTGGCACAACTGAGCATGCCGTCTGTGCAGTTCGTTACTCACTTGAACAGCGATAAAGAAGACGTACCGGCACCACACGGCCGGGAAGACATCGAGTTTTTGGTCAGCGCCAACCCCGGACAACCGGCCCGACCCTTGGCAAAAGTAGCCTCCGGCGGGGAATTGTCGCGCATCAGCCTGGCCATTCAGGTCGTGGTTGCCCAAACCTCGACCACGCCTACTTTGGTGTTCGACGAAGTGGACGTTGGTATTGGCGGTGGCACTGCTGAAGTGGTTGGCCGCTTGCTGAGATCGCTGGGAAGCAACGGTCAGGTTCTCTGCGTAACTCACCTGCCCCAAGTGGCGGCGCAAAGCCATCAGCACCTATTTGTGAGCAAATTTACCGAAAAAGAAGCGACCTTCTCGCGCATCGAAGCGCTTAACGACCAAGGCAGAATTGATGAGGTGGCCCGCATGCTGGGCGGCGTGGATATGACCGAACAAACAATCGCACATGCTAAAGAGATGGTTGTGAAAGGTCAGGCAACCCATCACTGAGTAAAGAATCCCCTCTCGATTCGAGAGTTTTTGGGGCCCGCCTATGCCGGCCCCTTTTTTATTGCTTCTATTTACTTACTTGTCGCCAGATTTTATCGGCTTAACGTACAAGATCAGGCTATGCTCCACGATCTCGTATCCGTGCTCGGCCGCGATTTTCTTCTGACGCTCTTCAATCACTTCATCGACAAACTCGACAACTTCGCCGGTCTCGGTACACACCATGTGATCATGGTGGTCTTCACCCGCCATTTCGAACACGGCATGGCCGCCTTCAAAATTGTGGCGAAGAATCAGCCCCGCTGTTTCGAATTGGGTCAGCACCCGGTACACGGTTGCCAATCCCACGTCGTCGCCTTGGTCTAACAGTTTTTTATAGACGTCCTCGGCACTCAAATGATGCTCTTTAGCATTCTCAAGGATATTGAAGATCTTAACTCTCGGAAGAGTTACCTTAAGACCGACTTTTCGTAATTCGGTGTTTTCAGATGACATGCTAGTATTCACTCTTTGGTGTGCCTTACGGCTTCCGGTATGATGAAGCCGCCGTTCAACGGTTAGCCCGTTTCACTCCTGCTCCAGGCAGGCGAACTCAAGATAGAGGATTTCCCTAAGCGATGCAAAAGCTCACCGCTATCGTTCTTATTACCATTATATCTCTGGCGGGATGTGTTTTCCCGGGCGTTTACAAAATCAACGTCCAGCAGGGCAACATTGTCACTGACGAGGAGCTGGCAAGCTTGTCGGAAGGCATGCAACGGAGCCAGGTTCATGCCTTGCTGGGAACGCCTTTGATGCTGAACCCGGTAGATCCCTCACAGGAATACTACATCTATACCTTCCAGCGCCGTGGCGGCGACATCGAAGAGCAGCGCATCGTTGTGTACTACGATGAAAACAGCTATCGCTATCACGAGGCCAAGTTGCTCGACGAAACGCCGGCTTACTAAAATCTCACGCCTTTTTCTTGGCCCGGTTTAAACGGGCCTGTTTGGGGTCGATGATCAAAGGCCGGTAAAGCTCCACCCGATCGCCCTCGTGCAGAACATGGCTGGCCGGCTTTTTCACCACCTTGCCAAAAATACCCATATCGATATCGTCAGGATTGATTTCCGGGAACACGTCTACAATACCTGACGCCTTCACCGCCTCAAGTGCCGTGGTACCCTCCGGCACAGCGACTTCCAGAATCTGTTGCTTGTCCGGCCGCGCGTAAGCCACTTCAACCCGCATCAGCAAAGCTCCCCTGCTTTATACACTTCATCGGCACGACGGCAGAAAGCATCCACCATGGTATTTGCCGCTTGATTGAAGACCGGCCCGAACGTCATCCGGGCCAGCGAACCCGAGAACTCAAACTCCAAACTGAGAATTACCTTACAGGCGTTGGAGTCCAGCGGGCGAAAGTGCCAGCGACCAGTCAGGTTCTTAAGCGGCCCCTCCACCAACTTCATTTCAATGGATTCCGGCATTAACAACTGGTTACAGGTGGTCAGCGTGTGCCGCACGCCACCTTTCGCGATTTCCAGCGACGCCATGATTTCTTGATCGGTTTGCTGGTGCACCTCCGCGCCAGCACACCATGGCAAAAATTCAGGGTATCGGGCTATGTCATTCACCAAGTGGAACATACGCTCCGCTGAATGCATGACCAGCGCTGTTTTATCTATCTGATGAGCCATAAAACCGGAATTCCTACCTTTCGATGTAATCGCGCCCCACCGACAGGGGGCAATCGGCTAAACACTATGATAAAGGATATCGTCTTCACTGGGAGCCGCACGTTCCCGATTTGCGTCTTCGCCCACGCTCGCTTTTGTCGAGGTGGTTACGTTTGAACCTTCATCAACTCCGTTCTCCGGTTTCGGGTCCGACGCACGCTCTGGCACTGAAGGCTCTTCAGCAACCGAGCTTTGGCCTGTCGAGCACCAGATTGCTGCGCTGCCATTTTCGCACAGGTTCGCTAATGATACTGCCGTGTATTGGATTCCGATCCAGGCCACAACCAACGGCAGGATCAGGCGCATTGACCAAAGCCATGCCTTGCGGAACAACACAGGTGCATCGCCCAGCATACCGGCCGAATATCGCTTGGTTAGCCCCCACCCGGCAAAGGTTGCGACCAGGATGGCGACCAAAGGAATCAACACGCCACCGGCAACCAATTCAATCCAGCGATAGGTCGTAGCACCCGCCAACCGATATTCAGACCATACGTTGAACGAAAACAAAGAGCCTAAACCCGCGAGCCAAACGGCGGTGCCCACAATGATGACCGACCAGGATCTTGGCGCCCCCGTCCACTCCCGAAACCAGGCAACCACCGACTCCAGCAAAGCAATCGAGGTTGCCCATACCACCAACATGACTGCCAAAAACACAGCAGTAATAACGACCTGACTGAACGGCACCGGAGCCAGCGTAACCGGAAGGGAAATAAACAACAGCCCGAACCCGTGTTGACCGTCCAGGCTGCCACTGCCCGATGCCACCGAGAACATCATCACACCGACCACAATGGCGATTAAGGTATCCATCAGCACGACCGCCAACAACGAACGCTTCAGCCTGGTATGGGAGGTACTATAGGCTCCGAAAATAGCCCAGACACCCACACCTAAGCCCAAAGTGAAAAAAGCGTGGAAGAATGCCGCCTGAAGGCTTTCAAGACCAAACTGCGCCGGCCGGAGAACCAAAATACTATCAATGCCCGATGCCAACTGGCCCTGTGTTGCCGCCACTCCGAAGAGCCCGAACATCAGCACTAAACCGCCAGGCACAATCATCCGCAGTGACCGCTCGACTCCGCTCACCACGCCACGAGCTGATACCCACACCACCAGCAGCAAAAAAAAGGCATGCCAGCCCATAAACTCCCGGTGACGCCCGGAGCTCGACACCAGTTCCGCCAGAATCCCCGTGGCCTCTGCCGTATTGGCACTCCCGAAGCTGTCCGTCGCACCAAAGAAGATATAAGCGACAACGATTCCGCCAAACACCGCGGTAAACGAAAGCACCAGAAACGACGCCAGAATGCTGAGCGGCCCAGCCAAACGCCACACCGGCGAGCCGCCTGCCGTTTTAACCAACCCATCCATCGCCAGCACCATACCGTGGCGAGAGTGCCGGCCAATCGCAGCCTCGGTCACCATTAGCGGGAGCGTGACCACAAGCAAACAGACCAGATACGCCAGCACAAACAGCCCTCCGCCATGAACGCTGGCGAGATACGGGAACTGCCACAGATTGGCGAGCCCCACGGTTGCGCCCACCGAGGCCCAGAAGAAGGTTGATTTTCGGGTAAATGACCCGATAGATGTCTGATACTTACTCGACATTTTGGTCCCTAATGTCAAAAGGCTCGTTATTGTAGCCGACAGTATGGCCCAGGTACGAATGCCAACAGGCCATCCAAGGCCAAATCGTGACCCGCCCGGCCCTACTGGGCTACAATGCCCGTTTTGCCGGCAACCAGTATTGGCCAGCAAATTCATTTTTCAGATTCCGAGAAGGTTTCATGAGTAAGAAAAAGCCTGGTATGCCCAGCAGCACCATCGCCCTCAACAAAAAGGCGAAACATGAATACCATATAGAGGAACGCTTCGAAGCGGGCATCGCCCTGCTCGGCTGGGAAGTTAAATCGTTGCGGGCTGGCAAAGGCCAGATCACCGACGCCTATGTGTTGTTGAAAGACGGCGAAGCTTTTCTGCTCGGCGCCCACTTTCAACCGTTGACGGCCGCATCCACTCACGTGATTGCCGACCCAACCCGCACACGCAAACTGCTTCTGCACGCAAAGGAGCTGGCCAAGCTGATCGGGGAAACCAGTCAGGCAGGCCAAACATGCGTACCTCTCGCTCTGTACTGGAAAGGCAACAAGGTAAAATGTGAAATCGCTCTGGTGAAAGGCAAGAAGCTGTTCGACAAGCGCGCCACCGAGAAAGAGCGCGACTGGAACCGTCAGAAGCAACGGATCATGCGGGAAAACGCCGGCTGATCGTACAAACCGCAACAAACAAGCCTTGAAGTTATGCAAGGCGCCCACATATACTGTGGATAAGGGGACGACATGGCTTCGACGCTGGTGGCGAACCCTTGGGTGCATGTCGAGATGGCAGCGAATCTCGTTAATCCAAAGCTGCAATGCAATAGTCGCAAACGACGAAAACTACGCACTAGCAGCGTAAGCTGCTAGTCGTCCTGACCGGGTCGCCCGTAGCCCGGAAGCAACATCTCAGGACGTCATCGCTTACGGGACGCTCCGTTATCCAGAGTTCACTGGCTAACGGCTAAGATTTAAAGAACTCGCCTCCTGCACCCTGGCCTTCGGGTCGCTTGAGGTTAAATCAATAGAAGGACATAAACATGTAGATCTCAAGGCATAGTGCTGGCGGACGCGGGTTCAATTCCCGCCGTCTCCACCAACCAAGAGTTTTAGGGGATCCAGCAAGATCCATTAAAACACCCTAAAGCCCCGGAAACGGGGCTTTTTTATGTCGATAACATCCATGTTAATCCATTAGCATCCATGCAGACTTGTGAGCACATGAGCACACAAGTTGAGTAAAAGCTCACTTCCACAAGTGCAGTCAAAATCAGCTATCATTCTTCTCTTCGGCTTCAGAGCTTCTCTCGTCAAGATAATTATAAGCATTGGGATTTCCTGACCATGACAAGTATGGGTAGATGGCGTTATCTGGCATCCGCATCGTTATTGCTGGCCGTTTTGATGACCGCAGCTTTTTTTCACTGGGGCCGCGCAGCCAATCTGCACGCCCATGACCTCCTGATCAATACGGGAGTGGCATCAGCAACGCCGAAGAACAATCCACTGCTGGTATCTGTCGCGGCCAAAGATATCAATCGGACAACGCTCATCCAGGCATTAGAGAACCTCCATGCACTAGGGGCGAACGAACTGATTATTCTTCCTGAGCTATCCGGCCTGCTTTTTTCAAGCCCACTGCTGGCTTCCCTCGGCTCAACCGTGTTCTCGGATCAATTGCTATTAACGGTCTCAAAGAAAGCCTCGGAAGACGGCATAGCCACGCAACTCCAGCTGCCTGATTCCATTAGTGTCACAAACCTTCCCGCTCCGACTTTTTCCAGCGGCCAGTACAGGTATGTGACAAATCCATCAGAAAATAGCCGTCATCCTTTCTCTCCAACACACTTGCCCAATCAAGCTGACGAAAACCAAGGTATTAACTTTCTTTTTTTATCGAACGGTCAGCCGGAAGTCTCTTTGCAACAGGTCGCGTCTGGCCAGCTCATCCCCGCTCTGGTCGAGGGAAAAACGATCCTGATTGAGCTCTCTTCAGCCGGCAATGATCCCGGCTACGCAGTTCCAGGGAATTCTGAAACGATTAGCGCCCTTCAGATTCAGGGCCTGATCTGGTCAACGCTGGCAACCGATTCAGCCGTTGAGCCCTATGCTGCCTGGGTAGCTCCACTTCTGATTGGCCTGCTATTTGTCAGCAACCTTATCCTGCTCCAGTGGCTGTCGCCTCTTCAGGGCATAGTGTCCAGCCTGGTCATTTCATTTTTGCTTGTGACGGCCTACGTGCTATCTCTGACCTTCACTTTCAGGATTTTCCCGCTTACAGAGCTTCTTTTCACTCAGATGGCCAGCCTCTTTTTTGTCTTTCAGGCGCAACGGCTGAATGAAGACAGAGCCGTGGCTTCTATGTTGGCAGAATCAAACAGTATGCTTTCAGAGCGTTTTGCCCGCGCTTCTTTCTTTGAGAGCGATAACCCTTGGGCCAAAATAGTCGTACTCATCAATCAACAACTGAACCTGAATCGATCAATACTTCTGGAAAAGGTACCCGAGGACCATCGGGTCCATGAGATTCAGGCCCTAAACTGCAGCATCGACAGCATAGCCGAGCAACGCCGTGACTTTCAGCGCACGCCCTACAGCACTGCCATCGAGCTGGGCGGCCCTCTGCTTATGACGCGCCAGTACTTCCGGGAAGCAGCCGCAGGGGAGATCGAATACCTGGTGCCATTGCAGTTTGCCAACGAGATCATGGGCTTTTGGGCGTTGGCGGTGCAGCCAGGCACCAACTGGAATCAAGCGGCCTTTGAAAGCAATGTGTCGGACTTTGCCGCACAGATTTCAGAGTTGCTGTTCCACCGCGAGCAATGGCAGCGGGAGCGAAAGCTGCAAAGTAGCATGAGCGCTCGACTGGCAGGTCTCGATGGGGGGCGAAGGCCACACCGGGATCTACAGAACGCGCTAAATCTGTTGGAAAAGCGACTGGATGAGATGGAAGATGTGTTCGCCGGTCTGGGGTCCGCTGTTTTGCTGTACGATCTGTTTGGCCAGATAACACAGACGAACCAGATGCTTGAGCAGCTTGCGAGAGAATCTGGGTTCTCACCCTTTTCTTTAACAGCTGCAGAACTGCTTTGCGAGGTCTGCGAGTTAAATCTTGAGGAAGCCCGGCGAGAGCTCAGACACGTCACACTTAAACAAAAACCGGTTTTTCTGCCGGTCAAACCGCTCCGAAAGCAAAACAGCTATATGTTGCATGTAAGGGCGGTCAAGCGCACCCTCTCGGCAACGGAAAGCAACCAGGGGCGCAGTGAAGCGGATCCCTTCCAGCTGATTGGAATCCTATTCGAATTTGTGGATGTTTCTCACACCCAGGAACTGCTTGCGGCCAGAGATGACGTTCTTGCACAATTCTCACGCGATATCCGAAGCCCCCTGAATCGCATCACCCTGGCTGCCAACCGCCTGAAAAAACTAAATCCTTCGGATGAAGCCGCGGCCAAGGTCGAATCCATTGATAGCGCAGTCACCCAGGCTGTGAAGATGATGGAAGGTATGTCGAAGATCAATTCCGGCGGTATCGAAACCACCGGGCTTCATTCACTCGTTCCGATTAATCCTCTTCGGTTAGTGAAGCACGCCCTGACGCTGGTGGAAGATAAAGCGCAGGGAA